>CAUJHQ010000067.1 GCA_963204815.1 Pseudomonadota bacterium | reverse complement strand
CTGGCCGACGTGCCGCTCGACTTCGACACGCTGCAGCCGCACGGCTGCTTCATCGGGTCCGCCGCCGTCATGGTGCTGTCACAGCAAGACCGCGTGGTCGACGCCGCGCGCAACCTGATGCGCTTCTTCGAGCACGAGAGCTGCGGCCAGTGCACGCCGTGCCGCAACGGCACCGCGAAGGCGCGCGCGCTGATCGAGGAACCGAAGTGGGACACCACGCTGCTCGCCGACCTGTCGCTGGTGATGCGCGACGCGTCGATCTGCGGCCTGGGGCAGGCGGCGCCGAACCCGGTGGACTGCGTGGTCAAGTACTTCCCGGAGGAGCTGGCATGAGACACGCTGCGTCGCCGAACGGGCGCGGGCCGAGCGCCGGGCCGCTCCCAAGCCGGCCCGCCATCCCCTTGGGGGATCGACCGACGTACCCGTCGGGCGAGGGGCGGTCATGATTGCCTTCAAGCTCGACGGCCGCGAGGTCACGGCCGCGCCGGGCGAGACCATCATCCAGGTCGCCGACCGCGAAGGCATCGCGATCCCGCGCCTGTGCTACCGCGAAGGCCTGGAGGCGGTGGGCAACTGCCGCGCCTGCATGGTGGAAGTGAAGGGCGAGCGCACGCTCGCCGCCAGCTGCTGCCGCCAGCCGACGCCGAACATGGAGGTGCAGAGCGCCAGCGAGCGTGCGCGCAAGAGCCAGCAACTGGTGCTGGAACTGCTGCAGGCCGACCTGCCGCCGGCGCCGCTGAAGCGCGGCGACGAGGTCGATGCCTGGTCCGAACGCATCGGCGTGGGCGCGCCGCGCTTCGCGGCGCGCGAAGCCGTCACGCCCGACGACAGCCACGCCGCCATCGCCGTCAATCTCGACGCCTGCATCCAGTGCACGCGCTGCATGCGCGCCTGCCGCGACGCGCAAGGCAACGACGTCATCGGCCTCGCGTTCCGCGGCGCGCACGCGAAGATCGTCTTCGACATGGACGACCCGATGGGCGCGTCCACCTGCGTGGCCTGCGGCGAATGCGTTCAGGCCTGCCCGACCGGCGCGCTGGCGCCGGCCAAGGGCGCGGCGCTGCTCGCGCCCGACCGCAGCGTCGATTCGCTGTGCCCGTACTGCGGCGTCGGCTGCCAGGTCACCTACCACGTGAAGGACGACCGCATCGTGCACGTGGAAGGGCGCGACGGCCCGGCCAACCACGGCCGCCTGTGCGTGAAGGGCCGCTACGGCTACGACTACGTGCGCCACCCGCACCGCCTGACGGTGCCGCTGATCCGCCGCGAAGGCGTGCCCAAGGACACGCCGGTCGACCCGGCGAATCCGCTCGCCGTGTTCCGCGAAGCGACGTGGCAGGAGGCGCTCGACCTCGCCGGCGGCACGCTCGCGAAGCTGCGCGACACGCACGGCCCGCAGGCGCTGGCCGGCTTCGGCAGCGCCAAGGGCAGCAACGAGGAGGCCTACCTGTTCCAGAAGCTGGTGCGGCTGGGCTTCGGCAGCAACAACGTCGACCACTGCACGCGGCTGTGCCATGCGTCCAGCGTGGCCGCGCTGCTCGAAGGCATCGGCTCGGGTGCGGTCAGCAACCCGGTGATGGACGTGCTGGAGAGCGAGGTCATCGTCGTCATCGGCGCCAACCCGACCGTGAACCACCCGGTGGCGGCGAGCTGGATCAAGAACGCCGTGCATGCCGGCGCCAAGCTGATCGTGATGGACCCGCGCAAGGGCGACATGGCGCGGCTGGCGCACCGCCACGTGCGCTTCAAGCCCGACACCGACGTGCCGCTGCTGAACGCGATGATGCACGTCATCGTCACCGAGAACCTCGTCGACCCGGCGTTCATCGCCGCGCGCACCGAAGGCTACGAAGCGCTGGCCGAGAACGTGAAGGGCTACGACCCCGAGCGCATGGCGCCGATCTGCGGCGTGCCTGCCGACACCATCCGCGAGGTGGCGCGCCTGTACGCGAAGAGCAAGGCCTCGATGATCCTCTGGGGCATGGGCGTCAGCCAGCACGTGCACGGCACCGACAACGCGCGCTGCCTGATCGCGCTGGCGCTGATGACGGGGCAGATCGGCCGCCCCGGCACCGGCCTGCACCCGCTGCGCGGCCAGAACAACGTGCAGGGCGCGAGCGACGCCGGTCTGATCCCGATGATGTACCCCGATTACCAGCGGGTGGACAACGCCGACGCGCGGCGCCACTTCGCGGCGGCCTGGGGCGTGCCGGAATCGCGCCTGGACGGCAAGCCCGGCCTCACGGTGGTGGAGGTGATGCGCGCCATCGACGCCGGCACCGTGCGCGGCATGTACGTGATGGGCGAGAACCCGGCGATGAGCGACCCCGACGCCAACCACGCGCGCCACGCGCTGGCGTCGCTGGAGATGCTGGTCGTGCAGGACCTCTTCGTCACCGAGACGGCGGCTTTGGCCGACGTGGTGCTGCCGGCCTCGGCCTTCGCCGAGAAGCTGGGCAGCTTCACGAACACCGACCGCCTGGTGCAGCTGGCGCGCCCGGTGCTGCCGCTGCCCGGCCAGGCGCGGCAGGACCTGGAGCTGATCGTCGAGATGGCGGCGCGCCTGGGCCTGGACTGGTCGCACTACGGCCGCGGCGACGCGGCGGTGGCGGCGGTGTTCGACGAGATGCGCCGCGCCATGCCCAGCATTGCCGGCATCACGTGGCAGCGCCTGGTGAACGACGGCGCCGTGGTCTACCCCTGCGAGCACGAAGGCGACGCCGGCGAGCCGGTGGTCTTCACCGACCACTTCCCGCGCCCGGGCGGCAAGGCGCGCTTCGTGCCGGCCGACATCATCCCGGCGGCCGAGCGGCCCGACGACGAGTACCCGCTGGTGCTGATCACCGGCCGCCAGCTCGAGCACTGGCACACCGGCAGCATGACGCGGCGCGCGCAGGTGCTCGACGCCATCGAGCCCGACCCGGTGGCGATGTTCCACCCGCAGGACATGGCGCGCCTCGGCCTCGTGCCCGGCGAGCGCGTGACGCTGCAGTCGCGCCGCGGCGAGGTGCAGCTTTACGCGCGTGCCGACGACGGCTCGCCGCCGGGCAGCGTGTTCGTCGCCTTCTGCTGGTACGAGGCGGCGATCAACCGCCTGACGAACGCCGCGCTCGACCCGGTGGCGAAGATCCCGGAGTTCAAGTACTGCGCGGTGCGCGTGCGCCGCGACGAGACGGTGCCGGCCTGAGGCTTCAGCCCGCGGCGTCGGTGTCGTGCACCGGCAGGCCGTGGTGCTCGGCCCAGGCCTTCGCCTGCGCGATGCCGATGCGGATCGCCCGGCCTTCGTCCTTCAGCGGATCGTCGGCGAGCAGCGCGTTCGCGACCGCGATCGCCTTCTCGCGCGCCACCTCGCTCAGGTGGCGCATCGCCGGCGGGTAGAAGCGCGCGTTCCAGGGCATCGTCAGCAGGTCAGCACGTCGTCGGGCGGTGGCGCCTGCCCGGGCAGCGGCGCCCACGGCGGGCGCGCGTGCCGGCCGCTGTCGACGACGACGAGCCAGCGCCCCGGCCACGCGGTGGGGGTGCGGTCCGGCCGCAGCACCCCGGGCGCGCGGCCGGCGGCGGCGGCCGCTTCGTAGTCGGCGTCGAGCACGCCGTGGCGGTCGAGCAGCGTGTTCAGCGTGGCGGGAATGCGGATGCAGCCCTTCGACTCGCGCTCGCCGAGCCGCGGTTCCAGCCGGTCGGGGTCGGTGGCGTGCACCTGCAGGCGCATCGGCTGCGTGCCCGGCGTGCCCCAGCCGCGCGGCGCCGTCACCCAGCCGAAGTCGAACACGCGCAGGCCCTTCACGCCGTAGCCGCGGATGCCGTTGGCGTTGCGCGTGCCCTCGGCGCGGTAGTCGGGGTTGGCGAGCGAATGCGCGAAGACGCCGGTCGGCGTCTCGAAGTGCTCGAAGCGGCCCGGCTGCCCGGTCGACACCGGCGAGGCGCCGACCAGCCCCACGTAGCCGCCCGGCGCCACCCACCAGAGCATGGCGGCCTGCACGTGCTCGCTGCGGTCGACCAGCAGCACCCACTGCGGCTGCGCCAGCGCCACGCCGGCGGCGGCGAACGCCGCCACCAGGCGGTCGCCGTAGGCCTGCTGCTCGGCGGCCGGCAGCGCGAGACGGCGGTCGACCTCGCGCGCGTAGACGTCGATGAAGTCCTGCGGGTGCTCGACCGGCGCCCCCGGTTCGGCCGCGCGCGCGGTCGCCGCCAGCAGCGCGGCGGCGAGCAGCAGGCCGAGGCGGTGGCGCAGCGACATCGGGAAACCTCCAGGGGTGCCGATGATGCCCGCGTCGCGGCCGAACCACGCCGGCGCCCTAAAGTTGACACCCGCGGTGGGCTTGATGCCCACTGCCGGCTCCCTCACATCGAAGCGCGCGCCGCACCCGTGATCGATTTCGAAGCCACCCTGCGCCACGCCGTGGCCAGCATCGACGGCATGTTCGCGACGCCGGCCGGCCTGGTGGCGCTGGGGTCGGCCGCGGTCAGCGCCGCGCTCGTCATCGCCGGCACCTTCGTGAAGACGATGATCCCGCTGCGCTGGCTGGCGGTGGGCAGCAACGTCGGCTTCCTCGTCTACGGCCTGATGTTCCCGTCGCTGCCGATGGCGGTGCTGCACGCGGTGCTGCTGCCGATCAACCTCTGGCGCGCGGTCGAGATGGTGCAGTTGACGCGCCGCGTGAAGAGCGCCGCCGAGGCGCGCGACACCTCGGGCCTGTGGCTGCGCCCGTACATGAAGCAGCGCAAGCTGGCCGCCGGCGAGCTGCTGTTCAAGAAGGGCGACGAGGCCGACCACCTCTACATGCTGGCCAGCGGCCGCATCGAGCTGGTCGAGATCGGCGTCACGCTGGTGCCCGGCCGCATCTTCGGCGAGATCGCGTTCTTCGCCCCCGACCGCAAGCGCACGATGAGCGCGCGCGCCGCCGAGCCCTGCGTGCTGCTCAGCATCGACGGCGCCACGGTGCGCCAGCTCTACTACCAGAACCCGGAGTTCGGCTTCCAGCTGATCGGGCTGGTCGCGCTGCGCTTGTCCTCCGACGTGCGCCGGCTCGAGATCGCGGCGGCGCAGAAGGAAGATGCCGGCACCGCGCTGCGCGCCATCAACATCCACGACACGCCGGCCGACGAGCCGGCGAAGCCCTGATCGCCGATGGCCCCGCAGCCGCGCCCCGACCTGCTCGCGTGCCACGAGTGCGACGCGCTCTACCCTCACCGGCACCCGGCGCCGGGCGACATCCAGCGCTGCCGGCGCTGCGGCGCCACGCTGGCACGCGGCCACTGGCTGCGGCCGGACGGCCAGCTCGCGCTCACGGTCGGCGCGCTGCTCGTGCTGGCCATCGCCAGCGGCTCGGAGATCGTGACGCTGGAACTGCAGGGCATCCATTCGGTGGCGACGCTGTTCGAGGCCATCGTCGCCACCTGGACGACCGGCGAGCACGCCGTCGCCGTGATCGCGCTCGCGACCGCGTTCTGCTTCCCGCTGGCGGTCGTCGTGCTGCGCCTGTGGGTGCTGCTGCCGGTGGCCTTCGGCCGCCCGGTGCGCGCCTTCGTGCCGGCGATGCGTGCGCTGCGCTGGGTGCTGCGCTGGAGCATGGTCGAGGTCTTCATGCTCGGCGTGCTGATCGCAGTGGTGCGCAGTGCCGGCGTCACGCAGGTCGTCGTCGGCCCGGGGCTGTTCGCCTACGTCGCGCTGGCGGTGCTGCTGGCCGCCATCGAGGCCTGCGACATGGACGAACTCTGGCGCCTGGGCGAAGGGCATCGCGCATGAGCACGGGCTTCGTCGCGGCGCGCTCGCGCGGCCTGCTCCACTGCGGCTGCTGCGGCCTGGTGCTGCAGCCGGCCGCCGGCGCCGGCGCACCGCGCTGCCCGCGCTGCGACACCGAACTGCACGCGCTCACGCCGCGCAGCGTGCAGCGCACCACCGCCTTCCTGCTGACCGCGGTGGCGCTCTACGTGCCGGCCAACCTGCTGCCGGTGATGAGCACCAACACCTTCCTCGGCACCGAGAGCCACACGCTGGTCGGCGGCATCCTCGAGCTCTGGCACTCGGGCTCGTGGGAGCTGGCGCTGATCGTCTTCATCGCCAGCATCGCGGTGCCGCTGCTGAAGGTGGCCGCGCTCGGCCTGCTGGCGTGGACGGCGCACCGCCGCTCCACCTGGCGCCAGCGCGACCGCGCGGCGCTGTACCGGCTGGTCGAGACGGTGGGCCACTGGTCGATGCTCGACGTCTTCGTCGTCGTGCTGCTCGTCGGCATGGTGCGCTTCGGCGTCGTCGCCAACGTCGAGGCCGAAGCCGGGCTGCTGGCCTTCGGCGGCGTCGTCGTCGCGACGATGCTCGCCTCCTCCGCCTTCGACCCGCGCCTGATCTGGCCCGAACAGGATGACCGTGGCTGACCCCGACACCCCCCACGCCGAACCCGTGGTCGCGAAGCAGAACCGGCTGCGCCTGTCGCTCGTCTGGCTGGTGCCGATCGTCGCCCTCGTCGTCGGCGTCGTGCTGGTGGCGCGCTCGTTCCTGCAGTCCGGGCCCGAGATCACGATCGCGCTGCGCAGCGCCGAAGGGCTGGAGGCCGGCCGCACCGAGGTGCGCTTCAAGGAGGTGACGGTCGGCAAGGTGCTGCGCATCGGCCTGTCGCCCGACCGCAAGAAGGTCGTCGCCACCGTGCGGCTGGACAAGAGCGCCGCCGGCCTGGCGGTCGAGGACACGCGCTTCTGGGTCGTGCGCCCGCGCATCGGCAGCGCCGGCGTCAGCGGGTTGTCGACGCTGCTGAGCGGCTCGTACATCGGCGTCGACGCCGGGGCTTCCGAAGAGACGCGGCGCGAGTTCGACGGTCTCGATGCGCCGCCGCTGGTGCTGCGCGGCGAGCCCGGGCGCAGCTTCGTGCTCGACGCCGCCGACCTCGGCTCGCTCGACGTCGGCGCGCCGGTGTACTTCCGCCGCATCCGCGCCGGCCGCGTCGTCGGCTACACGCTCGACGCGGCGACGAAGGCGCTGGCGGTGCAGATCTTCATCGAGTCGCCGCACGAGGCGCTGGTGTCGAAGGCGACGCGCTTCTGGCACAGCAGCGGCATCGACGTCGCGCTCAACGCCGGCGGGCTGACGGTGAACGCGCAGTCGCTCGCCTCGGTGCTGGCCGGCGGCATCGCGTTCGACTACGGCCCCGGCGGCGACGCCGCCACGCCGGCGGCGGCGGGCGACCACTTCCGCCTCTACGCTGCCGAGAAGGCCGCGCTCGCGCCCGACGACGGCGAGCCGCTGCGCGTGCGCATGGTGTTCGACCAGTCGCTGCGCGGGCTGGAGGTCGGCGCGCCGATCGACCTGCTGGGCATCGAGCTCGGCACGGTGCGCGAGATCGCCTTCGTCACCGGCACCAAGAGCCGCAGCCTGCCGCTGGCCGTGACCGCCGACCTCTACCCCCAGCGCATGGGCCGGCTGCGCGAGGACTTCCGCCAGGCCAGCGGAAACGGCGCGCAGGCCGACGCGAAGCTCGTCGCGCGGCTGGTCGAGCAGGGGCTGCGCGCGCAGGTGCGCAACGGCAACCTGCTCACCGGGCGCCTGTACATCTCGCTCGACTTCGTGCCGAAGGCGCGGCGCGCCAGCTTCGACGTCGCCGCCGCGGTGCCCACGCTGCCCACCGTGGCCGGCGCCTTCAGCGACATGCAGACGCAGCTGGCCGAGACGGTGGACCGGCTGTCGAAGGTGCGCTTCGACGAGATCGGCCAGAACCTGAACCAGACGCTGCAGTCCGCCGGCGCCGCCACCAGCGCGCTGCAGCTCACGCTGCAGGGCGCCGACGCGACGATCCGCCAGCTCGGGCCGGAGGCGCAGCAGTCGCTCGCCGGGCTGCGCGAGACGCTCGCCTCGGCGCAGCGCGCGCTCGACCAGGCCGGCCGCAACCTCGCCGCCGACGACGCCCCGCTGCAGCGCCAGACCGCGCAGACGCTGGCCGAGCTGCAGCGCGCCGCGCAGGCCATGCGCACGCTCGCCGACTACCTGCAGCGCCACCCCGAATCGCTGCTGCGCGGCAAGCCCGACGACCCGCCGGTGCCGCGCCTTCCGGAGTCCAAGCCATGACCCGCCGACCGCTCCCGGCCGCGCTGGCGGCCCTGGCGCTCGCCGCCTGCGCCAGCGCGCCGCCCGTGCATTTCCATTCGCTGCTGCCGCCGCCGGCCGCCGCCGCGCCCGCGGTGGCGCTGCCGGCCACGCCGGCCTGGGAACTGCTGCCGGTGGCGGTGCCGCCGCAGGTCGACCAGGCTGGCTGGGTGGTGCGCCAGGCCGACGGCAGCGTGGCGCTGCTGGAGAACGAGCGCTGGATCGGCCCGCTCGGCGACGAGATCCGCGCCGCCGTGGCCGAACGGCTGCGCGCCGCCGCGTTGCCCGGCCAGCGCGGCCCGTGGCGCGTGGCGCTGGACGTGTCGCGCTTCGAGACGGCGCCCGGCCGCCAGGCGCGCATCGACGCCGAGTGGACGGTGTCGAACGGCGCGCCGGTGCCGGCGAAGCAGCGCTGCCGCGGCGCCTTCGAGCAGCCCGCGGCCGCGTCCTACGCGGCGGTGGCGGCGGCGCACCGCGCGGCGGTGGCGCGCCTGGGCGACGCCATCGCCGCCACGCTGCGAGCGCTGGACGGCGGCGCCGCGTCCTGCGGCTGAGCCGCTACTTCGGCAGCGCGTCCAGCCGCTGCTGCAGCCGTTCGGCGTCGCGCGGCTGGCCGGCGGCGCGCTGCACGACGATGGCGCGTTCGTAGAAGTCGCGCGCCGCCGCCGTGCGGCCGCGCCGGTGCTCGTGCTCGGCGGCCTCGACGAGGTCGAGCGCAACGCGCTCCGGCAGCGCGAGCCGGCGGTCGAGCGCGAGCGCGTCGGCGAAGCGCGCCGCCGCGGCGTCGCCCTGGCCCAGCGCCGACAGCGCACGGCCCTGCAGGCGCCACGCGTTCGCCAGCTCGGCGTCCTGGCCGCCGCCTTCGGCGGCCCGGGCCGCGCGCTGGGCCAGCGCCAGCGCGCCGGCGGCGTCACTCCGATCGAGCGCGACGCGGGCGCGCAGCGCGGCGAGCGTCGCCTCGTGCGGGCAGGGCGCGCCGCAGAGCGTCTCGGCGCGGTCGGCGCTGCGCAGCGCGGCGTCGGGCTCGGCGGCGTCGGCGTGCAGCAGCGCCTTGCGCACGGCGGCGCTGGCCCGCAGCGTGCGGCCGTAGCGCTCCGACGCGATGACGGGGTCGACGCGCGCGTGCGCGGCCGCGTGGTCGCCGGCGCGCGCCTCGACGAGCGCCAG
>CAUJHQ010000066.1 GCA_963204815.1 Pseudomonadota bacterium | reverse complement strand
TCCATGCGCTCCAGCGCCATGCCGCAGCCACGCACCACGCAGGTCAGCGGGTCTTCGGCCACCAGCACCGGCAGGCCGGTTTCCTCGGCCAGCAGGCGGTCCAGGTCGCGCAGCAGCGCGCCGCCGCCGGTGAGCATCATGCCGCGCTCGGCGATGTCGGCGCCCAGCTCGGGCGGCGTTTGCTCGAGCGCGTTCTTCACCGCGCTGACCATCTGGTTCAGCGGGTCGGTCAGCGCTTCCAGGATCTCGTTGGAACTGATCGTGAAGCTGCGCGGCACGCCTTCGCTGAGGTTGCGGCCCTTCACTTCCATCTCCTTCACCTCGCTGCCGGGGAAGGCGGAACCGATGTTCTTCTTGATGGCTTCGGCGGTGGGCTCGCCGATCAGCATGCCGTAGTTGCGGCGGATGTAGTTGATGATGGATTCATCGAACTTGTCGCCGCCGACACGGATGCTGCCCTTGTAGACCATGCCGCCGAGCGAGATGACGCCCACCTCGGTGGTGCCGCCACCGATGTCGACCACCATCGAGCCCGAGGCTTCCGAGACCGGCAGCCCGGCGCCGATGGCGGCGGCCATGGGCTCCTCGATCAGGTAGACGTCGGAGGCGCCGGCGCCGAGCGCCGACTCGCGGATGGCGCGCCGCTCGACCTGGGTGCTGCCGCAGGGCACGCAGATGATGATCCGCGGGCTCGGGCGCAGCACCGAGCGCGGATGGACCATCTTGATGAACTGCTTGAGCATCTGCTCGGTCACCGTGAAGTCGGCGATGACGCCGTCCTTCATCGGCCGGATGGCCTCGATGTTGCCGGGCACCTTGCCGAGCATGGCCTTGGCCTCGCGGCCGACGGCCTGGATGGTCTTCTTGCCGTTGGGGCCGCCTTCGTGGCGGATGGCGACGACCGAGGGTTCGTCGAGCACGATGCCCTTGCCGCGCACGTAGATCAGCGTGTTGGCGGTGCCGAGGTCGATCGCGAGATCCGTCGAGAAGTAGCGACGCAGGGAGGACATCATGTACGGGAGAGGGTGCGGGTGGCAGCCATTGCGGAGGGGGCGAATGCGTAGGCGGAGGATGCCAACGATAGGCGGGCGGAAGGCTTCGTCACCGGCAACCGGCGGGGCTCATGGGTAACCGGAGATAATACCCGAAGCCCCCTCGTTTCCCTCTAGGGGCGAGCCTCTTCCAGCCCCTTTTTCCGATGGCCCTGACCCCGCAGGACGTGAGCCGCATCGCCCACCTGGCACGCCTCGAGCTGAGCGCGGCCGAGAGCAGCGCGATGCTCGCGCAGTTGAACGACTTCTTCGGCATCGTCGAGAAGATGAGCGCCGTCGACACCAGCGGCGTCGAGCCGCTCTACACCCCGCTGTCGGCGGTGCAGGCGGTGCACCTGCGGCTGCGCGAGGATGCGGTCACCGAGACCGACGAACGCGCCGCCAACCAGCGCAGCGCACCCGCCGTCGAGGACGGCCTGTTCCTGGTGCCCAAGGTGATCGAATGAAGGCCCACGAACTGGGCGTCGCAGCACTCGGCCGCGCGCTGCACGCGAAGACCGTTTCGAGCACCGAGGTCACGCAACACCTGCTTGCACGCCTTTCGTCGCACCAACGCCAGGGCGCGTTCCTCGCGACCGACGCCGAGGCCGCGCTCGCCGCCGCCCGCGCCGCCGATGCGGCCCTGTCCAAGGGCGCGGGCGGCGCGCTCACCGGCGTGCCGGTGGCGCACAAGGACATCTTCGTCACCGACTTCGCGAAGAGCGCGCTGCCGTCGACCGCCGGCTCGAAGATGCTCGAAGGCTACGCCAGCCCGTTCGACGCCACCGTGGTGGCGCGCCTGGGCGCGGCCGGCATGGTGACGCTGGGCAAGCTCAACTGCGACGAGTTCGCGATGGGCTCGGCCAACGAGAACTCCGCCTACGGCCCGGCGCTGAACCCCTGGAACGCCGAGCGCGTGCCGGGAGGTTCTTCGGGCGGCTCGGCGGCGGCGGTGGCGGCGCGCCTGCTGCCCGCGGCCACCGGCACCGACACCGGCGGCTCGATCCGCCAGCCCGCGGCCTTCTGCGGCGTCACCGGCATCAAGCCCACCTACGGCGTGTGCTCGCGCTACGGGATGATCGCCTTCGCGTCCAGCCTCGACCAGGCCGGCCCGCTGGCGCAGAGCGCCGAAGACTGCGCGCTGCTGCTGTCGGCGATGAGCGGCTTCGACCCGCGCGACGCCACCAGCGCCGAACGGCCGCCGCAGGACTTCCACGCCCAGATGCTCAGCGCGCGGCCCGGCGCCAGCGCCGCGCAGCCGCTGGCGGGCCTGCGCATCGGCCTGCCGAAGGAGTTCTTCCCCGCCGCGCTGGCCGCCGACGTGGCTGCCGCGGTGCGCGCCACGCTGGCCGAGCTGGAGAAGCTGGGCGCCACGCTGGTCGACGTGAGCCTGCCGCGCACCGAGCTGTCGATCCCCGTCTACTACATCATCGCGCCGGCCGAGGCGAGCTCGAACCTGTCGCGCTTCGACGGCGTCAAGTTCGGCCACCGCGCGGCGCAGTACGCCGACCTGCTGGACATGTACAAGAAGTCGCGCGCCGAAGGCTTCGGGCCCGAGGTCAAGCGCCGCATCATGATCGGCACCTACGTGCTGAGCCACGGCTACTACGACGCCTACTACCTGCAGGCGCAGAAGCTGCGCCGCATGATCGCCGACGACTTCCAGGCCTGCTTCCAGCACTGCGACGTCATCGCCGGCCCGGTGGCGCCCACCGTGGCCTGGAAGCTCGGCGAGCAGGGCGACGACCCGCTGCAGGCCTATCTGGCCGACATCTTCACGCTGCCGGCCAGCCTGGCCGGGCTGCCCGGCATGAGCGTGCCGGCGGGCTTCGGCGCGGCCGGCATGCCGGTCGGCCTGCAGCTGATCGGCAACTACTTCGACGAAGGCCGACTGCTGCACACCGCCCACGCGCTGCAGCAGGCGACCGACTTCCACACCCGCGTGCCGGCGGGGTTCTGACGATGGCGACCGTTACGCTCATCCGCGGCTTCGAGGTCGTCATCGGCCTGGAAACGCACGCCCAGCTCTCCACCGCGAGCAAGATCTTCAGCGGCGCCAGCACGCAGTTCGGCGCCGCGCCGAACACACAGGCCTGCGCGGTCGACCTCGCGCTGCCGGGCACGCTGCCGGTGATGAACCGCGGCGCCGTCGAGCGCGCCATCCGCTTCGGCCTGGCGGTGGGCGCGAAGGTGGCGCCGCTGTCGATCTTCGCGCGCAAGAACTACTTCTACCCCGACCTGCCCAAGGGCTACCAGATCAGCCAGTACGAGATCCCGGTGGTGCAGGGCGGGCGCGTCGACTTCGTGCTCGCCGGCGCGCCGCGCAGCGTGCGCCTGACGCGCGCGCACCTCGAGGAAGACGCCGGCAAGAGCCTGCACGAGGACTTCGCCGGCCAGACCGGCATCGACCTCAACCGCGCCGGCACGCCGCTGCTGGAGATCGTCTCCGAGCCCGACATGCGCAGCAGCGCCGAGGCGGTGGAATACGCGAAGGCGCTGCACGCGCTGGTGGT
>CAUJHQ010000065.1 GCA_963204815.1 Pseudomonadota bacterium | reverse complement strand
GTGCCGTGCACCGACAGGCAGCCGATGTCGCCGCCGGGAAAGAACAGCGGGCTGATGACGTGGCCGTCGGTGGCCATCACCAGCCGGTGGCCGGCGGGCACGTCGAGCAGCGCGCCGTCGTCGCCCTGGCGCAGGTACTCGTTGTCGAAGGCGCGCGCGAACAGCTCGTCGATCAGCTGCGCCGCCGCGCGGCCGCCGGCGCCGTGGTTCATGTCGATGCGGCCGTGCTTGAAGTCGACCGGGCGCAGATAGTCCTTCTTCGCGCCCATGCTCAGCCCGCCACCACCGCGATGTCCTTGAAGCGCCCGTACGCGTAGTGCGCCGCGCAGGCACCTTCGCTGGACACCATGCACGAGCCCATCGGGTTCTCGGGCGTGCAGACGGTGCCGAACAGCTTGCAGTCGGTCGGCCGCTTCACGCCGCGCAGGATGGCGCCGCACTCGCACTGCTTGTGGTCGGGCACGCCGGCGTACTGCAGGCCGAAGCGGCGTTCGGCGTCGAACTCGGCAAAGGCCGGGCGGATCTTCAGCGCGCTGTACGGCACCTCGCCGAGGCCACGCCACTCGAAGCGCTCGCGCAGCTCGAACACCTCGCTCACCACCCGCTGCGCCGCCAGGTTGCCCTCGGGCGTGACGGCACGCGTGAACTCGTTCTCCACCTCGGCGCGGCCTTCGTTGACCTGGCGCACCAGCATCAGGATGGCCTGCATCACGTCCAGCGGCTCGAAGCCCGCGATGACCACCGGCTTGCGGTACTCGTCGGCGAAGTGCTCGTAGGGCGCCGAGCCGATGACGATGCTCACGTGCGCCGGGCCGACGAAGCCGTCGATCGGCACCGTGCCGTAGTCGCGCACCTCCGCCGACTCCAGGATGTGCGTGATGGCGCTGGGCGTCAGCACGTGGCAGCTGAGCACGCTGAAGTTCTTCAGGCCTTCCTGCGCCGCCTGCCGGATGACGAGCGCGGTGGGCGGCGTCGTCGTCTCGAACCCGATGGCGAAGAAGACGACCTCGCGGTCCGGCAACGCGCGCGCGATCTTCAGCGCGTCGGCCGCCGAATAGACCATGCGGATGTCGCCGCCGCGCGCCTTCGCCTTCATCAGGCTGAGCCCGTTCGACGCCGGCACGCGCATCGTGTCGCCGTAGGTGCAGACGATGGCGCCACGCTCGAGCGCCAGCGAGATCGCCTGGTCGATGCGGCCGATCGGCAGCACGCACACGGGGCAGCCGGGGCCGTGGATCATGCGCAGGTTCGGCGGCAGCAGTTCGCCGATGCCGTAGCGCGCGATGGCATGCGTGTGGCCGCCGCAGAACTCCATGAAGGCGTAGCGCCGGTCCGGCCGCGCCTCGGCGGCGATGCGCTCGGCGATGCGGCGCGCGGCATCGCCGTCGCGGTACTCGTCGATGTACTTCATGTCGACTTCGCCTCCATCTCGGCGAACAGGGCCAGCGTGCGCTCGGCCTCTTCGGGGTCGATCAGGCCGATCGCGAAGCCGACGTGCACGATCACGTAGTCGCCGACCACGGCCTCGGGCACCAGCGCCAGCGACACCGGCTTCTTCACGCCGCCGAGGTCGACCAGGCCCTGGTCGCCTTCGAGCTTCTCGACCAGCCGGGCCGGCAGGGCTAGGCACATGCGTTCGTCTCCTGGATTCGTTCGATGCGGGTGTGGGCCGCGACCCAGGCCTGGCCGAGCGCGAGGCCGGCGTCGCCCGGGCTCAGCGCCAGCGGCCGGTGCACCACCAGCCCGCGCTGCGCCAGCGCGCGCTCCAGGCGCGCGCCGAGCACGCGGTTGAGGAAGCAGCCGCCGCCCAGCACCACGCGGCGCGTGCCGGCCTGCAGCGCGACGGCACGCGCGGCTTCGGCCAGCGCGTCGGCGAGCACGGCGTGGAACAGCGCGGCGCCATCGGGCGCGCCCTCCAGCAGACGCGCCAGCACGGGCCGCAGGTCGATGACGCCGCGTTCGACGGCGATGAGGCCGGCGGTGTCCACCTCGCCCACCGCCGCGGCTTCCAGCGCCATCGCCGCCTCGGCCTCGTGCGCCTGCCGCACGCTGAGGCCCAGCGCGCCGGCGGCGGCGTCGAACCAGCGGCCGGCGCTCGTCGACAGCGGGCTGTTCAACCGCCGGTCGAGCATCGCCGCCACGCCGCGCGCCAGCGCCGTGCCGACGACGGGACCGAAGCGCGCCTCGATCTCGCAGCCGCGGCCCAGCGCGTGCAGCGCCGAAGCGGCCATGCGCCACGGCTCGCGCGCCGCGACGTCGCCGCCGGGCAGCCGCAGCGGCTGCAGGTGGCCCACGCGCCGCCAGCCGCCGGGCTCGACGACCAGCACCTCGCCACCCCAGGCCGTGCCGTCGGTGCCGAGGCCGATGCCGTCGAGCGCCAGCCCGACCACCGGCTCGGCAAGGCCGTGCTCGGCCATCACGGCGCCAACGTGCGCGTGGTGGTGCTGCACGCCGATGGCCGGCACGCCCAGCCGCGCCGCGAGCGCGAGCGCGAGGCGCGTGCTGTGGAAATCGGGGTGCAGGTCGTGCGCGACGGCGGCAATGTCTTCGCCCGCGATCAGGGCCTCGGCCGACGCGTCCAGCGCGGCGCAGGCCTCGGGCGTGCCGAGGTCGCCGTGCAGCGCCGACCAGCGCACGCGCCCGTCGGCCGCGCGAACGCAGGCCGCGTTCTTCAGCCAGGCCCCGAGCGCGAGCACCGCCGCCATGGTCAGGCCGCTTCCGCCGGGGCCATGGCTTCGAGCAGCCAGTCGAGCCAGGCGTCCATGCCCTGCCCGCTCTTCGCCGACAGCAGCAGCACCTCGATGCCCGGGTTCACGCGCTGCGCGTGGGCGATGCAGGCGGCGACGTCGAAGTCCAGGTGCGGCAGCAGGTCGACCTTGTTCAGCACCATCAGGCGCGCGGCGGCGAACATGTCCGGGTACTTGACCGGCTTGTCCTCGCCTTCGGTGACGGAGAGGATGGCCACCTTGGCGGCCTCGCCCAGGTCCCACATCGCCGGGCAGACGAGGTTGCCGACGTTCTCGATGAACAGCAGCGACGGCATGCCACCGTGGTGGTGGTGGGCATGCGCATGGCCGTGGGCGTGGGCCGCGTCGTGCGCGCCGTCGTGCGGGTGGTGGTGGCCGTGCAGCGGCAGGCGGCTGAACGCGGCGGCGACCATCGGCGCGTCGAGATGGCAGCCCTTGCCGGTGTTGACCTTGAACGCCGCCGCGCCGGTGGCGCGCATGCGGTCGGCGTAGTTCGAGGACTGCTGGACGCCAACGATCACCCCCACCCGCAGCGCCCGCACGCGCGCACGCAGCGCGCGGATGGTGGCGCACAGCAGCGTGGTCTTGCCCGAGCCGGGGCTGCTGACGAGGTTCAGCGCCGTCACGCCGTGGTCGGCGAAGTGCTGGCGGTTCTGCGCTGCGATGCGGTTGTTCTCGCCCAGCACGTCGGCTTCGAGCTTGATCGCACGGCCGGCGCTGAGGCCCGGCACCGAGACGCGTGCCTCGCCGGCGCCGAAGTGCAGGTCGCCGGTGGTCGGGTTCACCGCGACGCCGGCCGGCGCGCCGGTGTCACTGCAGCCGCACACGACACACATGGTGCAAGGTCCTTTCAGTCATCGTGGACGACGAGGTCGACCACTTTCAGTTCCATCCCGCCGGTGGGCTGCAGCTTTGCGCTGCCGCACAACGGGCAATCGTCGGTGCGCGAGCGGATCTCCACGCTCTCGCCGCAGCCCATGCAGAAGGCCCGGCCCGGCGGTTCGTCGATCTCGATCGTCGCACCTTCCAGCAGCGTGCCGGGGGCGATGGCGTCGAGCGCGAAGCGCAGCGCCGACACCTCCACGCCCGCCAGCGCGCCGGCCGCCAGGCGCAGCAGCGACACGCGGGCGAACGGCTCGCGCGCGTGCGCCTGCTCCACCACGCGCAGCACGCCACCGGCCAGGCTCATCTCATGCATGGGCCGGCTCCTGAACGTCGACCCGCACGCAGGGGTCGAGCGCCAGCGCGGCCAAGCGCGCGTCATTGGCGTCGAAGCGGCCTTCGGCGAGCGCGCGGCCGAAGGCGCCCTCGGGGTGGAAGTTCCACTCGGTGGGCGCGAAGACGCGGTAGGCGGCGATGCGCGCGGTGTCGGCGCGGCGCGGGCCGTCGTCCAGCCGCACCCAGTGCAGCAGCAGGCCACGCGACATCTCGGTCCAGGCGATCGCCTCGCCTGGCGATAGCTCGAGGGCACCGAAGGCGAGGCCGGCGCCGTCGGCCAGTGCCGCGAGGTCGGCGAGGCGCGCGCCCAGGCGGTGCCAGATGCCGAATTCGGTGCTG
Organism: Pseudomonadota bacterium; assembly: GCA_963204815.1. GTDB lineage: Bacteria > Pseudomonadota > Gammaproteobacteria > Burkholderiales > Burkholderiaceae_C > Rubrivivax. The sequence goes on along the minus strand of CAUJHQ010000065.1, from coordinate 45 downwards.
AAGTCGACGCTGAAGGCCTCGGGGCGGCCGAAGCGTGTCCACGGC
>CAUJHQ010000064.1 GCA_963204815.1 Pseudomonadota bacterium | reverse complement strand
CCCCCGGCCTGGGCTGCGCCCAGGCCACCTCCACTTACTTCGCTCCACCCGGCACCCGCCGTCCGTGGCCCCCCCCAGCCGCGGCGTGCATGCATCGAACACCGCGAGCCGTGCCGGATCGGGCCGGTGGGGTGCCCTGCGGAGCGAAGTAAGAGGAGGAGCGGCCGGCGCAGCCGGACGCGGGGGACATGAGCGGAGCAGGGCACCCCGGCGGCCCGATCTCGCGCCGATGCCGCGAACGACGGCGAAGGACCGACAGCCGACACCGAACCCCGCCGAACCGCCTCACGGACGACTGCCATGACCACGCCCATTTCCCTGCTGCCGCGCATCGTGCTGGACGGCGCCGAGCGCCACGGCGCGCGACTCGCGCTGCAGGACCCCCAGCGCAGCGTGAGCCATGCGGAACTGGCCGAACGCGCGCTGCGCGCCGCTGCCGGGCTGCGTGCGCTGGGCGTGCAGGCGGGCGACCGTGTCGCGCTCGTGCTGCCCAACAGCGTGGGCTTCGCCGAAGCGCACTTCGGCGTGCTGCTCGCCGGCGCGGTGAGCATGCCGATGGACGCGGCCGTCGCGCCCGAGTCCTTCCGCTTCATGGCCGCGAGCGCGTTGCCGCGCGTGCTGATCACCACCGCCGCCGGCGCGGCGCGGCTGGCGCCGTTCGACGCCGGCCTGCGCGTCGTCTGCCTCGACGCCGCGGCGCCGGGCGCGCTCGGTCCCGAGGCGCTGTTCGACGCCGCCGCGCCGGGCGCCTTCCTCGACGGTGTCGACGAACACGAGCTGGCCTCGCTGATGTTCACCACCGGCACCACCGGCCGCGCCAAGGGCGTGCGGCTGTCGCATGCGAACGTGCTGCACGCGCTGCACCACATCGGCCGCTTCGTCGGCTACAGCGCCAGCGACCGCGAGGTCGTGATCCTGCCGCTGTCGCACAACTTCGGCCTCGGCCACCTCTACTGCAACCTGATCCACGGCGGCGCCGTCTACACCGAAGGCGGGCTCGCGCGCGTCGGCCGTGTGCTCGACATGGTGCAGCGCTTCGGCGCCACCGGCTTCCCCGGCACGCCCACCGGCTTCGGCATGCTCATCGACCGCTTCGGCCCGGTGCTCGCCGAGCGCTGCGCGAACCTGCGCTTCACCGTCATCAACTCGGCGCCGCTGCCGCCCGAGCGCGCCGCGCAGCTGCAGGCGCTGCTGCCGCGCACCGAGCTGATGGCCTACTACGGGCTCACCGAGGCCTCGCGCTCGGCCTTCATCTCGCTCACGCGCGAAGGCCCGGCGCGCCACCGCTCGGTGGGCCGACCGCTCGGCGACACGCGCATCGAGATCCGGCGCGAGGACGGCACGCGCGCCGCCGCCGGCGAGACCGGTGAGATCGTGATCCAGGGCCCCACCGTCACCGACGGCTATTGGGACAACGAACCCGACACGCGCGCCGCGCTGCGCGAAGGCTGGCTCTGGACCGGCGACCTCGGCGTGCTCGACGCCGAAGGCTTCCTCACCGTCAACGGCCGCCTGAAGGACATCGTCAACGTTGGCGGCTACAAGGTCAACCCGCTCGAGGTCGAGCGCGTGCTGGCGGCGCTGCCCGGCGTGGCCGACGTCGGCGTCGCCGGCGTCGAAGGCGTCGACGGCGCCACCGGCGAGCGCGTCGTTGCCGCGATCGTCGCCGCCAAGGGTGCGTTGCCTGACCTCGCGGCGGCCGAGGCCGAGTGCGCGCGCCGGCTCGAACGCTTCAAGTGTCCGGCGCGCATCGTGCTGGTCGACGCCATCCCGCGCACCGACTCCGGCAAGCTGCTGCGGCCGCGGCTGGCGGCGCTGCTGGCCGAACGGCTGGCCGCCGTGTCGGCGCCGGAGGTGCAGCATGCTTAAGCTGCGGGTGCCGCTGCCGCGCTTCTTCGGCGCCGGCGAGATGTTCATGGGCGCCGGCAGCACCGGTGCGCTGCGTGCGCTGGGCGCCGCGCGCACCGCGTTGCTGGTGTCGCCGTCGGTGGCGGCGCAGCCCGATCTGATGCAGCGCCTGCAGCGCGCCATCGGCACGCTCGAGTTGCACGCGATCACGCTGCCGTCGGGCGAACCGACGCTCGCCGCGCTGCGCCCGGTGCTCGCCGAGGTGGCGCGCGTGCGGCCGGACTGGATCGTCGCCGTCGGCGGCGGCTCGGCGATCGACGGCGCGAAGATCGTCTGGGCGCTGCACGAACACCCGGATCTCGAGATCGAACGCCTGCTGCGCCCGTTCGCGCTGCCCGACCTGCGCGGCCAGGCGCGCTTCGTCGCCGTGCCCACCACCGCCGGCACCGGCAGCGAGGTCAGCTCGGCCGCCGTGCTGGCGCTGGAGGACGGGCGCAAGCACGCCGTCGTCTCGCACACGCTGCTGCCCGACGTCGTGGTGCTCGACCCCGAACTGCTGGCCCGCGTGCCGCCGAAGGCGATGGCCGCCGCCGGCGCCGACGCGCTGGCGCACGCGCTCGAAGGCGCGCTGTCGCGCCACGCCAACCCGATGGCCGACCACTTCGCCGAGAGCGCGGTGGCGGCGCTGTTCGAACACCTGCCACGCGCCGTGGCGCGGCCCGACGACGCGGCCACCGTGCTGGAAGTGCAGGTCGCCGCCGCGATGGCGGGCTGGGCGCAGAACCTGAAGGTGCCGGGCATCGGCCACGCCATCGCCCACCAGCTCGGCGCGCTCGGCCTCGGCCACGGCCAGGCCTGCGGGCTGCTGCTCGCGCCGGCGCTGCAGGCGAACGCCGAGGACGCGGCCGTCGCCGCCAAGCTCACGCGGCTGGCGCAGCGCGTCGGCCTGGCCGACGCGGCGGCGCTGATCGCCCGCGTGCGCGCGCTGACCGCCGAACTCGGCCTGGGCAGCCTGGCCGCCGCGCTGCCGGGCGGTGCCGCGCAGTGGCGCGACGCCTTCGAGACGATCACCGCCGGCGCGCTGGCCGACCCCTGCGCCGCCGCCAACCCGATTCCCGTGACGCCGGCGCTCGTGCGCCGGGTGCTCCAGCATGCCGACTGACACGCTCGCCCCGCCGCCGGCCACCACCGCCGCCTTCGACGCGCTGCTCGCGCTGCCGGTCTTCGGCACCGAGCCTGCGGCCAAGCGCGCCGCGCTGATGGCGGCGCTGAACGAGGCGCACGCCCACCACTTCGCCGCCTGCGCCGCCTACCGCCGGCTCGCCACGCGGCGCGGCTTCGGGCCGCGGCACGCCTTCGCGGCGCCGGAGGATCTGCCCTTCCTGCCGGTGCAGGCCTTCAAGGACAACGGCGAACTGCTCGCGTCGGTGGCGCCCGAGCAGGTGCACACGCGGCTGCGCTCGTCGGCCACCAGCGGCGTGCCGAGCACGGTGCTGGTCGACAAGCTCACGGCGCGCCGCCAGGTGCGCACGCTCGCCGCCGTGATGGCCGCGGTGCTGGGCGGCACGCGGCGGCCCTTCGTCGTCGTCGACGTCGACCCGCGCACGGCGCCGATCGAGGCGGTGGGCGCGCGCGGTGCCGCCGTGCGCGGCTTCCTGAACCTGGCGCGCGAGGTGCGCTACGTGATGCGGCCGCTGGAAGACGCGAAGGGCCGCATCGAGCTCGACGCCGAAGCGCTCGACGAAACGCTGGCCGCGCACGCCGTCGCCCACGAGCCCGTGGTCGTGTTCGGCTTCACCTTCGTGCTCTACGCGCAGGTGCTGGCGCCGCTGGCCGCCGCCGGCCGCCGCTTCGCGCTGCCGCCGGGGTCCAAGCTCGTGCACATCGGCGGCTGGAAGAAGCTGGCCGACCAGAGCGTCTCGCGCGAGGCCTTCGACGCCGCCGCCGCGCAGGTCTTCGGCATCGCGCCGACCGACGTGCACGACTTCTACGGCTTCACCGAGCAGATGGGCGTGACCTACCCCGACCTCGCGCCGGGCGAGAAGTGCACGCCGGTGTTCGCCGAGGTGGTGGTACGCAACCCCGAGACCTTCGAGCCGCAGCCTGACGGCGAAGCCGGGCTGCTGGAGTTCGTGACGCCGCTGCCGTACTCGTACCCCGGCCTCGCGGTGCTGACCGACGACGTCGGCGTCGTCACGCGGCGCGACGCCCAGGGTACGCACTTCCGCGTGCTGGGCCGCGCGCGCCAGGCCGAGGTGCGCGGCTGCGGCGACATCCTCGGCGACAAGGTCGCGACGCCGGCGCGTGCCGCGCAGGCCGCCCCCACGCCAACGGCGCCGGTCCGCGCGGCCGGCCGGCCGAAGCTGCTGTTCGACGCCAGCGGCCACCACGCCGGCGGCGACCTGATGCGCCCGATCGACCTCGCCGCGCTGCCCGATGCCGGCGACCTCGGCGAACTCGCCGCGCGGCTGCGCCGCGAGCGCGCGCGGCTCGACGCCTACTCGGTCGACGAACTCGCGGCGCTGATCGGCGCCGCCGCCGCGCGCTGGCTCGAACCTGGCAGCGCGCTGGCGCCGCTGCGCCACATCGGCCTGCAGTTCCTGGCCGGCTGGTGCGCTGCGCCGGCGCTGCGCCGCATGGCGGACGCGTCGCTCGGCGGCGCGCGCGGCGTGCTCGACGGCTTCGTGCCCGAGCCGGGCTGGAACCGCCGCCTCGTGAAGGCGCAGGCGCGCGGCCTCGTCGTGCACTGGCTGGCCGGCAACGTGCCGCTGCTGGGCATGCTGGGCGTGGCGCAGGCCATCCTCACGCGCAACGCCAACCTGCTGAAGGCGCCGAGCAGCTTCGCCGCCGTGCTGCCGGCGCTGCTGCAGACCTTCCGCGGCCTCGAAGTCACCACCCACGCCGGCCGCGTGCTGCGCGGCGACGACGTGCTGGCGACGATCGCCGTCGTCTACTTCCCGCGCGACGACGTTGCGAGCGCCGAGGCGCTGTCCACCGCCGGCGACGTGCGCCTGGCCTGGGGCGGCCGCGAGGCCATCGAGACCATCCTGGCGCTGCCGCGCCGCTACGGCACCGAGGACATCGTCTTCGGGCCCAAGCTGTCGTACATGGCGATCGGCCGCGACGCGCTGGCGAACGAACGCGCGCTGCGCCGGCTGGCCCGCCAGGCGGCCACCGACGCGTCGGTGTTCGACCAGTACGCCTGCGCCTCGCCGCACACGATCTTCGTCGAGAAGGGCGGCGCGGCCGCGACGCCGCTGCAGTTCGCCGAACGGCTGGCCGACGAGATGGCGCGCGCGGCGGTGCGCATCCCGAAGGCGCCGGTGGACGCCGGCACCGCCGCCAAGGTGGAAGCGCTGCGCATGCGCCACGAACTGACGGGTGAGCTGTTCCGCTCCGCCGGCACCACGTGGACCGTGCTCTACGACGAGCCGGCCGCGCCGACGCTGGCCGAGGCCTGCTACTCGCGCGTGATCACCGTGCGCGCGGTCGACGACATCCAGCAGGCTGCCGCGCTGGCGCACCCGGGCATCCAGACCATCGGCCTGGCGATGGACGGCGCGCGCAAGATGGCCTTCGCGAACGAGGCCGCGGCGTGCGGTGCCGAGCGCTTCCCCGACGTCGGCCGCATGACGCATTTCGACGCCCCCTGGGACGGCCTGTACCCGATGGACCGCCTGGTGCGCTGGGTGTCGCTCGGAGGGCCGTTCTGATGGCACGCCAGGTCTCCCCGCTGGCGCACGTGGACGCGAGCGCCGAACTCGCCGACGGCGTGGTCGTCGAGGCCGGCGCCTGGGTCGGCCCGGGCACGGTGGTCGGCGCCGGCAGCGTGCTGCAGGCCGGCGCCGTGGTCGGCCGCGGCCACGTGCCGGGCGAGAACGCCGCCACCGTGATCGGCGCGCGCTGCACCATCGCCAGCGGCGCCACCGTCTACCACGACGTGGTGCTGGGCGAGGGCGTGCGCGTCTGGCACGGCGCGGTGCTGCTGCGCCACGTGCGCGTCGGCGACGGCACGTCGATCGGCGTCAACAGCTGCATCGTCAACGACGTCGTCATCGGCCGCGGCTGCTCGATCCACGGCCAGTGCCAGGTGGGCGACTTCTCGCGCATCGGCGACCAGGTCTTCATCGGCCCGGGCTTCCTGTCGGTCAGCGACATCGCGCTCAGCTTCGCGCGGCCGCAGATCCGGCCCGACTTCCGCGGCGTCGACATCGGCGACCGCGCGCGCATCGGCGCCCGCGTGCTGGCCTACCCGGACAGCAAGGTCGGCTGCGAGACCGTGGTCGGCGCCGGCAGCGCGATCCGCGGCGAACTGCTGCCGCGCGTGCTGTACCTGGGCGACCCGATCCGCGCCGTGCGCAAGGTGCGGCCCGAAGAGCTGCTGGCTGCGGACTGAACCGGGTTTCGCCGCCATTTCCGGCCGCCGCGCCGCGGCGCGCGGCGCTCCAATCGAAGCCATACACGTCACGCCGGAGGGGCGCTGCCCATGGCCGCCAGAGACTTTCCGTTCAACGCGCAATACAGCCTGCAGGAATGCCGGCTGATCGACCTGCCGAAGGTGCAGGACCCGCGCGGCAATCTCACCTTCATCGAAGGCGGCTCGCACGTCGACTTCGACATCCAGCGCGTCTACTACCTCTACGACGTGCCTGGCGGCAGCGAACGCGGCGGCCACGCGCACCGCGGGCTGCGCCAGCTGATCGTGGCGATGAGCGGCAGCTTCGACGTCGTGCTCGACGACGGCCGCGACCGCAAGCGCGTGCACCTGAACCGCAGCTACACCGGGCTCTACGTCTGCCCGATGATCTGGCGCGAGCTCGACAACTTCTCGTCTGGCTCGGTCTGCATGGTGCTGGCCTCCAACCGCTACGACGAGGCCGACTACTACCGCGACTACGGCGAGTTCATGCGCGCCCGCTGGGGGAGCGCCGCATGATCGAGTTCCTGGACCTGAGGCGCATCAACGCCGCGCACGAGCCGGCGATCCGCGCCGCCGCCGACCGCGTGCTGGCCAGCGGCTGGTACGTGCTCGGCGCCGAGAACGAAGCCTTCGAGGCCGAGTTCGCCGCCTACTGCGAAGCGCCGCACTGCGTGGCCGTGGCCAACGGGCTGGACGCGCTGCACCTCGTGCTGCGCGCCTGGGGCGTGGGCCCGGGCGACGAGGTCATCGTGCCTTCGCACACCTTCATCGCCACCTGGCTGGCGGCCACGCAGGCCGGCGCCACGCTGGTGCCGGTGGAGCCCGATGCGCGCACCGGCAACCTCGACCCGGCGCGCCTGGAAGCGGCCATCACGCCGCGCACGAAGGCCATCGTGCCGGTGCACCTGTACGGCCAGCCGGCCGACATGACGCCCATCATGGCCGTCGCCGAACGCCACGGCCTCAAGGTGCTGGAAGACGCCGCACAGGCGCACGGCGCGCGCCACCGCGGCCGCCGCACCGGCAGCCTGGGCCATGCCGCGGCGTTCAGCTTCTACCCCGGCAAGAACCTCGGCGCGCTGGGCGACGGTGGCGCCATCGTCACCGCCGATGCCGCGCTCGCCGCGAAGCTGCGCGAACTGCGCAACTACGGCAGCGCCGTCAAGTACCGGCACGACCTGCAGGGCGTGAACTCGCGGCTCGACGAACTGCAGGCCGCCGTGCTGCGCGCCAAGCTGCCGCACCTGGACACCGAGAACGCGCACCGCCGCGGCTTCGCCGCCCGCCTGACGGCCGCGCTGCAGGGCCTGCCGATCGGCCTGCCGGCGGTGCAGGCCGGCAACGAGCCGGTCTGGCACCTCTACGTGATCCGCACGCCGGCGCGCGACGCGCTGCAGGCGGCGCTGAAGGCGCGTGGCGTCGCCAGCCTCGTGCACTACCCGACCGCCTGCCACCGCCAGCGCGCCTACGCCGGCACGGCCTGGCCCGCGCTGCCGGCCGCCGAGGCCTGGGCGCGCGAGGTGCTGAGCCTGCCGATCGGCCCGCACCTGGCGCTCGACGACGCCGAGCGCATCGCCGCCGCCGTGCGCGGCGCGCTGCAGGACATCGGCCAGCCCGCGCGCACGCTCGCCGCCGCATGAAGCTCGTCACGCTGATCCCGGCCTTCAAGGTGCAGTTCCTGCCGTCGCTGCTTGCGGCGCTGGAGCACCAGACGGTGAAGGCCGACGCCGTGCTGCTGTCCGACGACAGCCCGAACGCCGATTTCCTGCGCGTGCTGCAGGCCGAGCCGCTGGCCGCGCGCTGCGAGAAGCTGAAGCTCGAAGTCGTGCGCGGACCGTGCCGCGGCGCCCACGCCAACGTCACGCACCTCGTGAAGCTGTGGGCCGGCCGCAGCGAGCGCGTGCACCTGCTGTTCGACGACGACATCGTCTTCCCCACCTTCTACGAACGGCACCTTCAGGCGGCGGCGCAGAGCGACTGCCGCGTCAGCGTCAGCCTGCGCTGGCGCTCGGCCGAGGACGGCCAGCCGCTGCTGCGCGCCAACGCGCCGGAAGCCGTCAGCACGCACCCGGCGCGCCTGCTCGCGCTGCCGGCGCCGGTGCTGTTCGCGACCACGATCGGCGCGCCGACGAACTGGCTGGGCGAGTTCTCGAACACCGTGATGCATGCCGACCTGGTGCCCGGCATCACGCTGCCGCGGCTGGGCGACGTGCCCACCGTCGGCCTGGAGGACCTGGGCACTTTCCTGCGCGGCAGCCTCGATGCGCCGCTCGCGCTGGTCAACGAGCACCTCGGCTGCTTCCGCAGCAGCGCGCAGCAGCACAGCGCGCAGACCATGGGCACGATGATGAAGCTGTCGACCTGCGCCTGGCTGCCGCTGGCGCTGGAGAGCCGGCGCCGTGGCCTGATCGACGACGCGCAGGTGCAGCGCTGCGCGCAGTTCCTCGGCGGGCTGGCGCTCAAGCGCTACGGCGCGCTGCCTGAGCTGGCGCCGCTGTGCGGTGCGCTGCAGGCCTTCCGCGCCGGCGCGCCGGGCGCCGCCGACCGCGTGCAGGACGAGTGGCTGCGCTACGCCGTCGCGATGGTGCCACACGCCGTGGCGCCCGAACTCGCCGCGCGCGTGGCGCCGGCCGCCGAGCCCGCCGCGGCCTGATCGGCCCGCGTCGGCCGCCGCTTCAGGCGGCCGCCGGCAGCGTGCCGTTGCGGAAGCGTTCGCGCAGCTGCAGGTAGGCCTGCAGGTACTGCGGGAAGCCCTGATCGCGGTAGGCGACCTTCAGCGCGTCGCTCATCACCGCTTCCATCGGGTGCTCGCGAAAGCGCGACATCGACCAGCACATCGTGAACGGGTTGGCCGCGTGGCTGCGCCAGGCGGTCGGCTGCAGCGTGAGCAGCAGCGAGGCCGCGCGCTCCTGCAGGAAGACCTTGCGCTGCGCGTTGCCGGGGTAGGTGGTCGGCTTCGTGAGCGCCTGCTGCAGCGGCGTGGCCGGGCCTTCGCAGACCTCGAACAGCGCCTCGTTGAGCGCCAGCCAGGCGCGCCAGAAGGCAGGCTTGGCGACGAAGTAGTTGCTGAACACGACCTGGCGCGAGTCCATCACCAGCTGGCGCAGCGGCGCCGGGCGGCCGATGTGGTCGAGGAAGGCCGAGTAGGCGTCGATGAAGCCGGGGTCGAAGGTCTCGCCCTGCTCGAAGACGTTGAGGAAGAAGGCGCCCATGTCGGGCTGCGGCGAGAACAGCACGACGTCGGCGCCGCTGCGGCGCACCTCGGCGCGCACCTGCTCGGCCGTCAGCTGGGTCTTCTTGCAGAACTTGGGCGAGAAGAAGCCGTAGTAGGTGGCCTCGTCGAGCGGCTGCTCGCGCAGGTAGCGGCGCATCGGCCAGAACTCGTACCAGTCGGGGCGCGGGTTGGCCAGGTTGTCCAGCACCTCGAAGCCCGGCTCCACGGCGGCCAGCGTGGCCGGCGAATAGGCGATCTGGAACAGGCGGACGGCAGTTTCCATGGCGCCATTGGGCGCCGGGGCGCGCCGCGGCGAAGCGGCGAACAGCGCCGGCTTTGCCGACCAGATTCGCCGACGCTCCTGGCTGCCCGACGGGTCGTGCGCTTGCGGTCCCGCAAGACTTCCCTAATGTTTGCGGCGCATCCTCGGCACTGAACCCATGCGGAGGTTGCACACCATGCACTACCGTTCCCCTGTCCGCCGGCTCGCGCTGGCGGTTCTCGTCGCGGCCAGCTCCCACGGCTGGGCCGCCAGCGACTGCGACGCGCCGCCCGCGTCGTGGCAGCCGCGCAGCGCCGTGCAGGCGCTGGCCGAGCGCAACGGCTGGAGGCTCGAGCGCCTGAAGATCGACGACGGCTGCTACGAGATCAAGGGCCGCGACGCCGAGGGCCGGCCCTTCAAGGCCAAGGTCGACCCCGCCACGATGCAGGTCGTGCGCATCAAGCGCGGCGACCACGGCCCGCGCACCGGCGACCGCGAACGCGACCGCCAGCGCGACGGGCGCGCCGATGCGCGCCCCGAACCTTCACCCACCTCTTCGACAGGAGACCCACGATGAAACACGCCTGGCCTCTGGCCGCCATCGCCGGCGCGCTCGCGGTGCCCTCGCTCGCCTCGGCGCGCACGGTCACGCTGGAAACGACGCTCAGCAACTACGGCGGCGACGGTGCCTACCTCGCCATCTACCTCACCGACGCCAGCGGCGCCTACAAGAGCACGCTGTGGGTCGCCGCGCCCAAGGCCAAGTACTGGCGCCACCTGAGCGACTGGTACCGCGCGACCGGCGGCAAGGCGAAGGTCGACGGCATCAGCGGTGCCAGCGTCGGTGCCGGCACGACCCTGCGCGTCACGGCCGACGTGGCCGACGCCCTGCTCGATGCGGGCTACCAGATCCACATCGACACCTCGGCCGAGAAGATGAAGGACAACCCGTCGGACGTCGTGGTGCCGCTCACCACGGGCGGTGCGGGCAAGCCCGTCGCGGGCCGCGGCTACGTCAAGTCGTTCCGCTACACCTTGTGAGGACCGCAGGGACACGATGCTTCGCAGACTTCATTCGCTGCCCGGGCTGTTCGCCGCGCTGTTGCTGATGCTGGTCGCGCTCACGGGCGCGGTGCTGTCGGTCTTTCCGGCGCTCGAGCGCGCACAGGCCAGCGCCACGGGCGAGCTCGACGTGGCGACACTGGCCGCCCGCGCGAGCACCCGCCTGCCCGGCGTGGAGACGCTCGTGCGGCACCCCTCCGGCACGATCGTCGCGTACCACCTCGTCGGCGCGGACACGCAGGCCTCGGTCATCGACCCGGCCACCGGCCAGGCGCTGGGCGACTACCAGGCATCGGCCGTCCAGCGCTGGGTGAAGAACCTGCATCGCAAGCTGCTGCTCGACGACCCGGGGCGCATCGCGGTCGGCGTGGCCGCCGCCTTCATGCTGTTCATCGCCATCTCCGGCGTGCTGCTGCTCGCGCGCCGCATGGGCGGCTGGCGGCGGCTGTTCGACCGCGTGCGCGGCAACACGCTGCAGCGGCTGCACGACGAGACCGCGCGTGTCGTGCTGGTCGGCCTGGTGCTGTCGGCCGCCACCGGCGTGCTGATGTCGCTGTCGACCTTCGGCCTGCTGCCCGAGGGCGGCGGCACCGACCTGTTCCTCGACGCGAAGCCGAGCGCCGCCACGGCGATGCCGCTCGGCCGCATGCCGGCGCTGCAGGGCGTCGCCGTGGCGCAGCTGCAGCAGCTGAAGCTGGCCAGCGCCGACGACCCCACCGACGTGATCGAGCTGGAGACCGCCGACGGCGCCGGCATGGTCGACCCCGCCACCGGCACCTGGCTGACCTACACGCCACTCGACGGCTGGCAGCGCCTGCACGCCACCGTGCGCATGCTGCACACCGGCGACGGGCTGTGGTGGCTGGCGCTGCTGCTCGGCGCTGCGTCGCTGACCGTGCCGCTGCTGGCCGTGACCGGCACGCTGCTCTGGTGGCGCCGCCGGCAGGCCCAGCCGCGGCTGGCCGGCAATGCGGCCGCGCAGGAGGCCGACACCGTGCTGCTCGTCGGCAGCGAGAGCAACACCACCTGGGGCTTCGCCGTGGCGCTGCACGACGCGCTGACCCGAGCCGGCCTGCGCGTGCACACCGCGCCGATGAACGCGCTGGCGCCGCGCTACCGCCAGGCGCGGCGCTGGCTGGTGCTGACCGCCACCTACGGCGACGGCGAGGCGCCGTCGGGCGCACGCCAGTTCCTCGACCGGCTGGCGCGTGTGACGGATGCCGACGGCGCCTCGTTCGCCGTGCTCGGCTTCGGCGACCGCCAGTTCCCGCGCTTCTGTGGCTACGCGACGCAGGTGCACGAGGCGCTGGCCGCGAAGGGCCTGGCGCCGTTGCGTGCGCCGGGCACCGTCGACCGGCAGTCCGAGCCCGAATTCCGGCAGTGGTGCGATCGGCTCGCCGAGTCGCTGGGCGTCACGCTGGACGTGCGCTACCGGCCGCTGCTGCCGCGCACGATGCCGCTGCGGCTGGTCTCGCGCACCGACTACGGCAGCGACCCGCAGACGCTGACCGCCGTGCTGCGCTTCGCGCCGGCCGAGCCGCCGCCGCCGCCGCGCATGGCCTGGTGGCGCCGCGGCTGGCCGGCCTTCGAGACCGGTGACCTGCTCGGCGTGTTGCCGCCGGACGGCGCGTCGCCGCGCTACTACTCGCTGGCCAGCGCCGCGTCCGACGGCGTGGTCGAGATCTGCGTGCGCCGGCATCCGGATGGCGTCTGCTCGCGCTACCTGACCGGCCTCGAACCGGGCGCGACGATCGAGGCTTTCGTGCGGCCGCACGAAAGCTTCCGCCCGGCGGCCGGCGCCGCGCCGGTGATCCTGGTCGGCGCCGGCACCGGCATCGGCCCGCTGATCGGCTTCGCGCGCCACAACCCGCCGCGACGGCCGATGCACCTGTACTTCGGCGCCCGCAGCGAGGACGATGGCTTTCTCTACCGCGAGGAACTCGGCCGCCTCGTCACCGACCAGCGGCTGAGCACACTGACCACCGCGTTCTCGCGCTCGGCGGGCAAGGCCTACGTGCAGGACCGCCTGCTCACCGACGCGCCGCGCCTGCGCGAACTGGTGGCGCAGGGCGCACAGGTGCTGGTGTGCGGCGGCCGCAGCATGGCCGAGGGCGTGGCGGCGGCTTGGGAACGCATCCTCGCCGGCTCGGGCCTGACCGTCGCACAGCTGCGCCTGCAGGGCCGCTATGTCGAAGACGTCTATTGAGTGGCTGCCCGAGGCCGGGCTGAACGACTGCCGCGCCAGCGGCGACACGATGGGCACGCGCTACAGCGCGCGCTTCACCGTGCCGCCGCACGCCGACGTGAAGGCCATCGCCGCCGCGCTGCACGCGGCGGTGACGGCCGTCGACCGGCAGATGTCGAACTGGAAGCCCGACTCCGACCTGTCGCGCCTGAACCGCGCCGCGCCGGGCGACTGGGTTCAAGTACCCGCGAACCTGGCCACCGTGCTGCAGCGCTCGATCGGGATCGGACGCGAGACCGGCCACGCCTTCGACATCGGCGTCGGCGACCTGGTCGACGCCTGGGGCTTCGGGCCCTCGGCCGCGCCGCCGCCGCGCGCGCCGGTCGCCGCGCAGCCGCGCGCCCCGATCGAGACGCTGCTCGAAGTCGACGTGGCCGCCGGCCGCGTGCGCAAGCACGGCCCGGTGTCGCTGGACCTGTGCGGCATCGCCAAGGGCTTCGGCGTCGACGAGCTCGGCCGCGTGCTCGACGCGCAGGGCATCGGCTCGTGGCTGGTGGGCATCGACGGCGAATTGCGCGCCCGCGGCACCAAGCCCGACGGTTCCGCGTGGGCCATCGCGCTGGAGGCGCCGGAGCACGATCGCCGCCGCGCGATGGCGGTGATCGAGCTCGGCGATGCGGCGATCGCGACCTCCGGCGACTACCGCCACTGGGCCGAGGTGGACGGCGCTCGCGTGTCGCACACGATGGACCCGCGCAGCGGCACGCCGCTGCGCAATGCGCTGGCGTCGGTGACGGTCATCGCGGCGACCTGCATGGATGCCGACGCCTATGCGACCGCGCTCATGGTGCTGGGCGAAGACGCTGGCCTGTCGCTCGCGCGCCGGCTCGGGCTCGATGCCTTGTTCGTCACGCGAGACGGCCGTGCGCTGCGCACGGCGGGCGCCGGGTTCTTCGCCGACACCTGAGGCCGGGCGCCCCTTGCGGGTCGTCAGGGTCAGACCGGGCCCGGAATGCGCCCGCCAGGCGTCTCGCGGATCGTGGCAGGGTCGAACCTGGCCCCAGCCTTCGCGCGTGAAGTCGCGCTCAGGCCTTCGTCAGCCACAAGACGCCTTCCGGCGTCTTGTGCGCGGACTCAGCCTTCGCGCGTGAAATCGCGCTCGGGCCTTCGGCAGCCGTGCAACGCCTTCCGGCGTTGCACGCGCCGCCTCAGACCAGCGGGGCCTGGCGGTTCTGCTCTTCGTCGAGCAGGCTGCGCAGCGAAGCGTTCGACATCAGCGTGGTGCCCGCCTGCGGTGCCGCGGCGGCCGGCGTGCTGCCGGCCAGCAGTTCGGCCGGGGCCTCGGCCAGCAGTTCGCCGGCGGTCGGGGCCGCCTTCGCGAACCACACGTCGGCCACCGCGCCGCTCTGGCCGTCGGCGGTGGTGTAGCTGGACACCATGCCGACGTGGTTGCCGTTGTTCGACTCGCTGGTCACCGCGTAGCTGAGGTCGATCTCGACGATGCCGAAGTCGGCCAGGCCGCGCAGTTCGCCGGCGTCGGTCTTGCCGTCGTGGTTGCCGTCGACCCACAGCTTGAGCTGGTCGAAGTTCGCATCGGCGCTGCTGAGCTTGCCGTCGCCGTTGCTGTCTTCGGTGGCCATCGCCGCGTAGCCGTTGCCGCTGCGCTGGCCGTTGGCGTTCAACGTGGCCACGCCGTACAGCTCGGTGCCGTCGTTGATGCTGCCGTCGCCGTTGCGGTCGCGCACCAGCAGGCCGTCACCCGCGCCGACCCAGCCCACCTGCGCGGCGTTGCCGGTGCCGTTGAGGTCGAACTTCACCCCGTTGGCCACCGACACCGTGCTGATGCCGTTGCCGTCCAGGTCCAGCACGATCGGCGACGCCAGCAGGAAGGCGTCGAGCTGGCTGCCCGTCATGACCGCGATGTCGTCGGTCTCGAAGGCGGCCATCTGCGCACCCGTCATCGCCGCGATGTCGCGCGACTCGAGGCCGGCGATCTGTTCGGTCGTGAACGCCACCACCTGGTCGGTCGTCAGCGCCGCGGCCTGCGCCGTCGTCAGCGCCGTGATGTCGGCGCTGGACAGCGAAGCGAACTGGTCGGTCGTGATGCTGGCGTACTGCTCGGTCGACAGCGCCGCGAGCTGGATCGAGGTGAGGGCCACGATGCCCTCGGTGCCGAGCGCCTGGATGTCGTCGGTCTCCAGCGCCGCCACCTGCGCGGTGGTGAGCGCGGCGACCTGGTCGGTGTCGAGCGCGTCGACCTGCTCGCTGGTCAGCGCGCGGATCTGCGCCGTCGACAGCGCACGCAGTTCGGTGCTGCCGATCGCGCCGAGGTCGTCGGTCTCGATGGCGGCGATCTGCGCCGTCGTCAGGTTGGCGATCTGCGCCGACGAGAGGGCGTCGATCTGGTCGCTCGTCAGGCCCTGGATCTGGTCGGTCGAGAAGGCGCGCATCTGGGCGATGTCCAGCACGCGCAGGTCCTCGGTCTGGATCGCGGCCAGGTCCTCGGTCTCCAGCGCGCGGATCTGCGCCGTCAGCATGGCGTCGAGCTGGGCGCTCGTCAGGGCCACCGCATGGTCGGTCGTCAGCGCCTCGATCTGCGCCGTGCCGAGCGCGCCCACCACGCTGCCGACCAGGGCTGCGAAGTCTTCGGTCTCCATCGCCGCGACCTGTTCGGTCGTGAAGGCGGCGGCCTGCGCCGTCGTCATCGCGCGGAACTGCGCCGTCGTGAAGGCGTTGAAGTCATCGGTCACGAGCGACGCCACCTGCGCCGTCGTCAGCGCCGCCACCTGCGTGGTCGTCAGCGCCGCCAGCTGGTCGCTGTCGAGCGCGCCGAGCTGGTCGGTCGTGATGGCACGCACGCCGGCCGCCGACAGGGCGCGCAGGTCATCGCTCTCGAGCGCCGCGAAGTCCGCGGTCTCGATGGCGGCGATCTGCGCCGTGGTCAGGGCGGCGAACTGCGCCGTCGTCAGCGCGTTGATCTCGTCGCTGCCGAGGCCTTCGATCTGCGCCGTCGTCAGCGCGGCCACCTGGGCCGTGGTCAGCGCGGCGATCTGGTCGGACTCGAGCGCGCCGAGCTGGTCGCTGGTGAGCGCGCGGATACCGGTGGTGCCCAGGGCACGCAGGTCGGCGGTTTCCATCACCGCGATGTCGTCGGTTTCGATGGCGGCCACTTGCGCGGTCGTCATCGCGGCGTACTGCGCGGTCGTCAGCGCCTGCAGCTGTGCCGAGTCGAGCGCTTCGACACCGGCGGTGCCGAGGGCACGGATCTGGGCCGAGGACAACGCGGCCAGGTCGGCCGTCTCCATCGTCGACAGCTGCTCGGTGGTCAGCGACGCGACCTGGGCGGTCGTCAACGCAGCGACTTGCGCCGTCGTGAAGGCGTTCAGGTCATCGCTGCCCATCGTCGACAGCTGGGCGGTCGTCAGCGCGGCCACCTGGGCGGCGGTCAGCGCCGCGATCTGGTCGGACTCGAGCGCGGCGATCTGGTCACTCGTCAGCGCACGGGCGCCGGCGGTGCCGATGGCCCGCAGGTCGGCCGTTTCCATCACCGCGATGTCGTCGGTCTCGATGGCGGCCACTTGCGCGGTCGTCATCGCGGCGTACTGCGCCGTGCTCAGGGCCTGGAGCTGAGCCGAGTCGAGCGCCTCGACACCGGCGGTGCCGAGGGCGCGGACTTGCGCCGACGTCAGCGCGGCCAGGTCGGCCGTCTCCATCGTCGACAGCTGCTCGGTCGTCAGCGACGCGACCTGGGCGGTCGTCAGCGCGGCGATTTGCGCGGTCGTGAAGGCGTTGAGGTCGTCGCTGCCCATGGTCGACAGCTGGGTGGTCGTCAGCGCGGCCACTTGCGCAGCCGTCAGCGCGGCGATCTGGTCAGATTCGAGGGCCGCGATCTGGTCGCTCGTCAGCGCACGGGCGCCGGCGGTGCCGATTGCGCGCAGGTCGGCCGTTTCCATCACCGCGATGTCATCCGTCTCGATGGCGGCCACTTGCGCGGTCGTCATCGCGGCGTACTGCGTCGTGCTCAGAGCCTGCAGTTGCGCCGAGTCGAGCGCCTCGACACCGGCGGTGCCGAGGGCGCGCACCTGCGCGCTGGTCAGCGCCGCCAGGTCGGCCGTCTCCATCGTCGACAGCTGCTCGGTCGTCAGCGAGGCGACCTGGGCGGTCGTCAGCGCGGCGATCTGTGCAGTCGTGAAGGCGTTGAGGTCGTCGCTGCCCATCGTCGACAGCTGATCGGTCGTCAGCGCGGCCACCTGGGCGGCGGTCAGCGCCGCGATCTGGTCGGATTCGAGGGCGGCGATCTGGTCACTCGTCAGCGCACGCGCACCGGCGGTGCCGATGGCCCGCAGGTCGGCCGTCTGCATGACGGCGATGTCGTCGGTCTCGATGGCGGCCACTTGCGCGGTCGTCATCGCAGCGTACTGCGCCGTGCCCAGGGCCTGCAGCTGCGCCGAGTCCAGGGCTTCGACGCCGGCGGTGCCGAGGGCACGGACTTGTGCCGACGTCAGCGCCGCCAGGTCGGCCGTCTCCATCGTCGACAACTGCTCGGTCGTCAGCGCGGCGACCTGCGCGGTCGTCAGTGCCGCGATCTGTGCGGTCGTGAAGGCGTTGAGGTCATCGCTGCCCATCGTCGACAACTGGGCGGTCGTCAGCGCGGCCACCTGGGCGGCGGTCAGCGCCGCGATCTGGTCGGATTCGAGGGCAGCGATCTGGTCACTCGTCAGCGCACGGGCGCCGGCGGTGCCGATGGCGCGCAGGTCGGCCGTCTGCATGACGGCGATGTCGTCGGTCTCGATGGCGGCCACTTGCGCGGTCGTCATCGCGGCGTACTGCGTCGTGCTCAGGGCTTGCAGCTGCGCGGAGTCGAGCGCTTCGACACCGGCGGTGCCCTGGGCACGGACTTGCGCGCTGGTCAGCGCGGCCAGGTCGGCCGTCTCCATCGTCGACAACTGCTCGGTCGTCAGCGAAGCGACCTGGGCGGTCGTCAGCGCCGCGATCTGTGCGGTCGTGAAGGCATTGAGGTCGTCGCTGCCCATGGTCGACAGCTGTGCCGTCGTGAGGGCTGCGACCTGGGCGCTGGTCAGGGCGGCGATCTGGTCGGATTCGAGGGCCGCGATCTGGTCGCTGGTGAGCGCACGCGCACCGGCAGTGCCGATGGCCCGCAGGTCAGCGGTCTGCATGACGGCGATGTCGTCGGTCTCGATGGCCGCGATCTGGGCCGTGGTCATCGCCGCGTATTGCGCCGTGCCCAGGGCCTGCAGCTGCGCCGAGTCGAGGGCTTCGACGCCGGCGGTGCCGAGTGCGCGGACTTGCGCCGACGTCAGCGCGGCCAGGTCGGCGGTCTCCATCGTCGACAGTTGCTCGGTCGTCAGCGACGCGACCTGGGCGGTCGTCAGCGCCGCGATCTGTGCGGTCGTGAAGGCGTTCAGGTCGTCGCTGCCCATCGTCGACAGCTGGGCGGTCGTCAGCGCGGCCACTTGCGCAGCCGTCAGCGCGGCGATCTGGTCGGACTCGAGTGCGGCGATCTGGTCACTCGTCAGCGCACGCGCACCGGCGGTGCCGATGGCCCGCAGGTCGGCCGTCTGCATGACGGCGATGTCGTCGGTCTCGATGGCGGCCACTTGCGCGGTCGTCATGGCGGCGTACTGCGCCGTGCTCAGGGCCTGCAGCTGGGCCGAGTCGAGTGCTTCGACACCGGCGGTGCCCAGGGCACGGACCTGCGCGCTGGTCAGCGCGGCCAGGTCGGCCGTCTCCATCGTCGACAACTGCTCGGTCGTCAGCGAAGCGACCTGGGCGGTCGTCAGCGCCGCGATCTGTGCGGTCGTGAAGGCGTTGAGGTCGTCGCTGCCCATGGTCGACAGCTGCGCCGTCGTCAGGGCTGCGACCTGGGCGCTGGTCAGGGCGGCGATCTGATCAGATTCGAGGGCCGCGATCTGGTCGCTGGTGAGCGCACGCGCACCGGCAGTGCCGATGGCGCGCAGGTCAGCGGTCTGCATGACCGCGATGTCGTCGGTCTCGATGGCCGCGACTTGCGCGGTCGTCATCGCGGCGTACTGCGCGGTCGTCAGGGCTTGCAGCTGCGCCGAGTCGAGCGCTTCGACACCGGCGGTGCCCAGGGCACGGACTTGTGCCGACGTCAGCGCGGCGAGGTCGGCCGTCTCCATCGTCGACAGCTGCTCGGTCGTCAGCGCCGCCACCTGGGCGGTCGTCAGCGCGGCGATCTGTGCGGTCGTGAAGGCATTGAGGTCGTCACTGCCCATCGTCGACAGCTGGGCGGTCGTCAGCGCGGCCACCTGGGCGGCGGTCAGCGCGGCGATCTGGTCGGATTCGAGGGCCGCGATCTGGTCGCTCGTCAGTGCGCGGGCGCCGGCGGTGCCGATGGCCCGCAGGTCGGCGGTCTGCATGACCGCGATGTCATCCGTCTCGATGGCCGCGATCTGGGCGGTCGTCATCGCGGCGTACTGCGTCGTGCTCAGCGCCTGCAACTGCGCCGAGTCGAGCGCTTCGATCGCGTCGGTGGTCAGCGCACGCACCTGCGCCGTCGTCAGCGCGGCGAGGTCGGCCGACTCCATCGTGCTGACCTGGCCGGTCGTCAGGTTGGCGATCTGCGTCGTCGTCAGCGCGGCGATCTGCGCGGTCGTCAGCGCGTTCAAGTCGTCGCTGCTCATATTGACGAGCTGCGGCGACGTGGTCAGCGCGGCGACCTGTGCGGTCGTCAGCGCCGCGATCTGGTCGGATTCGAGGGCAGCGATCTGGTCACTCGTCAGCGCACGGGCGCCGGCGGTGCCGATGGCCCGCAGGTCGGCCGTCTGCATGACGGCGATGTCGTCGGTCTCGATGGCCGCGATCTGCGCCGTCGTCATCGCGGCGTACTGCGCGGTCGTCAGCGCCTGGAGCTGCGCCGAGTCGAGGGCTTCGACACCGGCGGTGCCGAGTGCGCGGATCTGCGCCGACGACAACGCGGCCAGGTCGGCCGTCTCCATCGTCGACAGCTGCTCGGTCGTCAGCGACGCGACCTGGGCGGTCGTCAGCGCGGCGATCTGTGCGGTCGTGAAGGCATTGAGGTCGTCACTGCCCATCGTCGACAGCTGGGCGGTCGTCAGCGCGGCCACCTGGGCGGCGGTCAATGCCGCGATCTGGTCGGATTCGAGGGCCGCGAGCTGGTCGCTGGTGAGCGCACGGGCGCCGGCAGTGCCGATGGCGCGCAGGTCAGCGGTCTGCATGACCGCGATGTCGTCGGTCTCGATGGCCGCGACTTGCGCGGTCGTCATGGCGGCGTACTGCGTCGTGCTCAGCGCCTGCAGCTGCGCAGAGTCGAGCGCTTCGACACCGGCGGTGCCGAGGGCGCGGACTTGCGCCGACGTCAGCGCCGCCAGGTCGGCGGTCTCCATCGTGCTGAGCTGCGCGGTCGTCAGGTTGGCGATCTGCGCCGTGGTCAGCGCGGCGATCTGCGCCGTGGTCAAGGCGTTGAGGTCGTCGCTGCCCAGGTTCACCAGTTGCGGCGACGTGGTCAGCGCGGCGATCTGAGCGGTGGTCAGCGCCGCAAGCTGGTCGGATTCGAGCGCGCCGAGCTGGTCGCTGGTGAGCGCGCGGGCGCCGGCGGTGCCGATGGCGCGAAGGTCAGCGGTCTGCATCACCGCGATGTCGTCGGTCTCGATGGCCGCGATCTGGGCCGTGGTCATCGCGGCGTACTGCGCGGTCGTCAGCGCCTGCAACTGGGCCGAGTCGAGGGCTTCGACGCCGGCGGTGCCGAGGGCGCGAACCTGCGCGCTGGTCAGCGCCGCCAGGTCGGCCGTCTCCATCGTCGACAGCTGCTCGGTCGTCAGCGACGCGACCTGCGCGGTCGTCAGCGCGGCGATCTGTGCGGTAGTGAAGGCGTTGAGGTCGTCACTGCCCATCGTCGACAGCTGGGCGGTCGTCAGCGCGGCCACTTGCGCAGCCGTCAGCGCGGCGATCTGGTCGGATTCAAGGGCCGCGAGCTGGTCGCTGGTGAGCGCACGGGCGCCGGCAGTGCCGATGGCGCGCAGGTCGGCCGTCTGCATCACCGCGATGTCGTCGGTTTCGATGGCCGCGACTTGCGCGGTCGTCATGGCGGCGTACTGCGTCGTGCTCAGCGCCTGCAGCTGGGCCGAGTCGAGTGCTTCGACACCGGCGGTGCCCAGGGCACGGACTTGTGCCGACGTCAGCGCCGCCAGGTCGGCCGTCTCCATCGTCGACAGCTGCTCGGTCGTCAGCGACGCGACCTGGGCGGTCGTCAGCGCGGCGACTTGCGCCGTCGTGAAGGCGTTCAGGTCGTCGCTGCCCATCGTCGATAGCTGCGCCGTCGTCAGGGCAGCGACCTGTGCGCTCGTCAGCGCGGCGATCTGGTCGGATTCGAGCGCGGCGATCTGGTCACTCGTCAGCGCGCGGGCGCCGGCGGCGCCGATGGCCCGCAGGTCGGCCGTCTGCATGACGGCGATGTCATCCGTCTCGATGGCCGCGACTTGCGCCGTCGTCATCGCGGCGTACTGCGCGGTCGTCAGGGCTTGCAGCTGCGCAGAGTCGAGCGCCTCGACACCGGCGGTGCCCAGGGCACGGACTTGTGCCGACGTCAGCGCCGCCAGGTCGGCCGTCTCCATCGTCGACAACTGCTCGGTCGTCAGCGACGCGACCTGCGCGGTCGTCAGTGCCGCGATCTGCGCCGTCGTGAAGGCATTGAGGTCGTCACTGCCCATCGTCGACAGCTGGGCGGTCGTCAGCGCGGCCACCTGGGCGGCGGTCAGCGCCGCGATCTGGTCGGATTCGAGCGCGGCGATCTGGTCGCTGGTGAGCGCACGCGCACCGGCGGTGCCGATGGCGCGAAGGTCGGCCGTCTGCATGACGGCGATGTCATCCGTCTCGATGGCGGCCACTTGCGCGGTCGTCATGGCGGCGTACTGCGTGGTCGTCAGCGCCTGCAACTGCGCCGAGTCGAGCGCCTCGACGCCGGCGGTGCCGAGCGCGCGCACCTGCGCGCTGGACAGCGCGGCCAGGTCGGCCGTCTCCATCGTCGACAGCTGCTCGGTCGTCAGCGCGGCCACCTGGGCGGTCGTCAGCGCGGCCACCTGGGCGGTCGTCAGCGCGTTCAGGTCGTCGCTGCCGAGGCTGGCGACCTGCGCCGTCGACAGCGCGGCGATTTGTGCCGTGGTCAGCGCGGCGATCTGGTCGGACTCCAGCGCGGCCAGCTGATCGGTGGTGAGGGCGCGCGCGCCGGTGGCGCCCAGGCCGCGCAGGTCGGCGGTCTGAAGGGCGGAGATGTCGGCGGTCTCGATGGCGGCCACCTGGGCGGTCGTCATCGCGGCGTACTGGGTCGTCGTCAGCGCCTGCAGCTGCGCCGAGTCGAGCGCCTCGACGCCGGCGGTGCCGAGCGCACGCACCTGGCCCACGCTCAGGGCCGCCAGGTCGGCGGTCTCCAGCGTCGAGATCTGTGCGGTCGTCAGCGCGGCCACCTGGGCCGTCGTCAGGGCGGCGAACTGCGCCGTCGTCAGCGCGTTGAGGTCGTCGCTGCCCAGCGTGGAAATCTGCGCCGTGGTCAGCGCCGCCACCTGCGCGGTGCTGAGGGCGGCGATCTGCGTCGAGTCCAGCGCGGCGAGCTGGTCGCTCGTCAGTGCGCGCACCCCGGCGGTGCCCATCGCCCGCAGGTCGGCGGTCTGGAGGGCGGCGATGTCGGCGGTCTCGATGGCGGCGACCTGTCCGGTCGTCATCGCGGCGTACTGCGTCGCGGTGAGCGCGGCAATCGAGTCGCTGCCCAGCGCGACGATCTGGTCGGTGGTCAGCGCGCGCACGGCGGCGGTGCCCAGCGCGGCGAGGTCCTGGCTCTCGATGGCGGCGATCTGCTCGGTGGTGATCGCGGCCACCTGGCGCGTCGACATCGCGGCGTACTGGGCGGTCGTCAGCGCGCGGAAGTCGTCGGT
The DNA here is from genome assembly GCA_963204815.1 of Pseudomonadota bacterium. Classification (GTDB taxonomy): domain Bacteria; phylum Pseudomonadota; class Gammaproteobacteria; order Burkholderiales; family Burkholderiaceae_C; genus Rubrivivax. Next base: position 11,235 of record CAUJHQ010000064.1, on the reverse strand, counting down.
GTCCAGGTTCGTCAGCTGCGCCGTGGTGAAGGCCGCGACCTGGTTGTTCGTGAGGCCGGCGATCTGGTCGGATTCCAGCGCGCCGAGCTGGGCCGTCGTCAGGGTCTGGAACGCCGTCGTGCCGATGGCCCGCAGCGCCGAAGTCTGGAAGGCCGCGAACTGCTCGGTGTCGAGGATGCTGAAGCCCAGCGTCGGGATCGCGGCCACCTGCGCCGTCGTCAGCGCCTGGATCTGCGCCGTGCTGAAGGCGTCCCAGTCCTCAGTGGACAGGCCCCGGATCGTCGCCGTCGACAGGCTGGCGATCTGGGCGGTGCTGAGGCTGGAGATGATGGTGGCCATTCTTCGATCCTTCGCGCGGCGGCGTGTTGTGCATGACCCGGCTTCCCTGGCGTCGAATGCATGGCACGACGCCCCCTTGTCCGGGTTCCTACCGACGGGATATCGGTGAAGGCCCCCCGGACTTGAGGGGATCGAAGAACTGGCTGGTGTTTGGCGCGCTTTCTCACGTATGAGCTCGGCGGCCCGTGACGGAATGCGCGCGCCGACAACTGAGCAGGCGCGTTCGGGCGGGCCGCGCGGCGGCGGCCCGCGGCCGCTACGGCCGGCGCAGCGTGGTCGTGCCGCCGACCCGTTCGCGCGCGATGTCCTCGGCGTGGAACGGCAGCGTGGGCCACGTCTTGCGCGAGTACAGGCGCATCTGATCGAAGGCGTGCGGCGATTCGCGCTCGGGCGACTGGCCGTAGGTCAGCAGCGCCTGCGCGACCGGGCCGCGCTCGTCGAACGTGACGGTCTGCACGTAGCTCGTGCCGTGGTCGGTGACGAGGCCGTCGGCGCCGATGCCGTTGGTGGCGAGCGCCGAGATCTTGTTCAGCACGCCGATGTGCTCGTCGCCGCCGTGGATGGCCACCGGCCCCTGCGGGCTCTGCATGACCTGCACCGACCACAACGGCGCGTCGAGCGCGAAGCCGGCGTCGCGCACGCGCTTGACGGCGGCGGCGAGCGCGTCCCACACCTTCGCCGCCACCGCGGCCTCGTCCATCTTCAGGCCGGCCGGCGTTTCGGCGCGGCGGTTCAGGTCGAAGGGCACGCGGTGCACGCCGGCGATGTTGCCCGCCGTGCGCCAGAACTCGGTGAACAGGTGCGCGGCGCGCGCGTCGAGGTTGGTCGTGCGGTCCCACTGGCGCAGCGCGGCGCAGCCGGCCTGCGTGTCCGGCGTCGGCGCGCCGGCGCAGGCCGCGACCAGGTCGGGCAGCACGAGCTCGCCGATCAGGCTGCGGTTGGCGAACAGCTGCTGCTGCACGCCGGCCGGCGTGGCCTTGCCGCGCGCGAGCATCTCCGGGATCTCGACGAGGCCGGCGCGCGTGCGCGGGCGGCGGATGTAGGGGTCGCCGACCAGCGGGCCGATGCCCGTGAAGCGCTGCGCCGGCCACTGCGTGTAGACGTAGCTGTCGTTGCTGTTGTGCAGCCAGTCGGCGCGCACCGCCACCGGCATGCGCTCGATCGGCGTCAGGCCGGGCACCGGGCTGGCGGCGTCGCGCCGCCAGTCGCAGTCGCTGCGCGAGCCGTCCAGCACCACGAGGCCCGGGCCGGGCACGTTCATCAGCGCCGCCGCGCCCTTGCTGGGCGCGCAGCGCTGCAGCTGCGCGGCGTCGACGTCGGGCACCACGCTGGCGTCGGCGTAGAGCGCGCGGCCGCCGCGGTCGGCGGCGATCGTGTTGACCCAGGGGATGCCCAGGTTCTTCATCGCGCCGACCATGTCGTTCACGCTCTGCGCCGCCGCGAAGCCGAGCCAGGTGTCGGTGCTGCGCGCGTTGCCGGCGTTGGCGTCCTTCACGGCGTAGGCCGTCTTCGCCGTCCAGTTGAGGCCGGCGCGCGGCATCACGAGCACCGGGCCCCAGCGCGTGGTCCACACGGTGTGCGCCTTCTCGGCCACGCTGCCGTCGGCGCCGCGCACGCGGATCTTCAGCGTGCGCGCGGTCATCTTCTCCGCCTTGCCGTCGATGAGGTGGCTGGTGGGGTCGCCGGCGACGAGCGTCAGCTCGTGCAGCGTGAAGCGCTTGCCGGTCGACACGGTGTGCGACCACGCCACGTCGCGGTTGAAGCCGATCTGCACCACCGGGCTGTGGCCGATGCTGGCACCCATGACGTCGAAGCGGCCCGGCACCGTGAGGTGCATCTGCCAGAAGCGGTTCACGCCCTGCCACGGGAAGTGCGGGTTGCCGAGCAGCAGGCCGCGGCCGTTGGCGCTGCTGTCCTTGCCGAAGGCCCAGGCGTTGGAGCCGATCGGCGGGTCGGCGAGGCCGGTCTCGCGCACGGCGGCCTCGGCATCGGCCAGCGTCCAGGCCGGTGCCACGGCGGCGGTGCCGGCGGCGGGCGGCTTCGCGGCAAGCACGGCGTCGGCGAGCGCGGCGACGCCGGCCTGCACCGACGTGATCTCGGTGAGGCGGCGGTAGTCGGCCAGCGTCATCGGCTGCACCCAGGGCTGGCCTTTGCAGCGTGCCGGCAGCGTGGCCGCGCGGTCGGCGAGGAAGCGGTTCCAGCCGGCGACGTAGCCGCGCGCCATCGCCTGCGCATCGGCGCTGGCGTTCTGCCATGCACGCTCGAGCGCGGCGTCGTCCATGTGGGCGGCGACGAAGAAGTCGATCTGTTCGTTCGGCAGCACGCGCAGCCCCAGCAGCCCGGAGCCGGCACCGAACCAGCGGCTGCGCTCGCCGCGAGCGGTGACGAGCTGCTGCGCCGTCTGGCAGGCGTTGTCCTCGGCATGCGCGAAGGCGACGGCGTAGGCCAGCGTCTCGACGTCCGGCGCGCTGATGTGCGGCACGCCGAAGGTGGTGCGCTGGAGGGTGGCCGTGCGGTCGCTGCCGGTCGGGGTGCCGGCGCAGGCCGCCAGCGTCGCCGCCGCGATCAGCGCCAGGGCGCGGGTGGGGTGCATGTCGTCTCCTCGCTCGTTGTCGTTGTCGTCGTCTTCATTGCGGCCGGGCGGCCGCCGGCGCTCAGGTCTTGGCCTTCGGCACCCGGCCCATCAGGAAGAACTCGTCGTTCGGCCGCATGCCCGTCACGTTGGCCAGGCGGTTGCTGAGGCCGAAGAAGGCGGTGATGGCGGCGATGTCCCAGATGTCCTCGTCGCTGAAGCCGTGCGGGCGCAGCGCGGCGAAGTCGGCGTCGTCGACCTCGTGGCTGCGTTCGCAGACCTTCATCGCGAACTCGAGCATCGCGCGCTGGCGCGGCGGGATGTCGGCCTTGCGCCAGTTGACGGCGACCTGGTCGGCCACGAGCGGCTTCTTCTCGTAGATGCGCAGGATGGCGCCGTGCGCCACCACGCAGTACAGGCAGTGGTTGGCCGACGAGGTGGCGACGATGATCATCTCGCGCTCGCCCTTCGTCAGGCTGCCGCTGTCCTTCAGCAGCAGCGCGTCGTGGTAGGCGATGAAGGCACGCCACTCGGCCGGCCGGTGGGCGAGGGCGAGGAACACGTTGGGCACGAAGCCGGCCTTGGCCTGCACTTCGAGGATCCGGGTGCGCAGGTCCTCGGGAAGGTCCTTCAGCTCGGGCACGGGGTAGCGGCTGATCGGCGGCGTCATGGTCGGGGTCTCCTTCAGGTGCGGAATTGCATCGCGTGCAGGCGAGCGTACAGGCCGCCGGTGGCCAGCAGCTCGGCGTGCGTGCCGGCCTCGGCCACGCGGCCGCCTTCGAGCGCGACCACGCGGTCGGCGTGCTCGATGGTCGACAGCCGGTGCGCGATGACGAGCGTGGTGCGGCCCTTCATCAGGCGTTCCAGCGCTTCCTGCACGGCGCGCTCGCTCTCGCTGTCGAGCGCCGAGGTCGCTTCGTCGAGGATCAGCACCGGCGCGTCCTTCGCGATCGCGCGCGCGATCGCCAGCCGCTGGCGCTGGCCGCCCGACAGCTGGCTGCCGTTGTGGCCCACCGGCGTCTGCAGACCCTGCGGCAGGCCGCGCACGAAGTCCCACAGGTTGGCGGCGCGCAGTGCGTCCTCGACCTGGGCGTCGCTCATCGGCGCGCCCAGCGTCACGTTGGCGGCGATGGTGTCGTTGAAGAGCACGACGTCCTGGCTGACGAGCGCGAACTGGCGCCGCAGCGCGGCGAGGTCCCAGTCGGCGAGCGGCACGCCGTCGAGCACGATGCGGCCCGCGGTGGGCAGCAGGAAACGCGGCAGCAGGTGCACCAGCGTCGACTTGCCGGCGCCCGAAGGCCCGACCAGCGCCACCGTCTCGCCGGCGTTCACGGTGAGGTCGACGCCGTCGACGGCGGCCGGCGCGTCGTCGCGGTAGCGCAGCGTCACGCCCTCGAAGCGGATCTCGCCGCGCGCGCGGCCGCCGCCGTGCGTGCCGCCGTGCTCGCGCGCGCTGTGGTCGATGAGGTCGAGCCCGCGCTCCACCGCCACCAGGCCGCGCGTGATGGGTGCCATCACGTCCGACAGGTGCTTGATCGGCGCCACCAGCATCAGCATCGCGGTGATGAAGGCGACGAAGCTGCCGACCGTGGCGGTGCCGGCGCTGCTCTGCCACAGCGCCAGCGCGATGACCGACGACAGCGCGCAGGCGGCGAGCAGCTGCGTGATCGGCGTCATCGTCGCCGACGCCACCACCGATTTCAGCGACAGCCGCCGCAGCGCTTCGCTCTGCGTCGTGAAGCGCGCGGCCTGCGTGGCGGCCGCGCCGTGCAGGCGCACGATGCGCCACGCGAGCACGTTCTCCTCGACGATGTAGGCCAGCCCGTCGGTCGCCTTCTGGCTGTCCAGCGTGATGCGGCGCAGCCGCTGGCCCAGCGTGCGCATCACCCAGGCCACGGCCGGGAAGAGCAGGGCGACGAACAGCGTGAGCTGCCAGTTCAGCCACATCAGGTAGGCCAGCAGCGCCAGCAGCGTGAGCGAGTCGCGCACCAGCGTGAGCAGCGAGTTGACGAGCAGCATGGTGCCGCTCTGCACCTCGTAGACCAGCATGTTGGTCAGCGAGCTCGCGCTCTTCGTGCCGTAGAGCTGCGGCGCGGCGGCGAGCAGGCGGTCGAACATGGCGCTTCGCATCTGCAGCACCGCGCGGTTGGCGGCCCAGGCCAGGCCGTACTGCGCGATGAAGCCGGCGGCGCCGCGCACCGCGAAGAGGCCGATGATCGCCACCGGAATCAGCCACAGCGGCAGCTTGCGGCCGGCGAAGCCCTGGTCGAGCAGCGGGCGCATCAGCTCGGGAATCGCCGGCTCGGTGGCGGCGCCGACCAGCGCGCCGAGCGCGGCGGCGACGAGGCCGCGCCGGCTCGACTTGAGGTAAGGGGCCATGCGCGCCAGGCGCTGCAGCAGGGTCGGCATCGGCGGGCATTATCGGCTGCCTACAATCGGCAACAGGCCTGCCACCGGGCCGCAGAACAATCGAGAGACCGTGACGAACCAACCCTCTCACCCGGCGCGCGGCCTGCCGCGACGCCGCTTCCTCGGCGCCCTGGCCGCCGCCGCCGCGCTGCCGGCGCAGGCGCAGTTCCGCATCGAGGTCACCGGCGTCGGCGCGACGCAGATCCCGATCTTCATCACCAACTTCCGCGACGAGGAGCGTGCGCGCACCGACATCGCCGCCATCGTGCGTGCCGACCTGCAGCGCAGCGGCCTCTTCAAGGTCGGCGCCAGCATCGCCGGCCTCGACGAGCGCAGCCTGCCGGCCTACGCCGAATGGCGCAGCCGCGGCGCCGACGCGCTGGCCGCCGGCTCGGTCGCACGGCTGGCCGACGGCCGGCTCGACATCCGCTACAAGCTCTGGGACGCCGTGAAGGGCACCGAGCTGATGGGCCAGAGCAAGCTCGTCGTCGAAGCCGACCAGCGCCTGGCTGCGCACCGCATCGCCGACGAGATCCACGAGAAGCTCACCGGCGAGCGCGGCGTCAATGCGACGCGCATCGCCTACGTCGTCAAGAGCGGCCGCCGCCACACGCTGGTGGTGACCGACGCCGACGGCGAAGGCGCGCAGACCGCGCTGGCCAGCCCCGAGCCCATCATCTCGCCGGCCTGGTCGCCCGACGGCCGCGAACTGGCCTACGTGTCCTTCGAAACGCAGAAGGCGGTCGTCTGGGTGCAGGACCTGTCCACCGGCGAGCGGCGCCAGCTGGCCAACTTCCGCGGCTCCAACAGCGCGCCGGCCTGGTCGCCGAACGGGCGCGAGCTGGCCGTGACGCTGTCGCGCGACGGCATCTCGCAGCTTTACGTGATGTCCAAGTCGGGCGGCAACCCGCGCCGGCTGACGAACAGCGGCGCCATCGACACCGAGGCGACCTGGTCGCCCGACGGCGGCAGCCTGTACTTCGTCAGCGACCGCGGCGGCGGCCCGCAGATCTACCGCACGCCGGCCGGCGGCGGTGGTGCCGAGCGCATCACCTTCCAGGGCAACTACAACATCAGTCCGGCGCTCAGCCCCGACGGCAAGCTGCTGGCCTACGTCACGCGCGACGGTGGCGGCGCCTTCAAGCTGGTGACGCAGGAACTCGAGAGCGGAACCATTCGCACGCTGACCGACACACAGGACGACGAGAGTCCGAGCTTCGCGCCGAACGGCCGCCTCATCGTCTACGCCACCCGCTCGCAAGGCCGCGACGTGCTGATGACCACCACGCTGGACGGCCGCATCAAGGCGCGCCTGCTGTCCAGCGGCGGCGACGTGCGCGAACCGGCCTGGGGGCCGTTCGGGCGCTGAGGCCCCGGGGCCAGGATCACAAGACCGGCGGCAACCGACAGGCCCGCCACTGTTCGAGGAGAGACCGACCCATGATCACCCGCACCACCGCGACCGCGCTGTCCACCCTGACGCTGGCCGTGCTGGCCGCCGGCTGCGGCACCAGCACCGACCTCACGCAGAACAAGGCGCCGGTCGAGACGCGCCGCACCGGTGGCAGCACGGCCACCGCGCCGGCGCCCAGCCCCGCGCCGGCCACCGCCGGGGCGGTGCCGCAGTCGCGCGTGGCCAGCGTCGACACCGCGGCCGGCACCGCGGCGGCCGCGGCCGGCACACAGCGAATCGTCTACTTCGACTTCGACAGCTTCACCATCAAGGACGAGTTCAAGCCGATGATCGAAAGCCACGCGAAGGCGTTGGCCGCGCTGCGCACGAAGAAGCTCACCGTCGAGGGCCACACCGACGAACGTGGCGGCAGCGAATACAACCTGGCGCTCGGCCAGAAGCGCGCCGAGGCGGTGGTGCGCTCGCTGGCGCTGCTGGGCGCTGGCCCGGCGCAGGTTGAGGCGGTGAGCTTCGGCGAAGAGCGGCCGGCCGACACCGGCCACGGCGAAACGGCATGGGCGAAGAACCGCCGTGCCGAACTGAAGGACCGTTGATGAGAAGCCCCGCGTTCGTCCTGCCCGCCGCCTTCGCGGCCCTGCTGCTGATCACCGGCCCGGCGCGCGCCGGCCTCTTCGACGACGAGGAGGCGCGCAAGGCCATCGTCGACCTGCGCCAGCGCATCCAGCAGGTCGAGGACCAGAACAAGGCGCGCGCCGCCGAGCAGGCGAACTCGCAGACCGCGGCGCTGACCCGGCTGAACGAGCAGCTGGCCGAGCAGGTGGCGCTGCTCAAGCGCAGCGTGCTCGAACTGAACAACCAGCTCGAGGCGATGCGCGGCGAGATGGCCAAGCTGCGCGGCAGCGACGAGCAGCTCACGCGCGACGTCGCCGAACTGCAGAAGCGCCAGAAGGATGCGAGCCAGTCACTCGACGACCGCCTGCGTCGCATCGAACCGCTGAAGGTGGCCGTCGACGGCAAGGAGTTCCTGGCCGACCCCGAGGAAAAGCGTGCCTACGAGGACGCCATCGCGGCCCTGCGCGGCGGCGACTTCGAGCGCGCGACCACGTCGCTCGGCGCCTTCCAGCGCCGTTTCCCGGCCAGCGGCTACACCGACTCGGCGCGGTTCTGGCTCGGCAATGCGCTGTACGGCAAGCGCGACTACAAGGAGGCGATCAACACCTTCCGCGCCTTCGTGGCCGCCGCGCCCGAACACCCCCGCGCCCCCGAGGCGATGCTCGCGATGGCCAACACCCAGGCCGAGCTGAAGGACACCAAGGGCGCCCGCAAGACCATCGACGACCTCGTCAAGGCCTACCCGCGCTCGGAAGCGGCGCAGGCCGGCAAGGAGCGGCTCGCGTCGCTGAAGTGAGCATTTTTTGGCTGTCGGGTGCGCTTACAGCTAGACGCAGATTTGAGGCTAAGTTGTTGATTTGAAAGGGTGGCATGAGGGCTGCTATAGGTTGATCGAACCTACAACCCAAGGGCCACCATGAAACTGCATCGTCTTCTCGCCCCGATCGCCGCCGCAGCGGCGCTCCTGGGCGCCGCGAACAGCGCGCAAGCAGCGCTGGTCCTCCAGGTGTCGAGCGGCGGCACCTCGTACACCATCTCCGACGGCGGCGTCGGCGACATCGACGCGGCCGCGGGCGGCGTCGGCTTCTGGGGCACGGTCGGCAACTGGGAACTGGCCATCGCGTCGGGCACCGCCGACGTCAATCCGTTCCTGATGCACCTCAGTTCCATCGTGCGGGGCACCGCCGGCGACGCGCCGATCACCATCCGCCTGACGCAGACCGACCTCACGGCCAACGGCGCCCCGATCACCTTCTTCGGTGACGGCGGCGGTTCCGGCCTGGGCGCCGCTTCCTGGTCGGCGTGGGTGGACGACAGCAACGTCGCCTTCGGCCAGGGCGCTCTGATCGAGTCGTCGAACGGCTACGGCAACAGCTTCGACCTGAGCACCGTCTCGCTGTCGGGCGCCTACTCCGCAACGCTCGTCACGACCTTCGACTACCGCGCGATGTCGCTGACCGGCACGCGCCAGTCCAGCCTGGACGTCCAGATGGGCGTGCCCGAGCCCACGAGCCTGGCGCTCGTCGGCCTCGGCCTGCTCGGTGCCGGCGTCGTGCGCCGTCGCAAGACGCAAGCCTGAGTCTCCGTACTGTGGGTTGATGATGGGGCGGCCCGTGCCGCCCCTTTTTCATGCGCGCTCGCGGACGCGCATGCCGCTTGCCGCGGCGGCTACGATCACGCACACGATGGCCACGCCGACCCCTTCCGTTCCGCACCCGCCGGCCGTCACCGCCGACCTCGAGCGCCGCTTCGGCGGCCTGGCGCGCCTGTACGGCGCGGCCGGCTATGCGCGCCTGCGGCGTGCGCGCGTTGCTATCGTCGGCCTCGGTGGCGTCGGCTCGTGGGCGGTCGAGGCGCTGGCGCGCAGTGGCGTCGCGCGCCTCGTGCTGATCGATTTCGACCAGGTCGCCGAGAGCAACATCAACCGCCAGGTCCAGGCGCTCGGGCGCACCATCGGCGCAGCGAAGGTCGACGCGCTGGCCGAGCGCGTCGCCGACATCCACCCCGGCTGCGAGGTCGTCAAGGTCGAGGACTTCGCGACACCCGAGAACTGGCCCGGCCTGCTGCCGGTGCCGGTGGACGTGCTGATCGACGCCTGCGACCAGGTGCGCGCCAAGGCTGCGCTCGCCGATTGGGCGCTGGCGACGCGCACGCCGTTCGTCTGTGTCGGCGCGGCGGGCGGCAAGCGGCAGGCGCAGGCGGTCGACATCGCCGACCTCGCCGAGGTCACGCACGACCCGCTGCTCGCGAGCCTGCGCCAGCGCCTGCGCAAACAGCACGGCGCGGCGCGGCAGGGGCGCATCGGTGTGCGCGCGGTGTACTCGCGCGAAAGTGTCGCCTCGCCGCAGAACGACGAGGCCTGCGCCACCGACGGTTCGCTCAACTGCGCGGGCTACGGCTCCAGCGTGGCCGTCACGGCCACCTTCGGCATGGTGGCTGCGGGCGAAGCCATCGCGCAGTGCCTTGCGACAATATGACGGGCAAGGCAAAAACCTGGCTATAATGAGCGGCTCTGCGGACGGGTCGTTAGCTCAGTCGGTAGAGCAGCGGACTTTTAATCCGTTGGTCGCAGGTTCAAGTCCTGCACGACCCACCACCGGATCAAAGTCCGGAACGAATACGGGCTCTTAGCTCAGTTGGTAGAGCAGCGGACTCTTAATCCGTTGGTCGAGTGTTCGAGTCACTCAGGGCCCACCAACTAAAACAACGGCTTAGGCAGTGATGCCTAGGCCGTTGGCCTTTGTGGCGTAGCCGCTTCGTACCCGCTGAAGCTGTCGAGCCGGCCGGCGGCCCCTTGCAGGGCTTCGGGCGCCAACTTCTTTCCGCGGCGCCTCGCGCCTTCAGGCCTTGAGTGCGACGGTCACCAACGCGGTGGCATCGGCCAGCGCGGTCACGCCATGGACCGCATCGCCAGCCAGGTGCACGAGCTCGCCCGCCTCGAGCGGCACGGTCGAGCCTTCGAGCCCGATGGCAAGTCGGCCCTCCAGGCAGTGAATCGTGATCTCGCCGGGCACCTTGTGCGAAGGCAGCGACTTGCCCTCGGCCAGCACGAGCCGCATGACCTCGAGATCGCGCGACTTGAACAAGGCCGTCGTCTTCGACTCGCGCAGACGTTCACCCAGGGGTCGAACGTCGAGGACCTGGCCAGGCGTGGCATGTGGGACGGCCATGGGCGATGGGAAGGGTGTGGGGCGGGGAAGTCTGTGCCCAGCGGCCCGACCCTGCAACTTGCCGCTGCGCAAACGTGATGCCGCCACATGGACATAGGGTGAACGTATGGCCGAATCCATGCGCGGATGGATCAGTCCTCATCGGGGATGGCAGGCGGCAGACCGCGGTATCAGGGTGGACATTCAATAGACATTTTCAGACCATGACTTCATGCTGACTGCCAGTTCGATGGCTTTCATGCGCCTGGGCGCGGCCTGAAGTTCGGCGCGCGGAGCTGCACGCGGATTGCAGCGCCGGCGCCGGGGCCACACCGTCACCGGCCGGGCCCACGCTTGAAGACAGCCCACCGCCGCCGACACACGAGAGGCCCGCCGTGCACAGGTTTCTGAAGTCGTTCAGCTTCGTGGTCCTGGCCTTGATGGGCTCCGGCATCGCCTACGCCTGCTACATCGGCCTGACCTACTGGACCGGCATCGGCGTCTGACGCGACAAGGACGACCACGTGAACAAGCGACAGGCTCGGCGCTTCGCCATCGGCTCGACTCTGGTGGCCGCGTTGGCCTTCCTGGCACTGACCGTCGACAGCCACCGGCAGTTTCCGAAGCTGACGAACGCCCAGAACATCACGCCCGCGGTGTTGCACGGCAAGGACGTCTGGCACAAGAACAACTGCATCAACTGCCACACGCTCTTCGGCGAAGGGGCCTACTACGCACCG
>CAUJHQ010000063.1 GCA_963204815.1 Pseudomonadota bacterium | reverse complement strand
AGCGCGTTCGCCAGCGCCGGCGCCACCGGCGGCGTGCCGGGTTCGCCGACGCCGCCCGGCGCGCGCTCGCTGGGCAGGATGTGGACCTCGATCGCCGGCGTCTCGGCCAGCGTCGTCAGCGGGTAGTCGGGGAAGTTGCGCTGCTTCACCGCGCCGTTCTCGATGTCGATGCGCAGGTCCAGTGCGGCCGCCAGGCCGAACATCGCCGCACCCTCGACCTGCTGGCGCACGATGCCCGGGTGCACCACCGTGCCGCAGTCGATGGCGGCGACGATGCGGTGCACGCGCGGCCGCCGCGCCGGCCCCAGGCTCGCCTCGACGACCATCGCGACGATGCTGTTGAAGCTCTCGTGCAGCGCGACACCGCGCGCGCGGCCTTCGGGCAGCGGCGTGCCCCAGCCGGCGGCGGCGGCGGCGCGCTGCAGCACGGCGGCGTGGCGCGGCATCTTCTCCAGCCGCGCGAGCCGCCAGGCCACGGGGTCGGCGCCCACCGCGTGCGCGATCTCGTCGGCGAAGCACTCGGCGAAGAAGGCGTTCTGCGAGTGGCCGACCGAGCGCCACGAGCCCACCGGCACGCCGCTCTTCGTGGCCGCGTGCGCGACGCGCAGGCTGGGCACCGCGTAGGGCAGGTCGAACAGGCCCTCGGCGGCGGTGCGGTCCGGCAGGTCGACCGGGCCGGCGGCCGGCGGGAACACGCGCTCCAGGAAGCGCGGCTGGATCGCGTCGCCGGCGCTGCCGACGGCCAGCGCGAGCAGGCGGCCGTTGGCGTCGAGTTCGGCGCGCAGCGCGGCCGCCGCCGCCGGGCGGTAGCAGTCGTGCGCGAAGTCGGCCTCGCGTGGCCACAGCAGCTGCACCGGGCGGCCGCCGGTTTCCAGCGCCACGCGCACCGCCTGGCCGATGACGTCGACCTCGAGCCGGCGGCCGAAGCCGCCGCCGAGGTAGGTGAGGTGCAGGTCGACCGCATCGACCTCGACCCCGGCCACCTGCGCGGCGATGGCGCGCGCGAAGCTCGGCACCTGCGTGGGCACCCACAGCGTGACGCGCCCGTCCCTGACCTGCGCGGTGCAGTTCAGCGGCTCGAGCGCGGCGTGCGCGAGGTAGGGTGCGCGGTAGCGCGCCTCCAGGCGGCGCACGCCGGCGGTGCCGAGCGCGTCGCCGCGGTCGCGGAAGGCGAAGCCCGCGCGGCCCTCGAGCGCCTCGTCGGCGGCGTCGGCGAGCACCCTCGCGATGTGGCCGGAATCGGGCGCGACGCCGGGCGCCGGCACCCAGCCGACGTCGAGCGCGCGCACCGCCTGCAGCGCGTGCCAGGTGGTGGCACCGACGACCGCCAGCGCCTGCGGCGCGCCGGCCAGCGGCGGCAGGAAGACGACGCGCTCGACGCCCGCCATCGCCAGCGCGCGGTCGACGTCGACACGCCCCGGGCGGCCGTGCAGCTGCGGGCTCATCGCGACCACGGCGAAGACCTGGCCGGGCCGGCGCACGTCGATCCCGTAGACCGCACTGCCGTTCACTTTGGCCGCCAGGTCGACGCGCGGCGGCTCGGTGCCGACCAGGCGCCACTGCGCGCGCGGCCGCACCGCCACCTCGCCCGGTGGCGTGGCGGCGGCGGCCTTCGCGAGTTCGCCGAAGTGCGCCTTCGGCCCCGAGGGGTGGCTGACCACGCCGTCGGCGATGCCGAGCTCGGCCACCGGCAACTTCCACTGCAGCGACGCCGCGCCGAGCAGCTGCGCGCGCGCGGTGGCGGCCGCCTGCGGCAGCACCGGCCAGAGGTCGGCAATGCTCGACGAGCCGCCGGTCACGTCCAGCCCCAGCTCGCGCGCCACCTTGCCGAGCACCCAGCGCGAACCGCGCACGAGCGCAGTCTCGCGGCCGGGCTCGCTGTCGGCGGGCTCGAAGAAGAGCATCGAGTCGACGAGCACCGGCACGTTGCCGTAGAGGGCGCGCGTGCCGGCCTCGACCAGCCGCACCTGCGCCAGCGACACCGAGAGCTCCTCGGCGACCAGCATCGCCAGCGCGGTGTGCACGCCCTGGCCCATCTCGGCCTTCGGCATCGCCAGCTGCACGGCGCCGTCGTCGGCGATTCGGATCCAGCCATTCAGGCCGACCGCGCCGGCCACCTCGGGCATCGAGGTGCGCGTGCCGGTGCGGCTGCGCGGCGGCATCAGGCCCCAGCCGACGACGAGCGCGCCGCCCACGCCGGCGCTGGCGATGAAGCGCCGGCGCCTCATGCGCGCGCGCGGGTCGCGGCCGGCCGCAGCGTGGTGGCCGCGCTGCGGATGGCGGCGCGCAGGCGCGGCGTGGTGCCGCAGCGGCACAGGTTCGTGATGGCGGCGTCGATCTCGGCGTCGCTGGGCTGCGCGTTGCGCGCCAGCAGCGCCGCCGCGGCCATCAGCAGACCGCTCTGGCAGTAGCCGCACTGCGGCACCTGGTGCTCGATCCAGGCCTTCTGCAGCGCGTGCGGCGCGTCGGTGCTGCCGAGCGCCTCGATCGTGCGCACCGCCTTGCCTTCGGCGGCGGCCAGCGGCAGCGCGCACGAGCGCACCGCCTGGCCGTCGACATGCACGGTGCAGGCGCCGCAGGCGGCGACGCCGCAGCCGTACTTGGTGCCGGTGAGCGCGAGCACGTCGCGCAGCACCCACAGCAGCGGCATCGCGGGGTCGACGAGCTTCGGATCGAGCGCGACGCGGCGGCCGTTGACGTTCAGGTCCATCGGCGGGAGTCTGTCATGAACAGACGGGCCGACAGTATCGAAGCGCTTCCCAGGGCCTGTTCACCCCACCGGAGGATCCGCGTGACTCAGCAAACGGCCGCCAGCAAGGCGCAGGGCGCGGCCCAGGCTGGCCGCCTGGGCAAGCCATGCAACGCGGCTGGCGGCCGTTTGCTGAGATCACCCGAAGGGCCACCCCCTGGCGGGCCCCAGGGCGTCGTTGCTCTCTCGTTGCGTGCCGAAGGCACGCGGCCTCGTTCGCGCCTAGCCCTGAGGCCCGCCAGGGGGTGGCGCGGACCCTCCGGTGGGGTGAACGGGCCCTAGTCGAGCGTGACCTCGGTGCGCACGGTGCCGGCGCGGTCGGCACTGGCCGACAGTGCGATCGGCGTGCCGGCCGGCCCCTTCACGACCCACTCGACGACGGCGCGGTCGCCGGTGACTTCGCGGTTCGGCAGGAAGGCCTGCAGCGAGTTCTTCGGCGCGTGGCCGTCCAGGTGCGGGCCTTCGACGCGTTCCTTGCCGCTGACGAGCGTCGCGCCCGGCGGCAGGTGGATGCTGAACACGGTGCCGCGCGCCACCTTGCGCTCGACCGCGCGCTTCGTCACGTTGCTGGGCAGGTAGCCGGCGTTGGCGACCGCGAAGCGCACGCGCCAGGTCTCGGGGCCGAGCGCACGCACCTCGGTGCGCAGCACTTCCAGCTTGGGCAGCGAGAGCGTGATCTGCTTCAGCCAGGCCGGGAAGCGCGCGGCCTCGCGTTCGCGCAGGTGCGGCGGCGGGTTGCGCCAGAAGTTCATCTTGTCCCAGCCGCCGATCTCGACCATGCCCAGCTGCGGGTGGCGGAACGGGTACCAGGTGACGTGGGCGTTGCCGCCGCACTGCTCGTCGCTCCACTTCAGCAGCTTGAGGTCGTCTTCCGGCGGGTGGTCGCGGTACCACTCGATCCACTCGTAGTCGGTGATGCCGGCCTCCTTGTTCGGGGCCCAGATCTCGACCGTCCAGAACAACGCGCCCAGGTGCTCGTAGACCCAGTCCTGGGTGCCGGTGATGATTTCCTTCGGGTGGTACTTGAAGTCGTGGAAGATGCTGATCGCCGGGTAGCCGGTGAGCTTGGCGCCGATGTCCGACAGGCGCTTGTACATCCACAGGTCTTCCGGCGTCATGTCGTCGTCGCTCTGCGTGCCCATGGGCCGCAGGATGACGCCGCTGTGGGTGTGGAAGCTCACCGCCGCGCCGATGTTCGGGTGCTTGACGATGAAGTCCACCATCGCCCGCACCTCGGGCTCGCTGGCCGGGTAGGGGCCGGCGCCGGGCTGTTCGTGTTCCTGCCGCCAGTAGGACGGGAAGTTGCGGTTCAGGTCCAGGCCCTCGACGTCCTTGTTGGCGCTGATCTTCAGGCCGTCCCAGTTCTTCAGCGTGCCTTCGGGCATGACGCGGAAGTACTCGCCGCCGAACTCGCCGGGCTCGCGCGCGATCAGCAGCCGCGGCTCCTGCGGGTGCTTCTTCCACGGGCCGTGCGGGTCGGGGATGCGCATCATCAGCACGCGGCCGTCGCCGTCGACGTCCTCGACCGTGAGGCCGTCGACCGGCGTCTCGTCGAACGGGTACGGGCGCGTGCTGCTGCGGATGTGGCGCGGCCGGTCGGCGAGCGCGAGCTCGGCGCCGTCGGGGTTCAGGCGCGGGCACAGGTAGACGGCGCGCGTGTCCAGCAACTCACGGATGCCGGCGTCGCTCTCGTAGCCGGTGGCCAGCTGGTGCAGCCAGTACAGGCACGCGGTGCCGGCGGTCAGCTCGGCGGCGTGGATGTTGCCGTCGACCCACATCGCCGGCTTGTCCGCGGCCGCGCCGGTGGCCGCGCTGGTGACGGTGACGAGCCAGAGGTCGCGCCCTTCGTGGCTCTTGCCGATGGAAGCCAGCGTGATCAACCCCGGCAGCGCGGCAGCGTAGTCCTGCAGCAGGCGCGTGAGTTCGGCGTGGCGGTAGAACTGGTCGAAGCGGGGAACGGGGATCGCGGGCATGGGCGAGGAGCGGGCGCTGGAAGCGGACGATTGTGCCGCCGCAACAGGAACCACCGCCCCGTGCGCCGCCCCTCGAACGGGGGTCCGGCGGCTCAGCCGGCCGGTGCGCCGTCGGCGAAGACCCGCAGCTCGCCGGGCGCGAACGCGGCCCAGGGTTCGTCGCGCGTCAGCGGCGCGGTGGCGACGATGACGACGCGGTCGTCGGGCGAGGTGGTGGCGCGGAAGTCCAGGCTCAGGTCCTCGTCGGCCAGGCGGGCGGCACCGAAGGGGTGGCGCCGCTGCACCCAGTGCAGCTTCGTGGTGCCGTGCGCCCACAGCGCAACGCCGTTGGACAGCAGCAGGTTGAAGGTGCCGTGGCGCGCCGGCTGCGGCAGCAGTTCGGCCAGCGTGCGCGTGAGCTCGGCGATCGTCGGCACGCTGGCGTGCGCCTTCGCGAGTTCCTGCATCAGCCAGCAGAAGACGCGTTCGCTGTCGGTGTCGCCCACCGGACGGAAGGCACCGTGCAGGCGCGGGCTGAAGTCCTTCAGGTCGCCGTTGTGCGCGAACACCCAGTAGCGGCCCCACAGCTCGCGCACGAAGGGGTGCGAGTTCTCCAGCGCCACCCGGCCCTGCGTGGCCTTGCGGATGTGGGCGATGACGTTGGTGCTCTTGATCGGGTAGCGCTGCACCATCTGCGCCACCGGCGACTCGAGCGCGCTGACGGGGTCGATGAAGTGGCGCAGGCCGCGCCCTTCGAAGAAGGCGATGCCGAAGCCGTCCTGGTGTTCGGTGGCGCGGCGCGCCAGGCCGGTGACGCTGAACATCACGTCGGTCGGCGTGTTGGCGTTCATGCCCAGCAGTTCGCACATGCGGCAAGCATAAGCGCCGCGGCCCAGCGCCGGGCCGCTCCCGAGCGGGCCGCGCACCCCCACGGGGGGTGGCCGCGGTAAGCCGCGGCCGGGGGCGCCATGTCACTCCAGCATCAGCTTGGTGATGCCGCGCCAGCTCAGCAAGCGGCCCGGGTTCTGCGTCTCCTCGAGCACGCCGCTCATGCGACGCAGGATGCGCGGGCTCTTGCGCGCACGCCAGATCACCAGGTCCGCGAGCCACGGCCGGTGGTTCACGTGCGCGGCCTTCTCGTAGAGCGAGAACTTCGGCGCCAGGCCGGTGAGCGCGGCTTCGTAGCGCGCGCGCACGGCGGCGTCGTCGGCCGGCGTGGCGATCACGGCCTCGGCGGCGAGCAGGCCGGTCTCCATCGCCTTGCCGATGCCTTCGCCGGAGAAGGCGTAGGTGCTGCCGGCGGCTTCGCCGGTGACGAGCAGGCCGGGGCGCGACCAGGTCGCGCCGATCAGCGAACAGCGCAGCGGCGCGCCCTTCAGTTCGCCCTGCAGCGTGCCGCCTTCCATCAGTTCGCGCGCCGGCGCGAAGACCTCGCAGAAGGCGTCGAACATCTGGCGCAGGTTGACGTCCTGCATCTTGTGGCGGCCGTCGCGCTGCTGGATGTGGCTGCCGGTGAGGCCGGCGCCGATGTTGAAGTGGCCGCCCGGCGCCGGGAAGATCCAGCCGTAGCCGCCGGCGAGCTTGGGGTGCCACACCATCTGCAGCTGCGGCAGGCGCTCGACCATGCCCTCGTGCTTGACGTAGCCGCGCAGCGCGACGCCGCTCGGCGTGCGGCGCTCGCACATGCCGGCGGCGATCAGCGCCTGCGGCACCGCGCCGGTGGCGATGACGACCCAGCGCGCGCGGATCTCGTGCAACGCATCGCCGGCCCTGAAGCGCGCGCCGACGACGCGCCCGCCCTCTTCCAGCGGCGCCTCGAAGCGCAGCGGCGCCAGCAGGCGCGCACCGGCGCGTTCGGCGTTGCGCACCAGCACGTGGTCGAGCACCTTGCGCGGCAGCACGGCCAGCGTCCCGGGCACGTCGACGAAGCCGCCGCGCGGTGCCACGCAACGCACGTGGCGCACCGGCTGGGCGAGCGCCATCACCTCGTCGTACACGCCCAGCCGGCGCAGCGCGGCGTGGGCGTCGGGGATCAGGCCGTCGCCGCAGACCTTGTCGCGCGGGAACGCGTGCTGGTCGACAAGCAGCACCGCGTGGCCGGCGGCGGCGAGCGTGCGGGCGCAGGCGCTGCCGGCGGGGCCGGCGCCGACGACGAGCACGTCGCAGGCGTTGGGAACGGACTCGGCGCTCATCGGCGGCGATTGTAGGCAGCGGCCCCGGCCGGCTTGACCCGCCTCAAGGGCGCGGCCGGCGCTTGCGGCGATCATGAATCGCAACGAAGAAGGAGACACCACGATGACCACCCACCTGACGGCCGGCCAGCGCGCGCTGCTCGAAGCCGCGCTGGTGCAGCGCCAGCACCAGCTCGACCGCCGCCTGGCGGAGCACAACGAAGGCCTCTCGCGCGTGGAACACGCACGCGAAGTGCTGCAGCAGGACGTGCGCGAAGCCGCGCAGCGCGAGGAAGAGCGCGAGCTCGACATGGCGCTGTCCGACATGGAGCAGCGCGAGCTCGGCGAAGTGAGCAACGCGCTGCGCCGACTGCACACCGACGCCTTCGGCCGCTGCACCGACTGCGACGCCGAGATCCCCTTCGACCGCCTGAAGGTCGAGCCCTGGGCGCTGCGCTGCGTGGCCTGCGAAGGCCGGCGCGAACGCGACCCGCGGCAGGCCGCCTGACCCCGCCCCTCCGACCCACCCCGAAAGAGACGACACCCTCCGATGACGACATTCCATGCCGTGGTCTTCGTTGACCACCAGAGCGCCCAGGTCCTGCAGTTCGACGCCGAGCACGTGCAGGCGCAGAAGGTGAAGGCGCACACGCACCACACCGCCAAGCACGGCAGCAGCGTGCGCACCGAGCACGAGTTCTTCGGCCACGTCTGCGACGCGCTCGCCGGCATCCAGGAGGTGCTGGCCGTCGGCCCGAGCACCGGCGTCGCCGACTTCCAGCACTACGTGCGCAAGCACCGGCCGGAGCTGGTGCCGCGCATCGTCGACTTCCAGACGGTCGACCACCCGACGGAGAACCAGCTCGTCGCGCTGGCGCGCAAGTACTTCCTCAAGTACGACCGCATGGCGGGAACGCCCACACCGAGCTGAAGCCGCGCGCAAGGCGCCGGCCGTCACAATCGTCCGCATCACCCGATGGGACGACCGACATGGACCTGAGCGTCTTTGCCCGCACCTACGAAGAAGCGCGCGGCAAGTTCCTTGCCGCGGCGCGCGCCGCCGGCGCCGAGATCGAGCACTGGCCGCACCCGCTGAAGGGCCCGGCCGGCGAGGCGCTGGCCTGCGACACCGCCTGGCTGGGGCCGGCAGGCGCGACGCGCGTGCTGGTGGTCATATCGGCCACGCACGGCGTCGAGGGCTTCGCCGGCAGCGGGCCGCAGGTGGCGCTGCTGCAGGGCCCGCTGGCCCGCACGCTGCCGGCAGACACGGCGATGCTCGTCATGCACGCCGTCAACCCGCACGGCTTCGCGTGGCAGCGCCGCGTGACGGAGGAGAACGTCGACCTCAACCGCAACTGGGTCGACTTCACGTTGCCGCTGCCCGCCAACCCCGGCTACGCCGAGCTGCACGCGCACTACTGCCCGCCCGCGCTCGACGCCGCCACGCTGGACGCGGCCGAGGCCGCGATCGACGCCTGGACCGCGCGCCACGGCCTGCACGCCGAACGGGTGGCGCGCTCGACCGGCCAGTACACGCACGCCGACGGCATCTTCTTCGGCGGCACCGGCCCGACCTGGGCGCGCCGCACCAGCGAAGGCATCCTCGGCAAGTACCTCGCGCACGCGCGGACGGTCGCCATCGTCGACCTGCACACCGGCCTGGGCCCGTACGGCTATGGCGAGCCGATCTGCAACCACGCGCCGGGCAGCGCACGCGTGCAGCGCGCGCGCCGCTGGTGGGGCGACAGCGTGACCGAGCCGCTGCTGGGCACCAGCAGCTCGCAGGAGAAGTTCGGCCTCACCGAGTTCGGCTACGAGCGCGCACTGGCGCACGCCGACATCGCCTTCGTCGCGCTCGAGTTCGGCACCTACGCGCCCCCGCGCGGCGGCATCGTGCTGCGCGACGACCACTGGCTGTGGCAGCACGGCGACCCGCACGGCCCCGCGGCGGCGGCCATCCGCGACGCGCTGCGCGACCATTTCTTCCCGCCGCACGCCGACTGGCAGGAGATGGTGCTGTTCCGCGCCGACCAGGTGTTCCGCCAGGCGCTGCAGGGGCTGGCATCGTGACGACCGTCTTCGAGCGCCTGCTCTCCGGCGAGTGGCCGAGCGCGAAGGTCTACGAGGACGAGCTCGTCTTCGCCTTCATGGACGCCGGCCAGGTGAACGACGGCCACGTCATCGTGGCGACGAAGCGCCCGGTCGAGACGCTGCTGGACTGCAGCGACGACGAAGCCGCGGCGCTGATGCGCGCGGCGCGCCGCATCGCCATCGCCGTGCAGGCGGCCTTCGCGCCCGCCGGCATCACGGTGCTGCAGGCCAACCGCGCGGCGGGCTGGCAGACCGTGCCGCACCTGCACCTGCACGTGCTGCCGCGCCACGAAGGCGACGGCGTCGAGCTCGGCTGGCCGCGCAAGGAGCCGGGCATCGAGCGCCTGCGCGCGCTCGCCGACCGGCTGCGGCAGCGCCTGGCCTGACCGTTCAGGACGGCGTCGCCACCGGCTGCATCGCCACCGCCTTCACCGCCAGCCGCGACGCGTGCAGCAGCGGCTCGGTGTAGCCGCTGGGCTGGGCCAGGCCCTTGAAGACCAGGTCGCAGGCGGCGCGGAACGCGGCCGAACCGTCGAAGTCGGGCGCCATCGGCCTGTACAGCGGGTCGTCGGCATTCTGGCCGTCGACCACCTTGGCCATGCGCTTCATCGTCGCCATCACCTGCGCCCGCGTGACCACGCCATGCGCCAGCCAGTTCGCGATGTGCTGGCTGCTGATGCGCAGCGTGGCGCGGTCTTCCATCAGGCCGACGTTGTGGATGTCGGGCACCTTGCTGCAGCCCACGCCCTGGTCGACCCAGCGCACCACGTAGCCGAGGATGCCCTGCGCGTTGTTGTCCAGTTCCTGCTGCTTCTCTTCGGGCGTCCAGTTCGG
>CAUJHQ010000062.1 GCA_963204815.1 Pseudomonadota bacterium | reverse complement strand
GACTTCGGCGTGAAGACGCCGATCTGCTCGAGCGGGTAGACCGTGTTGGTCGCCATCATGCGGATGCGGTCGCCCTTGCGCAGCACGCCGTCGACCACGCGCGCGAGCATGACGACGCCGACGTAGTTGTCGAACCAGCTGTCGATGATCATCGCCCGCGGCGGGCCTTCCGCGTTGCCGCGCGGCGCCGGCATGCGGGCGATGACGGCTTCCAGGATCTCGTCGATGCCCATGCCGGTCTTGGCCGAGCAGGGGATCGCATCCTCCGCGTCGATGCCGATGACGTCTTCGATCTCCGACTTCGCGTTTTCGGGGTCGGCCTGCGGCAGGTCCATCTTGTTCAGCACCGGCACCACCTCGACGCCGAGGTCGAGCGCCGTGTAGCAGTTGGCCACCGTCTGCGCCTCGACGCCCTGGCTGGCGTCGACCACGAGGAGCGCGCCTTCGCAGGCCGAGAGCGAGCGGCTCACTTCATACGAGAAGTCGACGTGCCCCGGCGTGTCGATGAGGTTCAGGTTGTAGACCTGCCCGTTCTTCGCCGTGTACTGCAGCGCCGCAGTCTGCGCCTTGATGGTGATGCCGCGCTCGCGCTCGATGTCCATCGAGTCGAGGACCTGCGCTTCCATCTCGCGGTCCGACAGGCCGCCGCAGCGCTGGATGATCCGGTCGGCCAGCGTGCTCTTGCCGTGGTCGATGTGGGCAATGATGGAGAAGTTGCGGATGTGGTTCATGGGTGCGCTGGCCGGCGCTTCGGGTCGAAGCAGAAGCGACGAAGCCGCTTCATGGAAGGCTCAAATCGCGTCGGTGCCGCGATGGCGCGAAGCGCCGGGCC
Source organism: Pseudomonadota bacterium (assembly GCA_963204815.1). Classification (GTDB taxonomy): domain Bacteria; phylum Pseudomonadota; class Gammaproteobacteria; order Burkholderiales; family Burkholderiaceae_C; genus Rubrivivax. The sequence goes on along the minus strand of CAUJHQ010000062.1, from coordinate 5,495 downwards.
GGACATAAAAAAAAGGCACGTCGAACGAGTGACGCGCCTTCCAACAGAACGTTTGGCAACTGCTTGTTGGGCGTTCATTCTAACCAAAAGGACCTCGCTGGAACCCGCGCCAATGCTCGATTTCCGGCCGTTGCGGGTTGCCAACAGGAAATTCCATCAACAGATTATCCACAGGGCGTCGACAGCCTTGTGGGCAGCCTGTCGATGACTCGACTTCGGGCCCGAACTGCCGCTAAAGGCGCTGAACGGACACGCGATTTTAGACCGCTGGAGCGCTAATCCACCGTCCGGCGGAAATGAAGTAAACGACCACCAACATCGGTGTCAGATCAGACCGCCGTTGCGGGCGGCGGCAGTGTCGCCGCGCTCCCGCAATGCGAAAAGACCCAGAAGGCGGGTCAACTAGCCAAGCCTCAACGGCTCGGGCGGATGACGAGATAGTTGACCCACTCGCCGCGCCGCACCAGCACGCTGACGGCCCGCGACTTCTCCACCTTGGCGGCGATGCCGGTGAACTGCTTGCTGTCGGTGACCTCGGTGTTGTCGACCGACAGGACCACGTCGCCCTCGCGCAGCCCGGCACGCGCGGCCGCGCCCTCGACCGCGTCGACGCGGACACCGCCACGCACGCGCAGTTCGCGCTTCTGCGCTTCGCTGAGGTCGGACACCGTCAGGCCGAGCGCGGTCTTCGCCGCCGAGCCGCTGTTGGGTTCGGCCTGCGCGCGGCGCTGCGGGCGGTCGTCCTCGAACTCGACGACGGTGACGCTGAGGTCGCGCGTGGCGCCGCGCCGGAACACCGTGAGCGTGGCGCGCGAGCCCGGCTTGATGCCGCCGATGATGCGCGGCAGGTCGCCCGAGCGCTCCACCGCCTTGCCATCGACGCGCGTGATGATGTCACCCGCCTCGACGCCGCCCTTCTCGGCCGGGCCGTCCTTCTCGACGCTGCGCACCAGCGCGCCCGCCGGCTTGCCCAGGCCGATGGCTTCGGCCACGTCCTTCGTGACCGGCTGGATCTGCACCCCGATGCGCCCGCGCACGACGCGCCCGTTGGTGCGCAGTTGATCGGCCACGCGCATCGCGTCGTCGATCGGGATCGCGAAGCTGATGCCCATGAAGCCACCGGAGCGGCTGTAGATCTGCGAGTTGATGCCGACCACCTCGCCGCGCAGGTTGAGCAGCGGGCCGCCCGAGTTGCCGGGGTTGATGGCGACGTCGGTCTGGATGAAGTTGAGGTAGTCGCCGGTGTCGCGCTGCTTGGCGCTGACGATGCCGGCGGTGACGGTGTTGTCCAGGCCGAACGGCGATCCGATCGCCATCACCCACTCGCCGACCTTGAGCCGGTTGACGTCGCCGATGCGCACGAACGGCAGGCCGGTGCCGTCGATCTTGACGACGGCGACGTCGGTGCGCGTGTCGGCGCCGACGATGCGCGCCTTCAGTTCCCGCTTGTCGGTGAGCGTGACGATGACCTCGTCGGCGCCGTCGACGACGTGCGCGTTGGTCATGATGTAGCCGTCGGCCGTGAGGATGAAGCCGGAGCCGACGCCGCGCTGCTGCGGCTGCGCCTGCTCGTCGTCCTGCTGCGGGTTGCCACGCCGGTTCGGCAGCGGAATGCCGAAGCGGCGGAAGAATTCCTCCATCCCCGGGTCGCCCTCGGCGGCACCGCGACTGCGGCCGCGCTCGGTGGTGCGGATGTTGACGACCGACGGGCCGACCCGGTCGGCCAGTTCGCTGAAGTCGGGCAGCACGACGCCCGGCGTGGCCGTCGCGGACTGGGCGCGGCTGGATGCCGGCCACAGCGTGGCCCCGGCCAGCAGCAGGGCGCCGACGCCGAGGGCGGCGCGGCGACGGGGGAAGGAAGCGTCGGTGAGGCTGGGGGTCGTCATGGAACGCGGAACTCCGTCGGTGGACAGTGTGGACAACGCAAAGGCATGAAACGCCGGCCGGTGCGCCGGCGTGGACAGGGTCAGCGGCGGCGCTCGAGCGCGTCGGCGAACGCCTTCAGCGTGGGCGCCGGCACATCGCCGAGCACCGTGACGACGAAGTCGCCGCGCCGTTGGCGCAAGGTGCCGGTGGCGCCGATCTGGCCGACGAGCGGGGCCATCTGGCGGCGCGCATCGTAGGGCTCGACGAACAGCGACACATGCGTGAGGCCATCCGAGAACACCGCCTGCAGCACCTGGTTGTCGGGCGACGCGTCGGCGCCGTCGAGCGAGCGCTTCACGCAGCCGGCGAACTTGAAGCCCGCCACCGGGCGGTCGAGCCCCCAGCCTTCGGCCTCGAGCTGGGTGCGCTGCTGCTGCGGCCGCACGACGCGCCAGCCCTCGAGCCGGCGCACCGCCTGCGTCACCGAGTCGGGCTGCGGCTTGACGCCGATCTCCACCTCGGAGAACGCGGTCGACTCGAGCACCTGCCGGTTGTGACCGATGACGTCGGCACGCAGCATCAGCCCGGTCTCCCTGTCGGCCCACAGGCGCTGCGCGTAGCGGAACTCGTCGCGCGGCTGCAGCACGAAAACGCGCGCCTCGCGGCCGGCCACGCGCTCGACACCCTCGGCCTTCAGTTCGTAGAGTTCGAGCGCACGCGGCTCCACGGTCTGCGTGCTCGACGGCAAGGTGCTCAGCACGCCGCGCTTCTCGACCACCGCCACCTTGCTCTGCGGCCACAGCGTGTGCACCGCGTCGTTCATGCGGTAGATGCGTTGCTGGCGGCCGTCCAGCGCTTCCAGGCGCTCGAACGACTGGTCGCCGACGGCGAAGTGCGCCACGCGCGAACTCGATAGCATGCCACCCGCGCTGAACACCAGGGTGCCCTGGTAGTTGCGCTGGTTGGCGGCATCGTGGATGCGCGCGAGCCAGCTGCGCGCGTCGGCGGCATGGGCCTCGGGGAACCCGACGCCGCCGGCATGCACCGGCAGCAGGAAGGACGCCAGCGTGACGATCGGCAGCCAGCGCCAGACCATGGGCCGCATGTCGGTCAGCGAGCGATCGGCGCCGCGGTCGGCGTCACCGACGACAGGCTTTCCATGCTGCGGGGCACGCCGCCGGGCACGGCGACCGCGCCGCTCACGAGCGCCGCACGGTGCGCCTGCAGGTAGCGGTCGAGTTGTGGGTCGCGGATCATCTGGCCGGTGTAGGTGGGCAGTGCGGCGGCACCGCCGGCGGTGCCGGCAAGTGTGACCGAAGCGGCCGGCGACGGTGCGGTGGCGACGAGCGGCGCCGCGCCTTCGGGCGCGCTCAGGCGCACCACGGCGACGACCCCGGCGACCGCCACGAAACCCGCCGCCGCCGACACCGGCAGCAGCCAGGCCTGGCGCCGGCGCCGAGGCGCCGGCGCGACAGGCGTGAAGATCACCGGCTCGGCCGCCAGCCGCGCACGGACCGCGGCGAGAAAGGCAACGTCACGCCCCGGCGTCGACGCAAGGTCGTCCGAGCGCAGCACGTCGCCGATCAGGTGGTAGGTGTGCCAGGTGGCGCGGGCTTCGGCGTCGTCGCGCCAGAGCGCGCAGGCGCCGTCGATCGCGGCATGCTCGCCATCGGCCAGGGCCGACATCGTCTCGCGCCGTTCGTCGGCAGGCGCATCGGCGCGGAGTCGGGGTGCGTTCATGGGGTCATTCAGCGGGGTGGCAGGTTCGGGTCGCGTGGGGTGGGCACTCACCAGCGCTCGCCGTCGCGGGTATCCAGCAGCGGGCGCAGCCGGGCTGCGATGGCTTCGCGGGCGCGGAAGATGCGCGACCGCACGGTGCCGATGGGGCAGTTCATCACTTCGGCGATCTCTTCGTAGCTCAGGCCTTCGATCTCGCGCAGCGTGATCGCCTGCCGGAGGTCTTCCGACAGCGCCTCGATCGCCGCATTGACGGCGCCGGCCACTTCCTTGCTTGCCAGCAGGGCTTCCGGCGTCTCACCGTCCGTTAGTTCGTTTTCGACGCGCGAAGTTTCGTCGCCGTCATCCGGACCTGCAAAGGAGTTCTCGGACACGAGGGGATCGCGCTTCAGATCGACCAGCGCCTTCTTCGCCGTGTTGACCGCGATCCGGTACAGCCAGGTGTAGAACGCACTGTCGCCGCGGAACTGCGGCAGCGCCCGGTAGGCGCGGATGAAGGTCTCCTGGGCGATGTCCTGAACGAGGTCGACGTCGCGCACCATGCGGCCGATCAGGCGCTCGATGCGCCGCTGGTACTTGACGACCAGCATCTCGAACGCCCGCACGTCGCCTTGCTTGACGCGCTCGACGAGCAGGGCATCAGCGTCGGCGTCGGCCACTCAGACCCCCAGGCCCGGCTGCGCGGGCACCGGTGCCGCAAAGAGCGCGCTGCGCACGGGGTGCCAGGCCGCACCCGCTTGCGCCTGCGCCAGCGGCAGCCAGCGCACCGCGCCGGCAGCAGGGCGAAAGCGCAGCAGCATCCAGCCACCGAGGTCGAGCATGACGTCGACCTCGCCCTCCGCGTCATTGGCGCACCAGACGCGACCGTTCCAGAGCAGGTCGACCGGGCGCGGCCGCTCCAGGCGCCAGGCCAGCGCGCCGGCCAAAGCCGCCGCCGGCAAGGCCGCGGCCAACGACACGGCCCCGGACAGGCCCTGGTGCTGCAAGCCCCAGGCGGTGACGGCCGCGGCGGCCAGCGCCGCGAGCAGCGCGCCGACGGCGCGCCACCCACCACCCCCCAAACAGGTCACGCCGACCGGCGGCGCCTGGCGCACGGAAGCTTCACGCGCGCCGGAAGACGAGCGTGCCGTTGGTGCCGCCGAACCCGAAGTTGTTCTTCACCGCGACGTCGATCCGCATCTCGCGCGCCTGATTGGCACAGTAGTCGAGGTCGCACTCGGGGTCGGGGTTCGTGAGGTTGATGGTCGGCGGCGACATCTGGTGGTGCAGCGCCAGCACCGTGAACACCGATTCGATGCCCCCGGCGCCGCCGAGCAGGTGCCCGGTCATCGACTTCGTCGAATTGACGACCATCTTCCGGGCATGGTCGCCGAACGCGAGCTTGATCGCGTTCGTTTCGTTGATGTCGCCCAGCGGCGTCGAGGTGCCGTGGGCGTTCAGGTACTGCACCTCGCCGGCGTCGATGCGCGCATTGCGCAATGCCGCCTTCATCGACCGCTTCGGGCCGTCGACGTTGGGCGCGGTCATGTGGAACGCGTCGGCGCCCATGCCAAAGCCGGCGAGTTCGGCGTAGATCTTCGCGCCGCGCTTCTTCGCGTGCTCGTATTCCTCGAGCACGACGACACCGGCGCCTTCGCCGAGCACGAAGCCGTCGCGGTCCTTGTCCCACGGGCGCGACGCCGCCTGCGGGTCGTCGTTGCGCGTGGACAGCGCCCGCGCGGCCGCGAAGCCGCCGACGCCCAGCGGCGACACCGTGCTCTCGGCACCGCCGGCGACCATGACGTCGGCATCGCCGTACTCGATCATGCGGCCGGCTTCGCCGATGCAGTGCAGGCCCGTCGTGCAGGCCGTGACGATGGCCAGGTTCGGCCCGGTGAAGCCGAAGCGGATCG
>CAUJHQ010000061.1 GCA_963204815.1 Pseudomonadota bacterium | reverse complement strand
CGAAGGCAAGACCGACCCGCGCTTCGCGACCGTGGCCACGAAGGAAGCGAACTGGCCCGCGCTGCTGGAGCTGATCGAGCGCTGGACCTCGCAGCGCAGCGGCGCCGAGTGCGAGGCGGTGCTGATGCAGGCCGGCGTGCCCTGCTCGCGCTACCGCACGGTGGGCGAAGCGATGGCCGACCCGCAGATCCAGGCGCGCGGCACGATGGCCGAGCTGGGCGAAGGCGACGGCCGCTTCCTCGTCGCCAACGCGCCCTACCGGCTGTCGGCCACGCCCACCGCCGCGCGCGGCCGCCTCGCCGGGCTGGGCGAGCACACCGACGAAGTGCTGCGCGAGAAGCTCGCCCTCGGGGCCGGCCAGCTGGCCGAGCTGCGTGCCCAGGGGGTGTTCGGAAAGGCCGCGTCGTGAACGCCATCGACCCGCAATCGCTGCCCGGCGCCGAGGAGCGCACGATGCTGCGTGACTCGCTGCGTGGCTTCCTCGAAACGCACTGGCCGCCAGCCGGCGCGGTGGCACTTGCACGCGAGCGCGCCGCCGTCGTCGCGCTGTGCGACGGCCTCGCCGCGCAAGGCATGGCGGCGCTCGGCGCCGTGCCCGAAGAGGGCGGCCTGCGCGAGCTCGTCGTGCTGATGGAAGAGCTGGGCCGCGCCGGCGCGCCGAGCGCGCTGTACGGCGCCGCGCTCGCCAACCTGGCGCTCGCGCCGCTGGCCGCCGGCGATGCCGTGGCGGCGCGCCTGCTCGACCGCGTGCAGGGCGGCCAGGCGCGGCTGGCGTTCTCGTTCGGCGAGCTCGACCCCGACCCGCAGGCCGCCACGCTGGCCTGGCAGGAGACCGGGCTCGAAGGCACGCTGCGCTTCGTCGAGGCGGCCGACGTCGCCACCGACCTGCTGGTCGCCACGCCGGACGGCTTCGCGCTCGTCGACCTGTCGCACGCGGGGGTCACGGTGACGGCGGCGCGCGCACTCGGCGCCGACGGCGGCTTCGAGGTCACGCTGGCCGCCGTGCCGGCCGACAGCATCGCGCTCGACGAAGCCCCGCTGCAGCACCTGCGGCTCGTCGCCGCCGTGCTGCTGCTGGCGCGCGCCCACGGGGCCGCGCGCCGCGCCTTCGAGCTGGCGGTCGACTACGTGAAGGAACGGCGCCAGTTCGGCCAGCCGGTCGGCCGCTTCCAGGCCGTGCAGCACAAGCTGGCGAACAACCTGATCGCGCTCGAAGGCGTGCGCCTCACGCTGGAGCACGCCGCCGAGAGCCGCGACTTCGGCCGCGCCGACTGGCCGTACTTCGCGAACGCCGCCATCGCCTTCGGCGGCCCGGCGCTGCGCCAGGCCGCGCTGGAAACGCAGCACGCCTTCGGCGCCATCGGCTACGCCGAGGAGCACGAGGCGCCGCGCCATTTCCGCCGTGCCCACCTGGACACGCTGCGCCTGGGCGGCGCGCGGCTGGCGCGCGCCGAGCTCGGCGCCGCGCTGCTCGACCACGCCGGTGCGCGCGTGCCCGAGTACGACCTCGGCCCGGCCGGCAACGCCTTCCGCGACGAGGTACGCGCCTGGCTGTCGGTGAACTGGTCGGGCGAACGCAAGCGCGCCTTCGACGCCCTGCCCTTCCATGACCGCGAGTTCGACCCCAGCTTCGCGCGCGACATGGGGCGCACCGGCTGGCTCGGCCTGGCCTGGCCGAAGGCCTTCGGCGGCCAGGAACGCACGCCGCTGGAACAGATCGGCTTCGTCGAGGTGATGGAACGCGCCGAGGCGCCGCGTTTCGGCGCTTCGGTGCAGGCGAACGCGCTGATGATGTTCGGCACGCCCGAACAGCAGGCGCGCTACCTGCCCGAGATCCTGCGCGGCGAGGTCATGCATGGCATGGGCTACAGCGAGCCCGACGCCGGCTCCGACCTCGCCTCGCTGCGCACGAGCGCGGTGCTCGAAGGCGACCAGTGGGTCATCAACGGCCAGAAGATCTGGACCACCACCTACTGGGGCCAGTACATGTTCCTGGCGGCGCGCACGAACCGCGACGCCAAGCCGCAGCACGCCGGCATCAGCATGTTCATCGTGCCGATGGACACGCCGGGCATCACCGTCAAGCCGGCGACGACCATGTACGACGGCGGCTTCGCCAACATCTTCTACGACGACGTGCGCATCCCGCGCGAGAACATCGTCGGCCCGGTCGACGGCGGCTGGAAGGTGCTGACCGACGCGCTCGCCAACGAGCGCGGCACGATCGGCGGCGGCATCGTGCTGAAGGTGGCGCACGGCTTCGACTGCCTGTGCCGCGAACTGCGCGAGCACCCCGCGCTGCCCGACGACGCGCTGGTGCGCGACCGCATCGGCCATCTGGCCGCCGAGATCGAGGTCGGGCGCCGGCTGATGATCCACTGCGCCGAGCTCGCCACCAGCGGCACCACGCCGCCCGAGATGGGCGCGATCAGCAAGGTCTTCAGCGGCGAGCTGATGGAACGCTACGGCGAGGCCGCGCTCGAGCTGCTGGGCCCGCGCGCCGCGCTGTCGCAGCACGCGCCCGGCGCGCTCGCCAACGGCCGCTTCGAGCAGCAGCTGCGCCACTCGCTGATGTGGGTCATCAGCATCGGCACCAACGAGATCCAGCGCAGCCTGATCGCGCAGCGCGGGCTCGGCCTGCCGCGCTGAACGCGCATCGCAGCGCCCGCTTGTGTGACGTGCTCGCGCTTTCGCGCGGCCACGGCGTGCAGCGCCGGCGCGGGCCCGGCCCGGGCGGTCGCGATAATCCGCGCCCATGAAGGCCTTCTACTGGGTGATGGGCACGCTCATCGTCGGCACGTTCGTGCCGTCGGTGCTGTACCTGCTGCTGTTCGCCGTGACCGGCGAACACACCTGCCTCGCGCGGGCACGCGCGCTCTGGAACTTCTCGCGCGTGCTGACGCTGTTCGCATTCAACATCCTCGTCTGGGGCCACGTGATCGTGGGCCTCTGGCAGATCTGGTTCCGCTAGGGCCGCTCAGAACAGGTGGCCGACGTTCAGCAGCGTCAGCACCCCCAGCACCGCGAAGATCAACGCCGCCACGGCGTGCACCAGCGTCATCGACACCTTCTTCGCGATCTTGTCGCCGAGGAAGACCGCCGGCACGTTGGCGATCATCATGCCCAGCGTGGTGCCGGCGACGACGCTGACGAAATCGCTGTAGCGCGCGGCCAGCGCGACCGTCGCGATCTGCGTCTTGTCGCCCATCTCGGCGAGGAAGAAGGCCAGCACGGTGGTGCCGAAGACGCCGAAGCGGGCACGGCCGCCGGCGGCTTCCTCGTCGGCCTTGTCGGGCACCAGCATCCAGGCGGCCATCGCCAGGAACGACAGGCCGATCACCCAGCGCAGCACGTTCGGGCCGAGCGCGGCGGCGACCCAGCTGCCCATCGCGCCGGCGAGCGCGTGGTTCGCCAGCGTGGCGACGAGGATGCCCAGGATGATGGGCGCGGGCTTGCGGAACCGGGCGGCCAGCAGCATGGCGAGCAGCTGCGTCTTGTCGCCCATTTCACCGAGCGCGACGACGCCGGTGGACACGAGGAAGGCTTCCAAGGGGATCTTTCCAGGGCCGGTGAAACCAGGGACCGCACGGCGACCCCCGGCCCATCCGGGAGGCGTGCGGTCAAAGGTCTTGCCAGGCCGCTGAGCTGCCCGCGCCATGGCCATGAGGGCCAAGTGTGTTGACGCGGGCCCCTGCGGTGGCAGGGCGGCTACTCCCCAATGACGGGTGGCGACCAGTATAAGCGGCGCCGCGGACACGGCTTGATGCCACGCAAGCCCGTTTGGAGGCGGCGGCGTACGCTGCGCACATGGATCATGCCCACGCCCTTCCCGCACGCCGGCGCCTACTGGCCGCTGCTGCCCTGCTGCTCGCTGCACCGGTCACGCGCGCTGCCGCCGGCCCCTCCGTCACGGTCTGGCGCAACCCCGACTGCGGCTGCTGCCACGACTGGGTGAAGCACCTGCAGGACCACGGCTTCGTGGTGCAGGTGCAGGAGGTGCCCGACACCGCCGTGCCGCGCCAGCGCCTGCGGGTGCCGGCCGCATTGGGCTCGTGCCACACGGCATGGGTCGGCGGCTACGCGCTCGAGGGCCATGTGTCGGCGCGCGAGGTGCAGCGCCTGCTGCGCGAGAAGCCCGACGCGGTCGGCCTGGCGGTGCCCGGCATGCCGGTGGGCTCGCCGGGCATGGACGGCCCGGCCTACGGCGGCCGGCGCGACCCGTTCGACGTGCTGCTGATCGCGCGCGACGGCCGCAGCAGCGTCTACCAGCGCTACCGCTGAGGGGCCGCGCGCCCGGCTCAGCCGCGGCCGAACTTCGGCTTGCGCTTTTCCTTGAACGCCGCCGTCGCCTCCTTGTGGTCGGCGAGCTCGAAGGTCACCTGTTCGAGCGCCATCGACGCTTCCAGCAGGTGGTTCACGCGGTCCTTGATGATCTGGTTGATGGACAGCTTGGTCCAGCGGATCGCCCAGGTCGGGCCGTCGGCCAGTTCCTGCGCGATGGCGCGCGCCTTCGCCAGCACCTCGCCCTTGGGCACGCAATGGTTCACGAGGCCGATGCGCTCGGCCTCGCGGCCCTTCAGCAGCGTGCCGCGCATCAGGAATTCCTTGGCCTTGTTGATGCCCACCAGCAGCGGCCAGATCACGGTACCGCCGTCGCCGGCGACGAGGCCGACCTTGTTGACGTGGCTGTCGCCGATGCGCGCGTCCTCGCTCATCACGGTGATGTCCGACAGCAGCGCGTGCGTGGCCGCGAGGCCGATGCAGTCGCCGTTGATGGCGCAGACGATGGGCTTGTCCAGCTCGAGCTGGCGCGTCACGAGGCGGCGGCTGATCATCGGGTCGTGAACCTCGCCTTCTTCCAGCACGTCGCCGCCGGGGCGGTCACTCATCGCCTTGACGTCGCCGCCGACGCTGAACCAGTCGCCGGCGCCGGTGAGCAGCACCACGTTGACCGCCGGGTCGTCGCCGAGGTCGTCCCAGATCGAGCGCAGTTCGCGGATCAGGCGCTGGTTGATGGCATTGCGCGCCGCCGGGCGGTTCAGCGTGACGGTGGCCACCTTGTCGGCGACCTCGATCTTCAGGTCGTGGTAATTCGCATAACGGCTCATCTCGGTTCTCCGTGGGTTATTGGGCACTGATGTTGTTCTCGCGCACGACCTGGCCCCAGCGCGCCGAGTCCTCGGCGATCAGGGCGCCGAGCTGCGCCGGCGTCATCGTCTGCACCTGCTGGCCGAGCGCGGCCATCTTGTCCTGCAGGTCCTTCTGCGCCAGCAGCGTGTTGATCGTGCTGTTGAGCTTGTTGACGACGTCCGGCGGCGTGCCGGCCGTGGTGACGAAGCCGAACCAGGTCTCGGCGGCATAGCCCGGCAGCACGCTGCCGACGGTGGGCACGCCGGGCGTCTGCGAACTCGGCTGCTTGGACGTCACGGCCAGCAGCTTCAGCTTGCCGCTGTCGATGAAGCCGCGCATCGCGCTCGACATGCTGGTGATGAGCAGCTGCACCTCGCCGGTGAGCACCGCGTTCGTCGTCGGCGCCTGGCCGCGGTAGGGGATGTGCGTCATCTTCAGCCCGGCCGCCTTCGCGAAGGTCTCGCTCGACAGGTGGCCGAAGCTGCCGACGCCGGCGGTGGCGTAGGACAGCGGTGCGGGCTGCTTCTTCGCGTAGTCGATGAAGCCCTTCAGGTCCGACACCGGCAGCGTGCCGGGCACGACGACGAACAGCGGCGCCGACGTGACCAGCGCCACCGGGGCGAAGTCCTTCACGCCGTCGAAGCCGGCGTCCTTCTGCACGTGGTGCGTCACGGTGACGATGCCGCTGTTGACGAACAGCAGGGTGTGGCCGTCGGGCTTGCCGCGCGCGACCTCGCGCGCCGCCAGCACGCCGGCCGCGCCCGACTTGTTCTCGACGACGATCGGCTGGCCGAGCGCCTTCTGCAGCGGTTCCTGCAGCGCGCGCGCCATCACGTCGGTGGTGCCGCCGGCCGGGTACGGAATCAGCATCTGCACCGGTCGGCTCGGGAACGCCGCCGCCTGCGCGAGTGCCAGCGTCGGCAGGCACGACAGGGCCGCGAACGCGGCCAGGAGTCTTCTCTTCATGGGGTCTCCGGGGTGTGCTGCCGCGTCAGGCGAGCAGTTGCTTGGCGATGACGACACGCTGGATCTGGTTCGTGCCCTCGAAGATCTGCGCCAGCTTGGCGTCGCGCATCCAGCGCTCCACCGGGTAGTCCTTCGTGTAGCCGTAGCCGCCGAAGACCTGCACGGCGTCGGTCGTGACCTTCATCGCCATGTCGCTGCCGAAGCACTTGGCCATGCTGGCCAGCAGGTTCAGGCGTTCCCACTCGCCGTTGTCGCCGGCGCGCGCGCACTCGTAGACCAGCGTGCGGCCGGCCTCGATGTTGATGGCCATGTCGGCCAGCATGAACTGCACGCCCTGGAACTCGGCGATGGCGCGCTTGAACTGCTTGCGCTCCTTCGCGTAGTCCACGCAGGCGTCCAGCGCGCCCTGCGCCAGGCCCACGCATTGCGCGCCGATGGTCGGCCGGTTCAGGTCGAGCGCGCGCATGCTCGCCTTGAAGCCCTTGCCTTCCTCGCCGATCAGGTTCTCGGCCGGCACGCGCACGTTGTCGAAGAAGATCGGCGTGTTCGGCGCCCCGCGCCAGCCCATCTTGCGTTCGTGGCGGCCGAAGGTGACGCCCTTCATCTTCTTCGGCTCGACGACGAAGGCGCTGATGCCCTCGGCGCCGCTCTGGCCGCTGGTGCGCGCCATGACGACGATGTAGTCGGCCTCGACGCCGTAGCTGCACCACTGCTTGCGGCCGTTGATGACGTAGCTGTCGCCGTCACGCACGGCGCGCGTCTGCATCGCGCCGACGTCGCTGCCGGCCTGCGGCTCGCTGATGGCGATGGCGGTGACGACGCCGCCGGCCGCCACCTTGGGCAGGAAGCGCTGGCGCTGCTCCTCGGTGCCGAAGTGCAGCAGCGGCATGATGAACATCGTGTTCAGGCCGGCGATCGAGCCGCAGGCCGGGGACACGCGGCTGATCTCCTCGCGGGCGATGCACATCATCGTCAGGTTGCCTTCGGGGCCACCGTACTTCTCGGGGATCCACAACTGCATCAGCCCCATCTCGCCGTAGAGCTTGACGAGCTCGGTCGGGAAGCGGTCGGTCTCGTCGACCTCGGCGGCGATCGGCGCCACGTGCTTGGCCACCATGCGGCGGATGCTGTCGCGGAAGGCGACCTGTTCTTCGGTGAAGTTCATGCGTGCTGGGTCCTCTGGCTTGAGTGCCTGGGCACGAGGCTACGGCCGCCCGCCGGTGCGGCCAAGGCAGCGGCCGGCACAGCATCTGTGCCGCACCGGCAACACGCCGGCGAGGCCAGCGGACAGGACCGGGTAAGTACCACTACATTCGCCAGTGCACCGTGCGCTAATGTATGAGTTGACCGTTTCCGGAGACCCGCGCCATGCAAGGCACCCGCTTTCTCACGCAGGCCGTCGCCTGCCAGCCGCACCGCACCGCCACCGTCTGCAACGGTCGCCGCCGCACCTGGCGGGAGGTGGGCACGCGCGTGCCGCGCCTGGCCGGCGCGCTGCGCGCGCTGGGCATCGCGGGCGGCAACTTCGTCGCCGCGCTGGCAATGAACTCCGACCGCTACGTCGAGCTCTTCTTCGCCGTGCCCTGGGCCGGCGGGGCCTTCGCGCCGCTGAACATCCGCTGGTCGGTGGCCGAGAACGAGTACGCGCTGACCGACTCGAAGGCCTCGGTGCTGTTCGTCGACGACAGCTTCGTCGAGCAGGCGCTCGAGCTGAAGGCCAGGCTCGCGTGGGTGAAGACGCTGGTCTGGATGGGCGAAGGCCCCTGCCCCGACGGCATGCTCGACTACGAGACGCTGGTCGCGCAGAGCGCGCCGCTCGAAGACGCGGGCCGCCGCGGCGAGGACCTGTGGGTCATCTTCTACACCGGCGGCACCACCGCGCATCCGAAGGGCGTGATGATGAGCCACCGCGGCCTCTTCGTCGCGACGATGGGCTACCTGGCCTGGTTGCCCGACGTGGAAGACCTGAGCTTCGCCTACGTGGCCGGCTACTTCCACTTCGCCGGCGCGAGCGCGCTCCTCTACATCACGATGGCCGGCGGCACCCACGTGCCGCTGCCCAAGTTCGACCCCGTGCTGGTGATGCAGGCCATCCAGGAGCACAAGGTGACCAACGCGGTGCTCGTGCCGACGATGATCAACCTGCTGCTGAACCATCCGGACTTCGACAAGTACGACCTGAGCAGCCTGCGCACCTGCGTCTACGGCGGCAGCCCGATGCCCGAGGCGCTGATCACGCAGGCCATGAAGAAGCTGCCCACGTGGCGCTTCTTCCAGGTCTTCGGCATGACCGAGACCGGCGGCTTCGCCACCATCCTGCGCTGGCGCGACCACCTCACCAGCGGCCCGAAGGCGAAGCGCCTGCGCTCGGCCGGCCAGCCGGCCTTCGGCAACGAGGTGAAGATCGTGCTGCCCGACGGCAGCACCGCGCCGCCGGACACGCTGGGCGAGATCGTCGTGCGCAGCGACATGCTGATGAACGGCTACTTCAACAACCCCGACGCCACCGCCGCGGTGCTGAAGAACGGCTGGATGCACACCGGCGACGCCGGCACGATGGACGAGGACGGCTTCCTCTACGTGGCCGACCGCATCAAGGACATGATCGTCACCGGCGGCGAGAACGTCTATTCGATCGAGGTCGAGCGCGTGCTCTTCATGCACCCCGCCGTGCGCGAGGCCGCCGTCATCGGCGTGCCCAGCGCGCAGTGGGGCGAGAGCGTGCATGCCGTCATCGTGCCGCGCGACGGCATGAGCGTCACCGAAGCCGAACTCGACGCCCACTGCCGCGCCCACATCGGTGGCTACAAGGTGCCGCGCAGCTATGAATTCCGCGCCGAACCGCTGCCCGTCACGCCGGTGGGCAAGGTGCGCAAGAACGTGCTGCGCGACCCGCACTGGGCCGGCCGCGATCGCAAGATCGCCTGAACTTCAAGAGGAGAAGACGATGAAGAAGACGATTCGTGCGGCGCTCGCCGCCGCCCTGGCGCTGCACGGCGCCGCCTTTGCCCAGCAGACCATCAAGCTGGGCGTACTGAACATCGAGGCTGGCCCGCTGGTGCCGAGTTCGAGCGCCATCAACCAAGGCGCGACGCTGGCCGTCGAGACGCTGAACGCCAGGGGCGGCGCGCTCGGCCGCAAGTACGAGCTGGTGATCCAGAACCACGACGGCCCGCCGGCCGGCGCCATCGCCGCCGCCAACAAGCTGGTGCAGCAGCAGGGCGTGTCGTTCTTCACCAGCCTGAGCCCTTCGGGCAACTCGCTGGCGGTGAGCGCCAAGCTGGGCGAGCTGAACGCCCTGTTCCTCGACGCCACGGCGGCGTCGGACGACCTCACCGGCAAGAACTGCAACCCGAACTACTTCCGCGTCGGCATCAGCGACGCGAGCCAGGTGCAGGTGTGGCGCGAACTGGCGCAGCGCAACGGCATCAAGACCTTCGACCTGATGATGGCCGACATGGCCGCCGCGCGAAACGCCAGCAAGTACTTCACCGCCGCGCTGCCCAGCTTCGGCGGCAGCATCGGCAAAGAGCTCTACACGCCGCTGTCCACCACCGACCACGGCGGCAACATCGCCCAGCTGCTCAGCAAGCCGGCGGAGGGCCTGGTGATGTACATGCCCGGCTCGGCCGGCATCGGCCTGGCCAAGCAGCAGGCGCAGTTCGGCTTGTTCGACAAGTACAAGCTCGTGCTGAGCGCGTCGATGGTCAACGAGATCCTGATCGCCGGCCAGGGCGACACCACCGTCGGCGTGTGGTCGGCGCAGAGCTACTTCGCCACCCTGCCCGGCGCCGCGAACGCCGAGTTCGTGAAAGCCTTCGAGGCCAAGTACAGCAAGAAGCCCAGCTACCTGGCGGCCGACGCCTACCTCTCGTTCATGCTCGTGCACGAGGCGATCACGAAGGCGAAGTCGACCGACGTGGCCGCGGTGCGCGGCGCGCTGAAGGGCTTGAAGCTCGCCAACACCATCGTCGGCGACATCGAGATGCGCGCCGCCGACCACCAGCTGGTGCGGCCGATGGTGGTGGTGCAGGCCGTGAAGGCGGCACCCGGCAAGGGCGAGATGGCGCTGCGCAGCGTGGAGCCGGCGGCGCGCACGACGCTGCCGCCCAGCCCCGAATGCAAGATGTGAGTTGAGACGCGCCGCGCGTCAGCCGCGCGGCGCCATCAGGCATTCCTGCGTGGCGCTGGCCAGCAGGTTGCCGGCGCGGTCGTGCACGCGCGCGATCGACAGGCCGCGGCCGGACGCCGCCGCCGGGCTGGTGCTGTCGAAGTGCAGCCACTCGTCGGCGCGCAGCGGGCGGTGCAGCCAGATCGTGTGGTTCAGGCTGGCGACGTACAGGCCGCCGTGCTCCTGCGCTTCGAGCTGGTGGCCACCGACGCCGGGATAGTTGAGCCACCAGTCCGACAGGTAGGCGAAGGCGGCCGCGTGCAGGTGCGGGTCGTCGACCATCGGCGCCTTCGATCGCAGCCAGAAGCGCAGGTGCGGCTCGGGCAGCGCCAGCCGCAGGTGCGGCGGCGGCGCCGCGAAGCGGAAGTCGATGCCGTCCTTCAGCGTGAACGGGAAGCCGACCGCCCGTTCGACCGAGGCCGCCCAGTCGGCCGGCATGCGGTCGACGGTGGGCAGCGTCTCCGGGTCTTCCAGCGCCACGCGCGGTGGCGCGCCGTGGCCGGGCGCTTCGATCGGCACCGCGAAACTGACCTGCGCGTCCAGCACGAGGCGGCCGCCGGCCTGCACGCCGCGCACGTGGCGCGCCGAGAAGCGCTTGCCGTCCTGCAACGTGGTGACCTGCAGGTCGAGCGCTTCGTTCCAGAGCGTGCCTTGCAGGAACATGAACTGCATCGCCGTGCAGGCACGGCCGGCGGGCACGGTGCGTGCCGCCGCCGTCAGCGCCTGGGCGAGGATCTGGCCGCCGTAGGCACGGCCATGCGCGTTGGCGTCGCCGCAGCGCGTGCGGAAGGTGGTCGGCTCGACCGCGTCGAGTGCGATCAGGTCGCGCAGGTCGCGGCCGTCCCAGGCGGGAATGGGGTGGTGGGTCATCGTCCTTGGCGGCGCAGCCGGGCCAGCCGCGCGTCGATCTCTTCGCGCGTGACGCCGACATTGGCCGCCCGCGCACGTTCACGTTCGAGCACGAACGCCTCGGCCAGCGGCAGGCCGGCCTCGTCGTTCAGCAGGGTCTTGTAGGCGCGCAGGCCTTCGGGGGGGTTGGCCGCCATCTGGCGCGCCAGTGCCTCGGCCTCGGCACGCAACAACTCCGGCGCGACGACGCGGTTGACGAAGCCCCAGGCCAGCGCCTCTTCGGCGCCGAAAAAGCGGCCGGTCAGCGCGAGCTCCTTGGCGCGGTGCGGGCCGATGCGCTGCTGCATGCGCACCGAGCCGCCCCAGCCCGGCAGCAGGCCGACCTTGACGTGGGTGTCGGCGAAGCGCGCGTCGCTGGCAGCGATGAGCAGGTCGCAGGCGAGCGCGAGTTCGACGCCGCCGGTGATGGCCAGGCCGTTGATCGCGCCGATCACCGGGCCGCGGAAGCGTTCGATCGCGGCCACCGCGTCGTGTTCCCAGGCGCCGGCGGCGGGGGCCGCGCTCCACTCGTCCAGGTCCAACCCGGCGGTGAACGCGCGGCCGCTGCCGGTGAGGATCAGCACGTGGATCGCCGGGTCGGCCTCGAGCTCGTCGACGGCGCGGCCGAGCTCGCGGCGCAGCGCGATCGACAGCGTGTTCAGCTTCGCCGGGCGGTTGAAGACGATGGTCGCGAAGCCGTCGGCGTGGCGCTCGACGAGCAGGTGTTCGTAGGCGCTCATCCGCCGCGCCTCAACGGCCCTGGAACACCGGCTTGCGCTTCTCGACCATCGCCGCGATGCCTTCCTGCGCGTCGGCGCCGGCGGCCACGCGCGCCAGCGTCAGCGCCTCGTCTTCCAGCTGTGCCTGCAGCTGGGCCGCGCCGGCCTTCATGAACAGGCGCTTGATCTCGCCATAGGCCAGCGTCGGGCCGGCCGCGAGCTTGCGCGCCAGCGCGAGCGCCTCGTCCTGCAGCTGCGCGTCGGGCACGATGCGGTCGACCAGGCCGACGGCCAGCGCCTCCGGCGCGTTCAGCATCTCGGCCAGCATCACGAAGCGGCGTGCGCGCGCGGCGCCCATGCGCGCCGTCAGCGTGGCGCTGGAGCCGGAATCGCAGTTGAAGCCGAGCTGCGCGAACGCCGAGCCGAACTTCGTGCCCTCGCCGGCCAGCACCACGTCGGCACCGGCGAGCAGGCCGACGCCGCCGCCCATCGCGAAGCCCTGCGCCGCGCAGACCACCGGCACCGGCAGCGCCCAGAAGCGCTGCAGGCCCATGTGCAGGTCGCCGGTCCAGCGGCGCACCAGCGGCCCGAGCTCGTGGCGCACCGGGTAGAAGGTCTTCAGGTCGCCGCCGACGCTGAAGTTGGGGCCGTCGGCGCGCAGCAGCACGCCGCGCAGGCCGGGGGTGTCCCACAGCTCGGCGGCGACGGCCTTGAAGTCCTTCGTGAACGTGCCGTCGAACGGGTTGCCGCGCGCGGCCTGCGCAAGGCTGACGATGGCCAGGTCGCCGTCGCGTTCGACGCGGATCGATTCGGTGCTCATCGCGGGTTGTCTCCGATGGAAGGGTCGTCCGTCGACTGTACACTACCGTACTAGTTCAGACCTCAGCGTCAACCCGAGAGCCAACCGCATGCTCAGCCCGCAGGACGACCTCATCGGCCACCAGCTGCCGACCCCCTTCGACCAGATCGACAACAGCGACCCGGCGTGGATGGAGCGCCTCTGGTACACCGGCCACCCGGTGCCCGGCGGCGAGCTGATCTTCGACATCGGCCTGGGCTACCACCCGAACCGCAACGTGATGGACGTCTTCGCCGGCGTCGCGGTGGCGGGCCGGCAGTGGAACTTCCGCGCCTCGCGCCGGCTGCGGCCCGACCCCTTGACCACCACCGTCGGCCCGCTCGCCATCACCGTGATCGAAGGCCTGAAGCACCACCGCCTGGTGCTCGGCGAGAACGACTCCGGGCTGCGCTTCGACATCGAGTTCCACGCCACGCTGAACCCGCACGAAGAGGCCGGCCACCTGCGCCGGCGCGAGGGCCGCATCACCGAGCACATGTACCGCGCCCAGCAGATGGGCCGCTACACCGGCTGGCTGGAATACGACGGCAAGCGCATCGACCTGGTGGGCTTCGTCGGCCAGCGCGACCACAGCTGGGGCGTGCGCGCCGAGATGCGCACCGACGAGAGCCACCCGCCGGTCACCTTCTACCCGCCCTTCTTCTACTGCTGGACGACGGCGCAGTTCAAGGACCACGGCCTCGTGATCTTCTTCAAGGAGCGCGCGCCCGGCGACCTCATCTACATCAGCGGCGAACGCGTGCGCCCGCTCGGCCAGAAGGCCTCAGGCCGCGACCAGCTGGTGACGGTGCAGCACGACGTGACCTGGCACGACGACCCGCACGGCCAGAGCCTGGACCGCGCCACCTTCAACCTCACGTTCGCCAGCGGCGAGCAACGGCCGGTGCAGGTGCGCGCGCTGCCGACGCGCTACTACCTGAAGGGCGGCCTCTACGGCGGCCTCGACGGCTGGTTCCACGGCGACGACAAGGGCAAGCTCTTCACCGCCCACGAGACCTGGGACCTGACCGACCCCGCCACGCGCCGCAAGGTGCGCACGCTGGCCGACCAGGTGATCGAGGTGCGCGACGGCGACGAGGTCGGCTACGGCATCATCGAGTACGGCGTCGGCAAGGGCTACGCCCAATACGAAGCGGTGCAGGCGCACCCCCCCATCTGATGAAGATCCTCGACCCCGTGGCGGCTGCGGCCGTCGTGCCGCGTGCGGCGTCCACCACGCTCGTCGTGCGCGACGGCGCCGCCGGCCTCGAAGTGCTGATGGTGAAGCGTTCGCCGAACGCCAGCTTCATGCCCGGCGCCTATGTGTTTCCGGGCGGCGCGGTCGACGCCGCCGACGCCACCGTGCCCACCGACGAGAGCGCCGACGCGCTGCAACGCCGCATCGGCGCCGTCACCGGGGTCGGCGCGCTCGCGCTCGCCTACGCCGTGGCCGCGCTGCGCGAATGCGAGGAAGAGTGCAACCTGCGCCTGGGCGCCGACGTCGCGGCGCCGCCGCTGTACGCCACCAGCGTGCTGCAGCCCTGGAGCCACTGGGTCACGCCCTTCGGCCTGCCCAAGCGCTTCGACACGCTGTTCTTCGTCGCCCCCTGCCCGCCCGACCAGGTGCCGAAGGTCGACGAAGGCGAGACCACCACGCTGGCCTGGGTGCACCCGCCGGCGGCACTGGCCGACCATGCCGGCGGCGGCTTCCAGATGGAATTCGCGACCGTGCGCACGGTGGAATCGCTGGTGCCGTACGGCAGCGCCGGCGCGCTGCTGGCCGAGGCCGCGTCGCGCCGCCACCTGCCGCCGCTGCACCCACGCGTGAAGGTCGATGCGCAGGGCCGCCTGGCCGGCGTGCTGCTGCCCGGCCAGCCCGGCTACGACGAGGCGGCCCCGCCTTCGGGCGCGTAGGCGTCCACCGCCGCCACGTTGGCGGTGAGGCGGCCGAGCAGGCCGCGCAGCGAGTCCACCTCGGCGGGCGACAGTCCCTGCAGCAGGCAATGCTCGCGCGCCAGCGCGACGGCGGCGATGCGGTCGTGCAGCGCGCGCCCTTCGGCGGTGGGCATGGCCAGGCGCTGCCAGGCGCTGCGGTCGATGTCGACCAGGCCCTTGCCCTGCAGGCTGCGCAGCCCGCGGCTGATGACCGTGAGGTGGATCGCCGCGCGCGCGGCGATGTACGCCGCCGTGCAGCCCGACGTGCTGCACAGCACGGTGAGGATGCGCCACTCGTTGATGCCGACGCCGAAGTGGCGCAGGTACAGGTCCGACGCGCCCGACGACAGCCGGTTGTTCAGCGTGTTCAGCAGCGCCGCCACCGAGACCGTGGGGTCGAAGGCGCGCGCGTCGTCGCGCTTCATGGCCGGCGCAGCACCAGCGGCACGCCGCCGTGGCGCTGCTTCGTCACCCAGTGCGCGACCGCCGAGTCCAGGTGGTCGACATGCGCCGGAAACCAGTCGTCGAGCGCGACGATCAGCCGCGCCACCACCGGCGCGGCTTCGGCATCGTCCATCGCCAGCACCTCGTGCAGCGACTTCATCACCGCCTCGTGCTCGTCGACGTGGCAGTCGGCGGCCGGGCAGCCGGTGCTTTCCATCAGCTGCCGCTCGGCGTCGAAGTGGGCGCGGCAGTGCGCGGCCAGCGCCTGCAGCGCGCCGCGGTGAGCGCCGGGCGCCGCGCTGCGCAGCGCGGCGGCGCAGGCCTCGAACTCGGCGTGCGCGGCGTCCATCTCGGGCAGGCCGAGCGGGGTGACGGCATTCGGGGTGTCAGGCATGGGCGGCGTTCCAGGGCACCACATCGTAGGCGCGTCCACTGCTCGCGGCGTCGGCACGCGCGAGCTGCAGGCACAGCGGCACCACGTGCGCGGGCGGCAGCAGTTCCATCTTCAGGCCCAGCGCCTCGCGGCCGGGCACGAGATCGTCGCTGCCGGTGGTGCGCGTGGGGCCTGGGAAGATGGTGTTGACGGCCACGTTCGAAGGCTTCACCTCTTCGGCCAGGTAGAAGCCCAGGCTCGTGAGCGCGGCCTTGGTGGCGTCGTAGGGCTGGTTCAGCAGCCCGGGGTGGTTGCCGGTGGCCACGCCGGGCCCGGCGGCGTGCGTGAGGCTGCCGTTGGCGCTGACCAGGATCACGCTGCCGGCGCGCTGCGCCAGCATCGGCCGGATGAACCGCCGCGTCACCTTCAGCGTGCCCACCACGTTGACGGCGAACATGCGCTCCCAGTGCGCGTCCTCGGTGTCGAGCACGGCGCAGGCACCGGCCACCGGGTAGAGATCGCGCTGGCGCATGGCGGCGTTGTTGACGAGCACGTCGACGCGGCCGAAGCGCGCCAGCGTCGCGGCCAGCGCGGCGTCGAGCGCGGCGTCGTCGGTGATGTCGGCGTCGAGCACCAGCGCGCCGGCGTCGCGCAGCGTGCGCGCCCAGAGGTCGCCGTCGTCCCAGCGTCGGTCGAGTGCGACGAGCGACGCGCCGCGCGCCAGGAAGGCACGGCCGAGTGCCTCGCCGATGCCGCGCGCCGCGCCGGTGATGGCGACGACGCGGCCTTCGAAGGTGCCGGCGGTCATTCGCCCAGCCGCACCGCTTCGCGGATCTTCTCGGCGTAGGTCTCCTGCCAGCCGGCGTCGCCTTCGACCAGCATGTCGCCGCTGCGCGCCTTGCGGTAGACGAAGGGGTCGTCCACGCCCGGCGGCTGCGTGCCGTCGGCGGCGAGCGCGCGTGCCGCCTTCAGCAGCCGGCGCCGCGTGCGCGCGATCATCAGGTCGCTGGGCGCGAGCTGCTCGCGCGTGCGGTCGGTGATCGGGCCCATCGACTCCGTGACCGCCTGGTCCTGCATGCCGATGTTCTCGATGCCGCTGTAGATGCGGTTGCTGCGCTGCGCGTCGCGGTCGATCAGGTAGTCGTTGCGCGGGTTCTGCACGCAGCGGAAGCGGCCCAGCCAGTCGGTCGTGTTGGGCAGCAGCGCGAGCGGCGCGACGCCCGGCAGCGGCTCGCCGTTGGCCATCGTGCGGAACAGGTTGCCGCGCTGCTTCCAGAGCAGCGTGATCGACATCGTGTGGGTGTCGTCCATCGGCACCCAGGCGCGCGAGAACAGGTTGTTCTCGAACTGGCCCTGCGGCGCCTGCGTCCAGCAGGGGAACATGAAGTTCGCGTAGCGCAGGTAGCGGCCGCCGGTGGGCGTGCGCTTGGTGGCGCAGTAGGTGGTGCCCCAGGGCGCGTCGGCCACCTCGAGCTCGGGGGCGCGCTGGGCCACCACGTAGCGCATCGGGTCGTCGGGCAGCAGGTCGTCGGGCTCGATGTTGCCCACGTGCAGGAAGCCGAGGTGCGAGGTGTCGATGTCGCCCTCCAGTGCCTGCATCCAGTTGCACTCGCGCAGCGCGAACTCGATCTCGAGGTCGCCTTCCTCGGCGTCCATGACCTCGATCTTCGGCACCGGCGGCGCCGCCGCCGGGTCGCCCATGTAGACCCAGACGATGCCGTGGCGCTCGAAGGCCTGGTACGCCGTCGTCTTCACGCGGGTCTTGAAGTCGTCGCCCTTGGCGATGTTGGGCACGTCGACGCAGCGCCCGGCGGTGTTGAACTGCCAGCCGTGGTAGATGCAGCGCAGGCCGCCTTCCTCGTTGCGGCCGAAGAAGAGCGACGCGTTGCGGTGCGCGCAGCGGTGGTCCATGACGCCCACCGCGCCTTGCGGGCTGCGCCAGGCGACGAGCTTCTCGCCCAGCAGCAGCAGGCGCACCGGGTCGCCGCCGGCTTCCAGCTCGCTCGACAGCATGGCCGGCAGCCAGTAGCGGCGCATCAGCGTGCCCATCACGGTGTCGGGGCCGACGCGCGTGAGATCGTCGTTGTCCTTCTGCAGTGCTGCCTTGGCGTTCATGGCGGTGGTCTCCGGCTGGGGGTTGTGCAATTGCAATGGCGGTGGAAATGAAAGGGCGCCATGCCGGCGCCCCGGGCCGTGCTCAGAAGGCCAGTGCGGCCTGGTGCTTGGGCGTGTCGATGTCGGCCGTGAGGCCGCGGTCGATGATCTCGCCCTTGGACATGACGACGAAGCGCTGCGACACGCGCCGCACCAGGCTCAGGTGCTGCTCGACGATGAGCACGCCGGTGCCGGCTTCGCGGATCTTGTTGAAGATGTCGGCCAGGCCGTCGACGAGCAGCGGCGACAGGCCTTCCGAAGGCTCGTCGAGCAGCAGCACGCGCGGGTTGCCCATCAGCGCGCGGCCCACCGCCAGCATCTGCTGCTGGCCGCCGCTGAGCGCAGTGCCCATCTTGTGGCGCCGCTCCTGCAGGATGGGGAACAGCTCGTAGATGCGCTCCAGCGTCCACTGCCCCTTGCGCGCCGAGGCGGCACCGAGCAGCAGGTTCTCCTGCACCGTGAGGTGCGGCAGGATCAGGCGCCCCTGCGGCGAGATCGTGGCGCCGTGCTTGGGCGCGATGTAGGCCGGCAGCTTCTCGATCGCCACGCCGCCCAGCACGATGCTGCCGCCGCGGATGGCGGTGCCGCCGAAGAAGGAGTTCAGCAGCGTCGACTTGCCGGCGCCGTTCTTGCCGACGACGGCGACGGACTCGCCCTCGTCGACCTCGATGTCGATGCCGCGCAGGACGACCGACTTGCCGTAACCGGCCGTCAGGCCGCGGATCTGGAGGAAGCTCATGCGGCCGTTCCCAGGTAGGCGGTGATGACGCGGGCATCGGACCGCACCGCCGCCGGCGTGCCGGTGACGAGCAGGCGGCCGAGGTCCAGCGCCGACACCTCGTCGCAGAACCGGAACACCGCATCCACGTCGTGCTCGACGACGAGCGCCGTCACGCCACGGTGGCGCACCAGCGCGACCAGGTGCTCGAAGAGCGAGATCGTCTCGGTGGTGGACAGGCCCGCCGCCGGCTCGTCCAGCAGCATCAGCGAGGGCTTGCCGATCATCGCCAGCGCGATGTCGACGCGGCGCTGGTCGCCGTAGGCGATGCTGTCGGCCGGCAGGTCGAGCGAGGGGCGCAGCTCGAAGGCGTCGACGATCTCGTCGAGCCCCGGCTCGCCGAGCTGAGAGGCCACCAGCTCGAGCTGTTCGCGCACCGTGAGGCCCGGAAAGATGCTGGTGCGCTGGAACGAGCGCGACATGCCCTTGTGGCGGCGCCGCCATTCGACCGGCCGCGCGGTGATGTCCTCGCCGTCGACCAGCACGCGCCCCTGCGTGGGCTTGCGGCGGCCGGTGATGGCGTCCATCAGCGTCGACTTGCCGGCACCGTTCGGGCCGATGATGCCGTGCAGCACGCCGCGCGACGACACTTCCAGCGTGACGTCGCTCAGCGCCTGCACGCTGCCGTACGCCACCGTCAGGTTCTCGACGCGCAACATCTACTTCCTCCCGCGGCCGCGCAGCAGGCCGAACAGCTGCAGCACGAAGCCCATCGCGCCCTTCGGGAACGCGCAGATCATGAAGACGACCGCCACGCCGGTCAGCAGCTCCAGGTAGCCGGTGGCGCCGAACGCGCTCTGGCCCCAGGTGTAGAGCAGCGCGCCGAGCAGCGGCCCCAGCACGTTGGCGGCGCCGCCGACGAGCATCGCCACCAGGGCGTGGCCGCCGGTCGCGAAGTCGAGCAGCTCGGGCGATGCGAAGGCGCTGTTCAGCGCCGTCAGCACGCCCGACACCGACACCAGCAGGGACGCCAGCGTGAACGCAGCGACACGCGGCCAGTAGGTGTTGAAGCCGGAGAAGCGCATGCGCTCCTCGTTGGCCTGCGTGGCGCGCAGCACCTGGCCGAAGCGCGAGCTCGACACCAGCCACACCACCAGCACCACCGCGCACAGCGACAGCCAGGCCAGCGGCCAGAAGCTCGCCGCCTTGCCCAGCTCGGCCTGCGTGAGGCCGAGGAAGCTGCCGTTGAAGGTCATCGTGAGGCCGTCGTCGCCGCCGGTCAGCGGGCGCATCGACTGCAGCATCGTCACCTGCTTGAGCATCTGCGCCAGCGCCAGCGTCAGCATCGTGAACGGCAGCGGCCGCGCGCGCACGACGAGCAAGCCCACCAGCGCCGCGAACAGCGTGCTGCCGGCCAGCGCGAACAGCACCGCGGCGCCGAGCCCGAGGCCGAACTGCGCCGACCCGATGCCCACCAGGTAGGCCGGCAGGCCGATGAAGGCGGCGACGCCGAACATCACGAGCCCGCACTGGTACATCAGGAAGCCGATGCCCACCGCGGCCACGCCGAGCACCATGCCGTTGATCAGCATGCCCAGGTAGTAGGTGTTGGTGAACAGCGCCGGCAGGAAGATGCCGGCCACCGCCACCACCAGCCCGGCCAGCAGTGCCGGCCGCAGCCACGGCGCGCGGCCGGTGCTGGCGGACGCGGCGGACGGGAGGGAACCTTGTACAGCACTCATCACGACACCCGGCCGCGGCCGAAGCCCTGCGGTCGCCACAGCAGCACGAAGAACAGCAGCAGGTACGGCGCCAGCACCGCCAGCGACGGGAACAGCACCGTGCCGATGACCTGGATGAAGCCGTAGACGAACGCCGCCGCGATGGCGCCGCCGATGCTGCCCAGCCCCCCGATCACGACGACGATCAGGCAGCTGATGAGGATGGTCGCGCCCATGCCGGGGTCGACCGAGAGGTAGGGACCGGCCAGCACCCCGGCCAGCCCGGCGAAGCCGGTGCCCATGCAGACGACGAGCAGGCTAAGCCGGTCGGTGTTGACGCCCATCATGCGCGCCACGTGCGGCTGCTGGCTGACCGCCCGCGTGTGCATGCCCACCCGCGTGTACTTCAGCCAGCCGGCCAGCGCCAGGCAGGTGCCGAAGCCGATGCCGATGAGGAACAGCCGGTACACCGGGTACATCGTGCCCAGCACGCTGACCGAGCCGGCCAGCACCGCCGGCGGCTCCACCGACAGCGGCGCGGTGCCCCAGATCTTGTGCACCATCGGGCCGATGATCAGCGCGAGGCCGAAGGTGACGAGTGCCACGTCCATGTGCGAGCGCTTCTGCAGCGGCCGCAGCACGGCGAGCTCGAAGGCCACGCCCACGCCGGCCAGGATCAGCGGCACGATGACCAGCGCGGCCCAGAAGCTGAACTGCTGGCCGACGCTGTAGCCGAGGTAGGCCCCCAGCATGTACAGCGCGCCGTGACCGAAGTTCATCACGTCGCGAAGGCCGAAGATCAGGGCCAGGCCGCTGGCCAGGATGGTCAGCAGGCTGGCCAGCGCGAGAGCGTTGGCCAGCTGTGCGACGCTGAAGAGTTGCGCGAAGTCCACGCTGCGGTTTCCTTGGCGTTGCGGGTCAGGCGACCTTGCACTCGGGGTTCGGTGCCGGGTAGAGCTCGGCACCGGGCTTCACCGCCTTCATGACGAAGGCGTTCCTGCCGCCCGCGCCCTTCACCACCTGGGCCATGCCGTGCTGGCGGATCAGGTGGTGGTCGGCGGCACGCATCTCGACGGCGCTGCCGAAGATCATGTCGATCTTCAGGCCTTCCAGCGCCTTGCGCACCTTCGCGGGGTCGGTCGAGCCGGCCTTCACCACGCCGGCGCGGTAGGACTCGAGCGCGGCCATGATGTCGGCGTCGGTGTAGAACGGGCGCCGCTTGGCGATCTGCTCGAATTCCTTGACGTAGCGTGCGTTGCGCTCGCCCGGCAGTTCCGGCGTCCAGCTGAGCGAGTTGACGACGCCCAGCACGTTGTCGCCGTGCGCCTCGAGCTGGAAGTCGGTGGCGAAGCCGGCGCCGAGCACGAGCTTGAACTTGTCGAACAGGCCGAACTGCTTGGCCTGCTTCGCGAAGGACTGGCCGTCGCTCATGAACAGCGCGACGAGCAGGCCGTCGGCCGGCTTGGACAGCTGCGAGATGTAGGAGCCGAAGTCCGAGGTGCCGATCGGTGCGAACAGGTTCTGCTGCACCGTGCCGCCGAGCGAACCGACCAGCGCCTGGAACGACTTGCTCAGGCTGTGGCCCGACGCGTAGTCGGGCGTGATCAGGTTCCAGCTCTTGACGCCGCTGGACTTGACGAAGTCTTCCATCAGCTTCGTCGTCACCGCATGCGGCGTGCTGACCCGGAAGTAGTTCGGGTGGCAGCCCTTGCCCATCAGGTCGGTGCTCTCGGCGTAGTGGTCGATGAACAGCACGTTCAGGTCCGTCAGCTTGGGCACCAGCGCCAGCGAGTGCGAGCTGAGCGTCTGGCCGAGGATCAGGCTGACGCCGCCCTGCTGCACCAGCCGCGTGGCCGCCGCCACGGCGGCCGCCGGCGTGCCGTTGTGGGCCTGCGTGACGATCTCGAACTTGCGGCCGGCGGCGCCGCCGTCGGCGTTGAGGATCGCCGCCGCCGTCTTCGCGCCCTGGTCGATCAGGTTCGCGTAGGTGGCGAAGGGGCCGCTGTCGATGGTCAGCAGGCCGACCTTGATGGGGCCGGACGCCTGCGCGAACGCGCGCGGCGCGGCGAGGGCGAAGGCGGCGGCCGCGACGGCGCCGCGGCGGGTGAGGTACGACATGAGGTCTCCGGGTGCAGGGGCGGCGGTGCGCGCCGCCCCGGGTTTCGCGGGCGGGCGCGGCAGGCTTACTGGGCCTTGCACTCCGGGTTCGGCGCCGGGTAGATCTCGGGGCCGGACTTCACCGCCTTCATCACGAAGACGTTCTTGCCGCCCGGGCTCTTCACCACCTGGGCCATGCCGGCCTGGCGGATCAGGTGGTGGTCGGCGGCGCGCATCTCGATGCCCTTGCCGAAGATCATGTCGATCTTCAGGCCCTCGAGGGCCTTGCGCACCTTCGCGGCATCGGTCGAGCCGGCCTTCACGACGCCGGCGCGGAACACTTCCAGCGCGGCCATCACGTCGGCGTCGGTGTAGAACGGGAAGCGCTTGGTCGCGAGCACGAACTCCTTCACGTACTTGGCGTTGCGCTCGCCCGGCAGGTCGGCCGTCCAGCTGAGGTTGTTGACCACGCCCAACACGTTGTCGCCGTGGGCGTCGAGCTGGAAGTCGGTGGCGAAGCCGTTGCCCAGCACCACCTTGTACTTGTCGAACAGGCCGAACTGCTTGGCCTGCTTGGCGAAGGACTGGCCGTCGCTCATGAACAGCGTGACCATGATCGCATCGGCCGGCTTCGACAGCTGCGAGATGTGGGTGCCGAAGTCGGAAGTGCCGATCGGTGCGAACAGGTTCTGCTGCACGTTGCCGCCCATCGAGCCGACCAGGCCCTGGAACGACTTGCTGAAGCTGTGGCCGGAGGCGTAGTCGGGCGAGATCAGGTTCCAGGTCTTCGCGCCGGTGCTCTTGACGTAATCCTCCATCACCTTCGTGATGACGCCGTCCGGCGTGTTGACGCGGAAGTAGTTCGGCGTGCAGCCCTTGCCCATCAGCTCCATGCTCTGGGCGTAGTGGTCGATGAAGATGACGTTCAGGTCGGCCAGCTTGGGCACCAGCGCCAGCGAGTGCGAGCTGAGCGTCTGGCCCAGCAGCAGGCTCACGCCGCTCTGCTGCACCAGGCGCGTGGCGGCGGCAACGGCCGCCGCGGGCGTGCCGCTGTGGGCCTGGACGACGACCTCGAACTTGCGGCCGTTGGCACCGCCTTCGGCGTTCAGGATGGCGGCCGCGGTCTTGGCGCCCTGCTCGATCAGGTTGGCGTAGGCGGCGAACGGGCCGCTGTCGATGGTCAGCACGCCGACCTTGATGGGGCCGGAAGCCTGCGCGAACGCAAGCGGCGCGGCAAGCGCGAGGGCGGCGGCCGCGGCAGCGCCGCGGCGGGTGATGTTCGACATGGCTTGTCTCCGGTTCGGGGCGGGCGGTGGGAGCTAGTTATTTCACTAGCGTACTGTATGGATGGAAGACTAACGCGTGGAACGAGGCTGTCAACGGGGGCGACCCCGATGGCGGGCCCGCTGGCGCTGACTTCACGGCAGCTGTGACGGCAGCGCACACACGGCGGGCGGGCTTCAACCCTCTCGGCCGCTCGACATTTCGGCGAACAGCGGCCGTGGCGAGTTCTTCAGTTCGAGGTCGACCTCGGCGCGCATGGCGCGGCGCAGCACGGCTTCGGCGCCCTCGGGCAGCGTCTCGGCGTGCAGCAGCTCGACGATGGCGCGGTTGCCCTCGTCGCGCCGCGCCAGCAGCTCGGCGATCGGCGTTACCGGCGGCAGGGGCGCCTGCGGCAGCGCCGGCGCGCCGGGCAGCTTCGCCAGCGCGTCGAAGGCCTCCTGCTGGGCGGCCAGCTGCTGCATCAGGAAGCCCGCCGACCAGTCGGCGCGCACCTTGAAGGTGTTCAGCAGGTTGATGACGCCGAAGACCTGGCCACGCGCGAATTCGTCGTCCAGGCGGGTCAGCACCTCGGCACGCAGCGTGGCGCACATGCCGTCGATCAGGCGGGTGAATGAGTTGTTCATGGCGATGGTCTAGGCGGCCTCGATGAGCTTGTCCATCTGGCGCAGGCAGGTGGCGATCTGGCTGCCCATCGCCGGCATGCGCATGTCGTTGAAGCGGCCTTCCTCGAAGCAGCGCGCCGCCGCCATGTGGGTGGCCGCCAGCTTGAGCAGCGAGAACACCTGGTAGTAGCGCACCGACGCCATCGAGACGGCGATACCCGACTGCTCGGCGTAACGCTCGTAGAACCACTCGGGCTCGCAGAGCCGGCACAGGTACTTGCTGCCGCCCATGTACATCGGCAGGCTGACCCAGGCCAGGTCCTCGTGCGGATCGCCCAGGTGCACGAGTTCCCAGTCGAGGATGGACGTGATGTGGCCGCCCTGCTCCAGGAAGTTGCCGGTGCGGTAGTCGCCGTGCACGATGGTCACGCGCGGCGCCACCGGGTTGTGGCGCTTGAGCCAACGGATGCCCCACTCGGCCAGCGGGTAGGGCCGCATCGCCCAGCCTTCGATCAGGCGTTCGTAGAGCTCGACGTTGCGTTGCGCGGCGTTCTCGGCGGTGATGCCGTCGGCGAGCGCGGCGATCGGCTTGTCCTGCCAGCGCACGCGGTGCAGCGCCGCCAGCGCGTCGATGAAGTCGGTGCCCAGGCGGCGGCGGTAGCCTTCGTCCAGCGGCGGCTCGCTGGCCGACACCCAGGGCACGACGGCATCGCCCGAGACCTTCTCGCAGAACATGAAGGGCGCGCCCAGGATGGCCGGGTCGTCGCTGCTCCAGAAGGCGCGCGGCAGCGGCACGGCACTGCCTTCGAGCGACTGCATCGCCATCACCTGCGGGCCGGCACTGTAGGGTGCGAAGAGGCCGTAGTCGGGGCCCAGGCGCAGGATCAGTTCCTGCGCGTCGCCCGGCCCCTTCAGGCCGGACACCGGCACCGCGAAGGTCAGCCAGGAGAAACCGACCGGGAAGCGCTTGATGCGGCCCACGGTGACGGCATGGCCGACCTGGCGGCTCAGGTAGTCGGCCACGCGGGCGGCCAGGGTGGTGTCGTCGCCGATCGGGTTCATGTGAGGGGAAGCTGGTGGTGGCCGCTCTCGTTGACGCTGACCACGCCGATGCGTTCGGCATTGCGGGCGCGCAGCCGCGTCACCGAGCCGTAGCCCGGCTGGAAGTGGATGATCTTCGACAGGCCGAGCACGTGGGACAAGACCACGTTGATCGGCATGCCGTGCGTGAAGACGGCGACGTGCGCCTCGCGCTCGCCGTCGATCGACACCTGCAGCGCGCCGAGCACGGCGGCGCGGAAGGCCTCGGGGTCGCCGCCGAGGTAGCGCACGGGGTCGGCGAGGAAGCGCGCCCACTCGGCCTCGCCCTGCGCGCGCAGGGTTTCGGTGCTGCGGTAGCGCGCGAGGTGGCGGTCGGCCTCGGCCCAGCCGTCGACGGTGTCGACCGGCAGGCCCAGCCGTTCGGCCAGCGGCAAGGCGGTCTGGTGGGCGCGCAACAGCGGGCTGGCGACGACGCGCGTGACACCCTCGCCGGCCAGCAGCGCCGCCACGGCCTGCGCCTGGCGCCGGCCGTCGGCGCGCAACGGCGGGTCGTGCGGGCGGGCGGTGTCACCCTCGTCGGGTCGGCCGTGGCGCACCAGGGTCAGCCGCATGGCGCTCAGAGGCCCTTGGTCAGCAGGTCGGGCAGCACGGCGCGGTGGAAGCCCTCGTACGGCACGTTGTTGCGCACCGGCTGCAGCTTCCAGTAGGTGGGCCTGAAGTTCGGCGTGCCGCCGTCCACCCGCACGCACGAGCCCGTGATGTAGGACGCCGCAGGCGACAGCAGGTAGACGATGGCCGACGAGATTTCGGCCTCGGTGCCGTAGCGCTGCAGCGGCACGTGCGGCGGGAACTCGAGGATCTTCGCCTTCGCTTCCGGCGTGTAGGTGTCGAAGCCGCTGCTGGCGATGCCGCTCGGCGCGACGCAGTTGACGCGCACGCCCGAGGTGGCCCATTCGCAGGCCGCCGTCTCGCTGAGCGTGAGCATGCCGCCGCGCGCGGCGCCGGAGTGGGCGTAGTCCGGCCAGCCGCCCCAGATGTCGGCAATGATGTTCACGATGGCGCCGCCGTGCGCTTCCATCCAGCGGTTGTACGTTTCCCGCATGAAGATGAAGCCGCCGGTGAGGTTGCTGCGCACCACCGCCTCGAAGCCCTTGGTGGAAATCGTCTTCATCGCCGTGCGGTACTGGCCGCCGGCGTTGTTGACGAGGCCGTCGATGCGGCCGCGCTCGCGCAGCACGTCCTCGATGACCTGGACCACCATCGCCTCTTCGCGGATGTCGGCGACGTGGCAGCTGGCGCTGCCGCCGTCTTCGGTGATCTCGGCGCGCACCGCCTCGAGCTTCTCGATCTTGCGGCCGACGAGCGCGACGTGCGCGCCCAGCGACGCCAGTTCGTGCGCCGTGCAGCGGCCGATGCCGCTGCCGCCGCCGGTGACGATGAGGGTCTGGCCGGCGAAGAGGCCGGGGCGGTAGATCGACTGGTACGGCATGTCCGCGCTCCCCCGGGTCAGGTCAGTACTGCACCGCCGCGCGGCCGATGCGTTCGCGCGCGATGATGAGCTTCATGATCTGCGCCGTGCCGTCGCCGATCTCCAGGCCCATCACGTCGCGCATGCGCTGCTGGTGCGGCAGGTCCTTGCTCCAGCCGTAGTGGCCGAAGGTCAGCAGGCACTGGTGGATGACGTCGAACGCGTTGCGCGGACCCATCCACTTGCACATGGCGGCTTCCTTCGTGTGCGGCAGCCCGGCGTCGCGCAGCGCCAGCGCGTGGTAGCAGAGCTGGCGCACCGCCTCGATCTGCGACTCGCCCTCGGCGAGCGGGAAGCTCACGCCCTGGAACTGGCCGATCGGCTTGCCGAAGGCTTCGCGCTCCTTGGCATAGGCCCAGGCCTCGTCCAGGCTGGCCTGCGCCGCACCCACGCACTGCAGGCCGATCAGCGCGCGGCTGTAGTCGAAGCCCTGCATCACCTGCGTGAAGCCCTTGCCCTCGTCGCCTAGGCGGTGGCTGGCGGGCACGCGCACGTCGTCGAAGAAGACCGAGCCGCGGCCGATGACGGCGCTGCCGACGTCGTCGAACTTCGTGCGCGAGATGCCCTTCGTGCCCTCGTACGGGATGAAGAACGCGCTGACGCCCTTGGCGCCCTCCTCCGGCCGGCCGGTGCGGGCGAAGATCAGGTAGGCGTCGGCGCGGTCGGCGAAGGTGATCGAGGTCTTCTCGCCGTTGATGACGTAGTGGTCACCGTCCTTGCGCGCCTTCAGCGCGAGGTTGCTCGCATCGGAGCCGCCGCGCGGTTCGGTCAGGCAGATCGCGACGACGGCCTCGCCGCGCGTCATCTTCGGCACCCACTCGCGCACCACCTCGGGCTGCGCGTGGCGGATCAGGATGGCCGCGTTCAGCGAGATGCCGACCGGCACCGCGCTGACGTTGAAGTCGCCATAGGCGAGCTCTTCCGCGATGAGGCCGGTGGTGACGGCGTCCACGCCGAGGCCACCGAATTCCTCCGGCAGGTCCACGCCCAGCAGGCCCAGGCGGCCCATCTCGGCGACGAGGCCGCGGTCGAGGTGGCCGCCGTCCTTCTCGCGCTTCTGGTAGTCGGGCAGCAGGCGTTCGCGCGCAAAGCGGCGGGCGGTCTCCTGCAGGGCTCTTTGATCTTCGGTCAGTACCATCGTCGAATGCTCCAGCGGGCGAAGCCCCGCCTGCGGTCGATGATACCTTACGCTAGCGTACGGTTTGCTTAGGTATTTTCAGCGATACCCCAGTCGCGCAGCACCTCGGCCTGGTGTTCGCCGGCGGCCGGCGCGCCGCGCCGCAGCGAACCCGGGGTGCGCGACAGCTTCGGCGCCGGGCTCGGGTGCAGCACGCCGTCGAAGGGCGTGAAGTTGCGCCGAGCCGCCATCTGCGGGTGCGACGGCGCCTCGTCGATGGTGAGCACCGGCGACAGGCAGGCGTCGCGGCCGGCCGCGGCGGCCACCCAGGCGTCGCGCGGGCGGGTGCGGAAGACGGCGGCGAAGCGCTCGCGCATCGACGGCCAGGCGCTGCGGTCGTTCTGGTCCGGCAGGGCCGCCGGGTCCAGTTCCATCACGGACAGCAGCGCGGCGTAGAACTGCGGCTCGATCGCCCCGACCGCGA
Source organism: Pseudomonadota bacterium (assembly GCA_963204815.1). Taxonomy (GTDB): domain Bacteria; phylum Pseudomonadota; class Gammaproteobacteria; order Burkholderiales; family Burkholderiaceae_C; genus Rubrivivax. Next base: position 41,946 of record CAUJHQ010000061.1, on the reverse strand, counting down.
CGTAGCGGCCGTCGGCCGTCTCGTAGGTGCCGTAGAACGGTGCGCCGCCGTCGACGATGTTCTCGCCGCGGTGGGCCGTCCACGTGCCCTGCTGGCGGAAGGCCTGGAAGGCCGACATCAGCACCGCCACGCCGTCGACCATGGCGCTGTCGACCACCTGGCCGCGGCCCGAGCTGCGCGCCTCCATCGCCGCCGCCAGCACGCCGACGGCCAGCACCATCGCGCCGCCGCCGAGGTCGGCCACCAGGTTCAGGGGTGGCGGCGGCGGCAGGCCGGGCGCGCCCATGCTGGCCAGCGCGCCGGTGAGCGCGAGGTAGTTGATGTCGTGGCCGGCCTCGGTGGCGAGCGGGCCGTCCTGGCCCCAGCCGGTCATGCGGCTGTAGACGAGGCGCGGGTTCGCGGCCAGGCAGGTGTCGGGGCCCAGACCCAGGCGCTCGGTGACGCCGGGGCGGAAGCCTTCGAGCAGCACGTCGGCCTTGGCCACCATCTTCAGCACCGCCTGCACGCCGGCCGGCTGCTTGAGGTCGAACGCGACCGAGCGCTTGTTGCGGTTGTAGAAGTCGAAGCGCGGCGGCTGGTCGGGCGCGCGGCCCGGCACCGGCAGGCGGTCGACGCGCACGACGTCGGCGCCCAGGTCGGCGAGCCAGGCGCCACAGAACGGCACCGGGCCGATGGCGGCGAGCTCGACGATGCGAAAGCCCTTGAGGGGTCCGGTCATGGCGTGGTCGTCCTTTCGGGGGTGGGGGTTCGCCAGTCGGCGAGGCCGCGGCCGAGCGCGGCGCGCTCGCGCAGCCAGGGCGACGGCGTGAAGCGGGCGCCGTGCTCGCGTGCGAACTCGGCGCAGGTGTCGACGAAGCGCGGCAGGCCGAAGTGCTCGACCCAGCGCAGCAGGCCGCCGGTGGCCTGCGGGAAACCCAGGCCGAGCAGCGAGCCGGTGTCGGCGGCGTCGGCGCTGTCGATCACGCCGTGTTCCAGGCAGCGCAGCGCGTCCATGGCCTCGGCGCAGCGCAGGCGCAGGCACAGCCCGCCGGATGTGGGCTGCAGCGCCGCCGGCGGGAACAGCGCGGCCAGGCCCGGCCAGGGCGTGCGCGTGCCGTCGGCGGCGGTGTCGTAGAAGCCGCCGCCCTGGCGCCGGCCGGCGCGGCCGTTCAGCAGCATCGCGGTGAGCACCGGCTCGGCCAGCGGGCGGCAGCGCTCGGGCGGCAGGCCGTCGGCGCGCGCCTGCCGGATCTGCTGCAGGTTCAGCGCCAGCGAGATGTCGTCCAGCACCGCCAGCGGGCCGATGGCGCGGCCGTGCGCCGTGACGGCGGCGTCGATCAGCACCGGGTCCACGCCCTCGGCCACCAGCGCGAGCGCTTCGTCGAGGTAGGCGGCGAAGACGCGCGAGGTGAAGAAGCCCGGCCCGTCGCGCACCACGATCGGCACCTGGCCGAGCCGTTCGACGAACGCCAGGCCCGCGGCCAGCGTCGCCGGCGCGGTGCGTTCGCCGCGCACCACCTCGACGAGCTTCATGCGCTCGACCGGCGAGACGAAGTGCAGGCCGAGGAAACGCTCCGGCCGCGCCAGCGCGCCGGCCAGGCCGCTCACCGGCAGGCCCGAGGTGTTGGTGGCGATCAGCGCACCGGCCGGCAGCGCGGCCTGCAGCCGGCGCAGCACGCCGAGCTTGGCCGCGCGGTCTTCGGCCACCGATTCGATGGCGAGGTCGCAGCGCGCGAGCTCGGCGTCGTCGGCCACGGCCACCACGCGCGCGAGCAGCGCTTCGGCGGCGGCGGCGTCGAGCCGCCGGCGTTCGACCTGGCGCTGCAGCTGCGTGGCCAGGCGCGCGCGCCCGGCAGCGGCGGCCGCGCCATCGCGCCCCACCAGCAGCACCTGCAGGCCGGCCGCGGCGGCCACCTGCGTGATGCCCAGGCCCATCAGGCCCGGGCCGACCACGGCCACGGTCCTCATGGTCAGCGGTGGAACCGGACGGCTTCGGCCAGCGGCGCGCGCACCGTGCGCGCGGCGTTCGCGCGCACGCCGGTGTCTTCGTAGCCGAAGGAGATGCCGAACAGCAGCCGGTGGTCGTCCGGCAGCCCAAGGTGGCGCCGCACGGTGCCGGCGTACAGCCCCAGCGCGCCCTGCGCGCACGAGCCGATGCCGCGCGAGGTCAGCGCCAGCATCAGCGTCTGCGCGTAGATGCCGATGTCGGTCGCCTCGCGGGTGTCGAACGGCGCGTGCATGAAGATGAACACGGCGTGCGGCGCGTCGAAGAACATGTGGTTGCGCAGGTAGGCGGCGTGGCGGCCTTCGAGGTCGCGCCGCTCGACGCCCATCGCGCCGTACAGGCGCGCGGCGGCGTCGTACTGGCGCTCGCGATAGATGCCGTGGTACTTGCCGTCGGCGGGCCAGTCGGGGTCGAAGGGCTGCTGCGCCAGCGCCGCGGCGACGAGCGCGTCGCGAAGCGTGGCCAGCGCGGCGCCCGACACCACGTGCGGCACCCAGGGCTGCACGTTGCAGTTCGACGGCGCCCATTGCGCCAGTTCCAGCACCTCGCGGACCGTGGCGTCGGGCACTTCCTGTGCCAGGAAGCCGCGCACCGAGCGGCGCTGCAGGATCGCGTCGTCCAGCGTCATCGGTCGCCCCGCGCTTCGATCAACGCCAGGCCGCGGCCGGCATAGGCCAGCGCCAGCTTGCGGCCGATGCGTGCGGCGTCCGGCAGGAAACCGTTGCCCTGTTCGCCGCGCACGGCAACGCCGGCGCTGCCGACGGCACCGCGGAACATCGCGAACACCTGGTGGAATGTGGTCATGCGTTCGGTGGACCCCGCGAGCGCGTAGTAGCGCTCGAGGTAGTCGTCTTCGGTCGGGATGCCGAGTTCGGTCAGCGGCAGGCCGAGCAGGCCGCCGTTCTCGTCGGGTGCCATGCGCCAGGCCTGGCTGTTGAAGGCGACGTCGACCAGCGGGTGGCCGAGCGTCGAGAGTTCCCAGTCGAGCACGCCGATGACGCGCGGCTCGGTGGCGTGGAACATCACGTTGCCGATGCGGAAGTCGCCGTGGCACAGCGACTGCAGTTCGCTCGCGGGCACGCGTTCGGCGAGCCAGGCGACGACGCGGTCGAGCGCCGGGTTGTCGGCGTCGTCGCGGCGGAACTTCGCCCACTGTTCCGACCAGCGCTTCAGCTGGCGCGCGAAGTAGTTGCCGGCGCGGCCGTAGTCGGCCAGCCCGAGCGCGCCGACGTCCAGGCGGTGGATGGCGGCCATGGTGGCCACCATCGATTCGTACAGCGCCGTGCGTTCGGCGCGCGCGAGCCCGGGCGTGGCGAACTCGTGGAACACCCGGCCGTCGAGCTTCTCCATCAGGTAGAACGGCGTGCCCAGCACCGTCCGGTCGGCACAGTAGTGCAGCGGCGCCGGCACCGGGACCGCCGTGCCGCGCAACGCGCTGAGCACGCGCCACTCGCGGTCGATGGCGTGCGCCGAGGGCATGACCACGCCGCCCGGCTGCTTGCGCAGCACGGCCTGCCAGCCGCCCTTCGCCAGGAAGTAGGTGGGGTTGGACATGCCGCCTTCGGTGCGCCGCACATCCAGCGGCGCGGCACCCAGCGCGAGCGAGTCGCGCAAGTAGGCGTCCAGCGCCGCGACATCGAAATCGATGTCGCCCCCGGCTCTGCCGATGCTCATGCGCTCGCGTTCGCCTTCTTGCCGCCGAAGCCGAACAGGTACTGCGCGACACGGCGCATCTGCACCTCTTCCGAGCCCTCGGTGATGCGGTAGCGGCGGTGGTGGCGGTAGATGTGCTCGAACGGCATCGCGCGGCTGTAGCCGATGCCGCCGTGGGTCTGCATCGCGCGGTCGGCGGCGTCGCAGCACAGGCGGTTCGCGCGGAAGTTGCAGATCGAGACCATGTCGCTGATCTCCAGCGGGTCCTGGCGGTCCATCTGCCAGGCGGTGCGGAAAATGTAGTTGCGCACCATCTCGCATTCGGCATAGAGCTCGACGAGCGGGAACTGGATCGCCTGCTTCTTCGACAGCGGCTCGCCGAAGGCGATGCGCGAGCGTGCGTACTTCGCCGCCTCGGTGATGCAGTAGCGCGCGGCGCCGGCGCTCGCCGCCGCCTGGCGGATGCGGTTCTCGTGCACGAAGCGCTGCGCCACCATCAGGCCCTCGCCTTCCTTGTGCAGGATGGCGCTGTCGGGCACGCGCACGTTCTTCAGCTCGGTTTCCGCGTGGTCGCTCGGCATGTTGAACGTCCAGTGGTTGTAGAGCACCTTGTGGCCGGCGGCGTCGGTCGGCACGATGAACGCGGTGATGCCCTTCGCGTCGCCCGGCTTGCCCGACGTGCGCGCGAAGACCAGGTTGCCGTGCGCGCGCGCGACCTGGCTGTTCCAGCGCTTCATGCCGTTCAGGACCCAGTCGCCCGAGCCGTCGGTCGCGCGCACGCCGGTGGTTTCGAGCCAGGTCGCGTCGCTGCCGTGGCCGGGCTCGGTGAGCGCGAAGCTCAGGTGCATCTTGCCGCTGATCATGCCCTCGATGTACTTCTTCTGGTCCGGCGTGCCGTAGGCGTCGAGCACGGGGATGATCGGGAAGTTGCCGACGATGGAGCTCTCGTCCTGCAGGTCGTTGTGCAGGCCCAGGCCCTTGGCGGCCAGGTGCTCGCGGATGGCGGCGATCATCAGGTTCGACGCCGCCTGGCCACCGCAGCTCCTGGGCAGGCCCAGGCGCAGGTGGCCGGCCTTGTCGGCGCGGCGTTCCATCTCGCTGATCAGCGCGCGCCACTCGGCGCGCGGGCGGCCGTCGTTCTCCCAGTCGGTGCGGGCGTTCTCGCGCCGGTGGTCGAAGAACTGCATGTTCTCGCGCTCCAGCGGCTTGATCTCGGCTTCGATGAAGGCGTCGATCTCGGCCAGCTTGGCGGTGATCTCGGCGGGCAGATGGAAGTCCATCGGGTTCTCCTGTGCAGGGGCGATCCGGTCGCCCGGGGTGTCGATTGATATGGCTCATAGACCGTACATGTGTGTACGATCTATGTCAACGGGAGAAGTCCGCGTCAGGCGGGCGGCGCGGGCGGCACCGGCGCGAACTGCGTCCAGGCGACGCCGGCGAGCGCCAGCGCGGCGCCGAGCAGCTTGGTGCCGGTGTAGGCCTCGCCGACCGTGAGCCAGGCGACGACGCCGGCCACCGGCGGCACCAGGTACAGCAGCGGCGCCGTGCGCGCCACGCCGCGCACGGCGTTGACCCAGCCCCAGAGGATCCAGCCGAAGAAGCCGGAGACGAGCACGGTCCACAGGAACGCCGTCCAGATGGCCGGTTCGAGCGCCAGGTAGGGCGCCTGCCACGCGGCCGCGGTGGTCAGCGCCAGCATCAGCGGCGTCGCCAGCAAGGTGGCCCAGCACATGACTTCGGCACCACCGTGGCGGGCGACGAGCGGCGTGACCCAGATCGTGTAGAGCGAGAACACCACCGTCGCACCCAGCATCATCAGGTCGCCGCCGCTGGCGCGCAGGTCGGCGGCGAGCAGCTTCTGGCTCATGAAGAGCAGCACGCCGCAGAAGGCCATCGCGACGCCGATCACCTGGTGGCGCTGCAGCCGCGTACCACGCAACACGCGCAGCAGCACCAGCGTGCACACCGGCCCCAGGGCCATGATGAGCGCGCCGGAGAACGGCGTCGACCAGTGGATGCCGTAGGTGATGAGCAGGATGTGCAACACCGGGCCGACCAGCATGCAGCGCAGCAGCACCGGCCATTCGCCGGCACCCAGCCGCGGCCACAGCGGGCTGCGGCGCCACAGCAGCAGCAGCACGGCGCACAGCGTCATCACCGCAGAGCGACCGAACAGGAAGCCGCCCGGCCCCATCGCCGCGTAGGCCGCCTTCTGGATCGTGAAGGCCGCGCCCCACAGCAGCACCAGCAACAGGCCGGCGCCGAGCGCGCGGCGCTGCAACGCGGCGCCGTCGCTCACACCGGGATCTTCCCGTGCGGGTGCGTGCTGCTGACGCCGCCGTCCACCGCGTACAACTGGCCAGTGACGAACGAGCCGTCGTCGCTGGCCAGGAAGGTGGCCATCGCGGCGATCTCCTCCGGCCGGCCGGCGCGCTGCAGCGGCACCATGTGGCCGATGCGGCCTTCCTTGCCGCGTTCGCGCGCGTATTCGAAGACCTTGCGCGTCATCTTGGTCTCCACCAGCCCGGGCAGGATGGCGTTGACACGCACCCCAGTGCCGGCGAGCGCGTTCGCCGCCGTCTGCGCCAGGCTGTTCACCGCCGCCTTGCTGGCGCTGTACGAGATGGCGCCCGCGTTGGCGCGCAGCGAGGCCGCCGAAGACACGAGGATGATCGAGCCACCCTTCTGCGCCACCATCGGCGGCGCCGCGTGTTTCACGGCCAGCATGCTGCTGAGCGCGTTGTCGCGCCAGACCTCGTTCCACTCGTCGACGGTCTGCTCGAACAGCGACGCGTTCGTGCCCGGCGAGCCGGCGTTGGCCAGGAAGACGTCGATGCCGCCGAAGGCGGCGATGCAACGATCGACCACCGCCTTCACGTCGGCCTCGGCGGTTGCATCGGCCACCATGGCCTCTGCGCTGCCGCCGGCGGCACGGATCAGCGCCACGGTCTCGTCGATGTTGGCGGCGCTGCGGCCCACGGCCAGCACCCGCCCGCCCTCGGCGGCGAAGCGTTGCGCGCTGGCGCGGCCGATGCCGCTGCCGGCGCCGGTGACGACACAGCGCTTGTCCTGCATGCGGTTCATGAGCTTGTCCTTTCGTCGCGCCACCCTGGGCGCAGAGACGTGGTCGCGGCCGTGGAGGACACCCGCGACGAATGAGATTGGCTGGCGCCGAGCGCCGACACTCGGCACGTTGCGGACGTTCGTTCGTTGGCGGTCGCGAGCGCCCGGGGTGCCCCACTGCGCTCATGTCCCCCGCGTCGGGCTGCGCCCGCCGCTCCTCCTTTACTTCGCTCCGTGGGGCACCCCGGGCACTCGCTCCGGCACCGCTGGTGGCGCGCAACCTGGACGCACGCCACGTGGGTGCCGGGCCGAGGACGCCGGGTGCCGGGTGGAGCGAAGTAAAGGAGGAGGCCCGGCCAGAGGCCGGGCCGGGGGACATGAGCGCAGCCCGGCACCCGGCGGCCTTGGCCGTCGCGCGAACGCAAGCACGCGAACGTCCGCAACGCGCCGAAAGCCGCCACTGGCTCAGCCGACATTGCAGCCACCGGAGACCGAGGCTTCACTTCAGCGCGTGCCGACGGTCCAGCCGCCGTCGACGATGAGTTCGGCGCCCTGCACGTAGGCGCCATCGTCGCAGGCCAGGAAGGCCACTGCGCCGGCGATGTCGGCGGGGTCGCCGAAGCGGCCGAGCGGCATGGCCGCTTCGCGTTCGGCGAGCGTGGCAGCGTCGAACTGCGCCTTCGACGCCGGCGTGCCCACCATGCCGGGGATGACGGCGTTGACGCGGATGCGGTCGGGGCTGAGTTCCACCGCCGCCGCCTTCGTGAGGCCGAGCACGCCGCCCTTCATCGCGGCGTAGACGATCGACGAGGCCTGCGGGTGCAGCGCCGACACCGAGCTCAGGTTGACGATGCTGCCGCCGCCACGCCTGCGCATCTGCGGCGCCGCCGCCTGCGTGGTCCACATCAGCGCCTTCAGGCCGACGGCCAGCGTGCGGTCGGCGACCTCGTCGTCGATCTCGGCCAGCGCGCCGAAGCGCGCCCAGACGGCGTTGTTGACGAGCACGCCGACCGGCGCGCCGAAATGCTGCTCGACCTTGGCCATCGCCTCGGTGACGGCGGCGCGCGCACCGACGTCGCAGGCGAAGCCGTGCACGTCGAGCCCGCGCGCGCGCAGCTCGGCCACGGCGGGCTCGAGCCGGCGTTCGCTGACGTCCCAGGCGGCGACGCGGCCGCCTTCGGTGGCCAGCCGCTCGGCGATGGCCAGGCCGATGCCGCGCGCGGCGCCGGTGACGACGCAGACGACGCCGTCCAGGCGGTGGGCCCGCACCGTCATGGCTGGGCGAAGGCCTTGGCCTTCTCGCGCAGCACGAACTTCTGGATCTTGCCGCTCGGCGTGCGCGGCAGTTCCGTGACCACCTCGACGCGCTCGGGCCAGTACTGCTTGGCGACCTTGCACTCGGCCATCCAGCGCTGCAGTTCGGCGAGGTCGAAGGCCTGCCCGGGGCGCAGCGTGACGAAGGCGCAGCCGCGTTCGCCCAGGCGCGCGTCCGGAATGCCGACGACGGCCGTGCCGCTGATCGCCGGGTGCTTGAGCAGCAGGTTCTCGATCTCGGCCACCGGCACGTTCTCGCCGCCGCGGATCAGCACGTCCTTCGTGCGGCCGTTGATGCGGATGTAGCCCTCGGCGTCCAGGTAGGCGAGGTCGCCGGTGTCGAACCAGCCCTCGGCGTCGAAGGTGGGGATCTCGGGCTTCTTGTAGTAGCCCATGAACATCTGCGCGCCGCGCACCAGCAGGCGGCCGGTCTGGCCCGTGGGCAGCGGCTTGCCGTCGATGTCGACGACCTTGACCTGCGTGCCGTCCAGCGGCCGGCCGTCGGTGGAGGCCGACTTCTCGTGCGCGCGCGCCGGCTCGGTCAGCGTGCTGCCGAGCGATTCGGTCATGCCCCAGAGGCTGGAGACGTCGAGCCCAAGTTCCTTCGACGCGCGCTGCACCACCACCGGCGGGATCGGCGCGCCGCCGCACAGGAAGGTACGCAGCTTCGGCTTCGGGCCGCCCGCGGCCACCGCCTCGCAGATGTCGACCAGGAAGGGCGTGGCCGCCGCGGTGTGCGTGACACTCTCGGCGGCCATGATGGCGACGCCGCGCGCGCCTTCCCACACGTCCTGCAGCACGACGGTGCAGCCCAGGCACAGGCCCTGCAGCATCACCGCCGTGTAGCCGGTCATGTGGCCCAGCGGCGAGCAGGCGAGCAGCACATCGGTGTCGGTCAGGCCGAAGCGGCCGGCCAGGCCGCGCACGCAGGCCACCAGCGTGTTGTCGCTGTGCATGACGCCCTTGGGCTCGCCGGTGGTGCCGCTGGTGAACATCAGCACGCCCAGCGTGTCGGCGCGCTGCGCCGCCGACGGCGCCACGCTCGCGCTGCCGCCGAAGAGCGCGCGCTCGAACTCGTTGTCGCCGCTGCCGCCGACCACCAGCACGTGCTGCAGCGTCGGGCAGCGCGCCTTCAGCGCGGTGGCCATCTGCTCGTGGTCGAAGCCACGGAACTGCTTGGGCACGACCAGCACCTTGGCTTCGCAGAAGGCGAGCATGTAGCTCAGCTCGTGCTCGCGGAAGATCGGCATCAGCGGGTTGACGATGGCGCCGAGCCGCCGCGCCGCGAGCGCGACGACGACGAACTCCCACCAGTTCGGCAACTGCACCGAGACCACGTCGCCCGCGCCGACACCCAGGCCGCGCAGCGCCGCGGCACCGCGGCCGACCAAGGCTTCGAGTTCACCGAAGGTCAGCCGCTTCACCGGCGCCGGCCCCGGCCGGTCGGCGCGGTAGGCGACGACGGCGTCGCGCTGCGGCCAGCGCTGCGCGGCCTCGGCGATCAGCGCGTCGGTGGTGCGGTCGTTCCACCAGCCCTCGGCGCGCATGCGCGCGGCGTGCGTTGCGGGGTCGAAAGCGGTCGTGCCCATGGCGTGTGTCTCCTGGCCCTGCGCGGCGCGCGGTGGGATGCCCGGCGCCGCTGTGTGTCTCGCCCAAACCGGCGAAGGTCGTTCACTACCTTACGAATCGATTGTGCGGCCCGGCGGGCCGCGGGGTCAACCGGGCACCGCCCGTTTTCGCCGCGGCGGCGCCCCGTGTTTTCCATTATTCGTACACTGGTGCACTTTCTATACGCTCACTGTCACGTCGGCGACGATGCCGAGGAGCCAGGAGACATCGATGAGCCGAGCACCCCGTTCCCTCAGCCCCTCGCGCCGCGAGGTCCTGGCCGCCGGCGGCAGCCTGCTGCTCGGCAGCTCCGGCCTCGCCTTCGGCCAGAGCGGCGACACCTTCAAGATCGGCTCGGCGCGCGCGATGACCGGCCTGGTCGCGTCGTCGTTCGCGCCGCTGTACGTGGGCGTGAAGATCGCCGCCGACGAGATCAACGCTGCCGGCGGCATCCTCGGCCGCAAGCTCGAGATCATCGAAGCCGACGACGAGAGCTCGCCCGCGAAAGAGCCGGCCGTGATGCGCAAGCTGCTCGACGGCGGCTCGCAGGCCATCCTGGGGCCGGTGGGCAGTTCGCACACGCTGTCGGCGGTGGCCACCACCACGCCGGCGAAGGTCATCCACGCCGGCGGCGGCTGGACCGAAGAGCTCGCCGACGGCCGCAAGTACCCCTATCACTACCAGTTCACCTACAACACCGGCCACCAGGGCGAGGCGATCGCGCGCCACATCGTCGAGAACCTGAAGCTGAAGAAGGTCGGCATCCTGCAGGAGAACACCGCGCTCGGCGAAGCCGGCGGCGCGGCCACCACGCGGGCGCTGAAGAAGTTCGGCCTCGAGCCGGTGGCGGTCGAGACCTACCCCGTCACGGCGACCGACCTGAAGGTCTACCTGACGAAGATCCGCAACGCCGGCGCCGACGCGCTGGTGCTGTGGAACTCGCCGGCGCAGGGCGTGCTGCTCACCGCCGCCGGATTGCAGGCGATGAAGTACTACCCGGCGCTGCTGGGCGGCAATTCGATGTTCTCCAACACCGTGCTCGACAACGCCGCGCCCGAGGTGCTGAAGCTCGCCTCGGCCACGCTGCTGAAGACCATGACCTACAGCGCCACCGAGCCGGTGGGCGCGCGCCAGGTCGCACATGCGAAGAAGGTGGTCACCTTCCCCGAGGCCAAGACCTGGGAGATCAACGCCGCGATCAGCCCGTTCTACGACTTCCTGCACCTGCTGAAGAAGGTGGTCGACGCGGAGAAGAAGTTCGACACCGAACGCGTCAAGGCCGCGTTCGACGCCGTGAAGGGCTACGACGGCATGATCGGCCGCATCGCCTTCACGCCCGACAACCACTGCGCCCTCACGGGCGACCAGATGGTGATGGCCACCTTGTCCTCCGGCCGAGACCCACGCTCGATGGGCGTGTTCCGCGAACGCGCCTGACGACCGCGCCATGCTGCTGGACCTCGTCGTCGGCGGCCTCACGGCCGGCAGCCTGTACGGCCTGGTCGCGGTGGGCTTCAACATCCTGTACCGGCCGACCAAGGTCTTCAACTTCGCGCAGGGCGACCTGGTGATGCTGGGCGCGATGGGCAGCGCGCTGCTGCTGTCGCAGTGGAAGTGGCCGTGGTGGGCCGCGCTCGCGGCGGCGATGGCGGCGGTGTCGCTGCTGGCGCTGCTGGAGGAGCGCATCGCCGTCGCGCCGGTGCTCCGGCGCAGTGCCGGCGGCGCGGCCTGGATCATCACGACGCTGGCGGTGGCGATGATCATCGCCAACCTCGTCGGCAAGGTCTGGGGCCCCGACCCCATCGTCGTGCCGGCGCCGCCCCCGCTGTCCACCGACATGCTGCCGATCGACGGCGTCAGCGTCTCCAGCTACCAGGTCGCGCTGATCCTGCTGACGCTGGCCCTGGTGTTCGGCGTCGACCGCCTCTACCGCAGCCTGTGGGGCAAGGCGGCGATGGCGGTCGCCGAGGACCGCGACGCCGCGCTGCTGCGCGGCATCGACCCGCGTTCCATCGGCCGCTGGTCGTTCGCCTTCGGCGGCGCGTTCGCCGCGCTCACCGGCTACCTCGCGGCGCCGGTGCTCGCGGCGTCGACCACGCTCGGCGGCCTGCTGCTGCTGAAGGGCTTCGCGGCGGCGGCGATCGGCGGCCTGGGCAGCAACCGCGGTGCGCTCGCCGCCGGCTACATGATCGGCATCGCGGAAGCCGCGAGCGCACTCTGGCTGTCGCCCGGCTATCACAACGCGGTGATCCTGCTGCTGGTGCTGGCGGTGCTGCTGGCGCGGCCGGGCGGGTTGGTGAGCTCGCTCGAAGCGCGCAGCGTCTGAGCCGTCCCATGAACGCGCCGACCTCGCAGACGCTGGCCGCGCCGGCCGCCCCGCCGCGGCGCCTGCCGCGCGCCGTGCTGGCGCTCGCGGCCGCCGCGTTGCTGGCGGTGCCGCTCGCCTTCCGCGGCGACTTCGTGCTTTTCCTCGCCACCCAGGCGCTGGTGATGATGCTCGTGGCCATCGGCCTGAACTTCCTCACCGGCTATGCCGGCCAGGTGTCGATCGGCCACGGCGCGCTGGTCGGCCTGGGCGCCTACACGACAGCACTGCTGATGGTCGACGCCAAGTGGAGCTTCTGGCTCGCCGCGCCCGCCGGCATGCTGGTCGCCACCGGCGCCGGCCTCGTGATGGCGCTGCCGGCGCTGCGCCTGTCGACCTGGTACTTCGCGCTCGTCACGCTCACGTTCGCGCAGGTGGTGACGGACCTGCTGGTGGAATGGCGCGGCCTCACGCGCGGGTTCTCCGGCATCGTCGGCATCCCGGCACCGGGCTTCTTCGGCCGGCCGATGACGCCGCGGGAGGTGTACGTGGCGGTGGCCGTCTGCGTCGTGCTCGCGTTCTGGCTGGTGCGCAACCTGGTGCACTCGCGCTTCGGCCGCGGCATGGTGGCGGCGCGCGACAACCCGCTGGCGGCAACCGCCTCGGGCGTGTCGCTGTGGCGCATCAAGCTGTTCGCGTTCGCCGTCAGCGCGGCCATCGCCGGCCTCGGCGGCGCCTTCTTCGCGGTGCAGAAGACCGTCATCACGCCCGAGGACTTCAGCGCCGACTTCTCGATCTTCTTCCTGCTGTGCATCGTCGTCGGCGGCCTCGGCAAGCTGTGGGGGCCGGTGGTCGGCACGCTGGTGTTCTTCCTGCTGCCCGAGTTGCTGGGCCCGCTGCAGAGCTGGCGGCTCGCGATCTACGGCGTGGTGCTGCTGGCGCTGATGGTGTTCGCGCCGCACGGGCTGATGGGCCTGCCCGTGTGGCGGCGCTGGCAGCGCCCGCCGCCGCTGCCGACGGCCGGCGCCGACCTGCCCGCCGTGCACACGCGCGAGGCCGCCGCCCAGCCGCTGGTGCTGCAGGGGCTGGAGAAGCACTTCGGCGGCGTGAAGGCGCTGCAGGGCTGCGCGCTCACCGCCGCCGCCGGCCGCACGCATGCGCTGGTGGGGCCGAACGGGTCGGGCAAGACAACGACGCTGAACGTCATCAGCGGCTTCATCCGCGCCGACGCCGGCCAGGTGCGGCTGGGCGACACCGACCTCGCGGCGCTGGCGCCGCACCAGGTGGCGCGGCTGGGCGTCGGCCGCACCTTCCAGACGCCCAAACTGCTGGCCGAGATGAGCGTGCTGGACAACGTGCGTCTGGGCGGCTTCGTGCGCGAGCGCGCCAACGCCGCCGAGGTGGCGCTGGCGCTGCCGCGCGCGCGCCGCGACCACGACGAGAGCACCGCCGAGGCGATGGCGCTGCTGCGCTTCGTCGGCCTGGCCGAGCGGGCGCGCGAACTGGCGGGCGACCTGCCGCACGGCCAGCAGCGGCTGGTGGAGATCGCGCGCGCGCTCGCCGGCCGGCCGGCGCTGCTGCTGCTGGACGAACCCGCCGCCGGCCTGTCGATGGACGAACTGGACCGCCTGGGCGCGCTCATCCAGTCGATCGCCGCGCTCGGCACCACGGTGCTGATCGTCGAGCACCACCTCGAGCTCATCGCCCGCATCAGCCAGCAGGTCACCGTGCTCGACCGCGGCCGCGTGCTCGCCGCCGGCACGCCCGACGAGGTGTTCCGCCACCCCGAGGTGGAGCGCGCCTACATGGGGCGCGAAGGCACCGGAGGATCGCGGTGAGCGCGTTGCTCAAGGTGGAAGGCCTGCACGCCGGCTACGGCCATGTCGGCGTGCTCGAAGGCGTGTCGATCGAGGTGCCCGAGCGCGGCTTCGTCGCCCTGGTGGGCAGCAACGGCGCCGGCAAGTCGACGCTGCTGCGCACGCTGTCGGGCCTGCTGCGGCCGACGGCGGGGACGATCACCTTCGGCGGCGCTTCCATCGGCGGCGCCGACCCGGCCGCCATCGTCGGCCGCGGGCTGCTGCACGTGGCCGAGGGCCGGCGCCTGTTCCGCGGCCAGAGCGTGCGCGACAACCTGCAGCTCGGCCTGTGGGGCAGCAAGCTCGCCAAGGGCGAGGCGGCCGCGCGCTACGAGCGCGTGTACGCCCTCTTCCCGGCGCTCGCCGAGCGGCCGAACGTGCCGGCCGGCATCCTCTCCGGCGGCCAGCAGCAGATGCTGGCGGTGGGCCAGGCGCTGATGCACGCGCCGCGCCTGCTGATGCTGGACGAGCCGTCGCTCGGCCTCGCGCCCGCCGTCATCGACCAATTGCTCGACGCCGTGGTGCAGCTGCGTGCGCAGGGCACGACGATCCTGCTCGTCGAGCAGATGGTCGAGCGTGCGCTGCAGATCGCCGACACCGCCTACGTGCTGGCGCAAGGCCGCGTGATCGGGCACGGCCCGGCGCGCGATCTGCGCGACAGCGAACTCGTGCGCCGCGCCTACCTGGGCGCGGCCGCCGCCTGAAGGAAGCCTCGTGACCCCACTCTCCGGCAAGACCGCCCTCGTGACCGGCGGCGCCCGCGGCCTCGGCCGCGCCTACGCACTGCGCCTGGCCCGCCTGGGCGCCGACGTCGCCATCGTCGACCTCGACCTCAACGGTGCCGCGCTCTACGGCGAAATCCTCGGCGCCGCCAGCGTGCCGGCCGAGATCGAGCTGCTCGGCCGCCGCAGCCTGGGCGTGCAGGCCGACCTGTCGAAACACGACGCCGCCACGGCCGCCGTGCAGCGCGTGATCGAGCACTTCGGCCGCCTGGACATCATCGTCAACAACGCCGGCGGCGCGATCACGCCGGCCGAGCGCAGCCGCGCGTCCGAGTCGCCGGAGGCCGACACGCGGCTGCTCTTCGACGTCAACTTCATGAGCATGCAGTTCTGCTGCCAGGCCGCGGTGCCGGCGATGAAGCGGCAGGGCGGCGGCGTCATCGTCAACATCGCGTCGCAGTCCGGCGTCAGCACCTACAAGCAGGGGCTGATCGCGGCCTACGCCGCCAGCAAGGCCGCGGTGGCGCACTACACGCGCTACCTGGCCTGCGAGCTGGGGCCGCACGGCATCCGCGCCAACTGCATCTCGCCCGGCGTGATGATGACGGCGCGCGTGGCGCAGGCCGTCGCGCAGCGCGGCATCGGCAGCGCCGAAGAGCTGGAACAGATTCCGCTGCGCCGCTTCGGCGAGGTCGAGGACTGCGCCGGCGTGCTCGAATTCCTCGTCACCGATCTCTCGCGCTACGTCACCGGCCAGGTCGTCTCGGTCTGCGGTGGCGCGGTGCTGACCCCCAACTGAAGGCCCGTCGACATGCAAGCTGCCGTTCTCGAAACCCGGGGCCGCGAGGGCCTGAACCTGCGCGACTTTCCGAAACCCGTGCCGAAGGCCGGCGAAGCGCTGCTGCGCGTGCACGCCGTCGGCCTGAACCGCGTCGACCTGTACATGCGCGACAGCGGCGTCGGCATCACGCACACGCTGCCGCTGGTGCAGGGCGTGGAAGCCGCCGGCGTGGTGGCCGAGGCGCCCGCCGGCAGCGGCCTGAAGGTCGGCCAGAAGGCGGTGCTCTACTCCAACGCCTACTGCGGCCACTGCCGCTTCTGCCTGGCCGGCGACCAGCCGCTGTGCCTGAACGCCGACATCATGGGCGAGCACCGCCACGGCACGCTGGCCGAGTACATCGCGATGCCGGTGAACTGCTTCTTCCCGCTGCCCGACGACGCCGACCTGGTCGACGCCGGCGCGCTGATGGTGGGCCACCTCACCGCGTGGCGCATGCTCTTCGGCAAGCGCGCGCTGAAGGCCGGCGAGACCGTGCTGGTCGTCGGCATCGGCGGCGGCGTGGCGGTGGCCTGCCTGCAGCTGGCGCTGATGGCCGGCGCGCGCGTGCTCGTCACCAGCAGCAGCGACGAGAAGCTGGCGCGCGCGAAGGCGCTGGGCGCCAGCGGCGGCATCAACTACCGCACCGAGCAGGTGGCCAAGCGCGTGATGGAGATGACCGGCGGCGACGGCGTCGACATGGTCATCGACAGCGTCGGCGAAGCCAGCTGGTCCGATTCGCTGAAGAGCCTGCGGCGTGGCGGGCGCCTGGTCACCTGCGGTGCCACGACGGGGTCGAACCCCGGCGCCGACCTGCAACGCATGTTCATCCGCCAGCTCGAGGTCTACGGTTCCACCGGCGGCAGCATCGAGGAGTTCCGCCAGCTCGTGGCGCTGTTCGGGCGCGGCGGCCTGAAGCCGGTGATCGACCAGCGCTACCCGCTGGCGCAGGTGCGCGACGCCTTCGACCGCCTGCACGCCGGCGAGCAGTTCGGCAAGGTCGTCGTCACGGTGGCCGCATGAACCTCGACCGCGTCATCCGGCAGGACTTCGCACCCACCGACCACGACTACACGGCGCGCGACAGCCTGCTCTACGCGCTGTCGCTCGGCATGGGCAGCGACCCGCTGGATGCCGACGAGCTGCCCTACGTCTACGAAGCGCTGCCGGGGCGACCGCAGCAGGTGGTGCCCTCGCAGGCCATGATCCTGGGCTGGCAGCCCTTCTGGCAGGACGACCCGGCGCTCGCCATCGACTGGAAGCGCATCTTGCACGGCGAAGAGCACGTGCAGCTGCACCGTCCGCTGCCGGCGGCCGGCCAGGTGCGCACGCAGCACCGCATGGTGCGCGTGCAGGACAAGGGCGCCGGCCGCGGCGCCGTGCTGCAGATGAACACCGAGCTGTACGACCGCACGAGCGGCCTGCACCTCGCCAGCCTGCAGAGCGTGCAGTTCATGCGCGGCGACGGCGGCTGTGGCGACTGGGGCGACCCCGCTGCGGCGACGGCGCCGCTGCCGTTGATCGCCGACGGCGCGCAGCCGACCGCCGTGCTGGAGTACGCCACCTCGGCGCAGTCCGCCCTGCTCTACCGCGTCGCCAGCCAGGACTGGATGCCGATCCACGCCGACCCCGACATCGCGCGCGAGGCCGGTTTCGAGCGCCCCATCGCGCACGGCCTGAACAACCTCGGCCGCGCCTGCCGCGCGCTGCTGAAGGCCTGCGCGCCGGGCCACCCCGAGCGCGTGCGCTCGATCGCCGCGCGATTCGTGTCGCCGGGCCTGCCCGGCGACACGGTGCGCGTCGAACTGTTCGACGACGGCCACGGCCGCGTGCAGTTCCGCAGCACCGCGGTCGAACGCGGCGTGCGCCTGCTCGACCGCGGCCTCTGCACGCTCGCGCCCTGAAAGGAACCGCGCCATGCGCCCCACGCGAATCTGCATCTTCGGCGCCGGGGCCATCGGCGGCTTCGTCGCCGCGCACCTGGCGCGGGTCGACGGCGTCGAGGTCAGCGTGGTCGCGCGCGGCGCGCACCTCGCGGCGATCCGCGAACGCGGGCTGCGCGTGGTGTCGCCGCAGGGCGAAGTCGCGGCGCGCGTGCAGGCGACCGACCGCGCCGAAGACCTCGGCCCGCAGGACATCGTCTTCATCGCGCTGAAGCAGCACCAGCTGGCCGACGCACTGCCGGCGCTGGCCTCGCTGCTGGGGCCCGACACCAGCGTGGTGCCCCCCACGACCGGCATCCCGTACTGGTATTTCCACGGGCTGGACGGCGCGCATGGCGGGCGCCAGGTCGAGCGCCTGGACCCGGGTGGCGCGCAGTGGCGCACGCTCGGGCCGGAGCGCGCGCTGGGCTGCGTCTACTGGGTGGCGACCGAAGTCACCGAGCCGGGCGTGATCCACCACGACGGCAAGCTGCTGCGCTTCCCGATCGGCGAACCCGACGGCACGGCGAGCCCGCGCCTGCAGCGCCTGGCCGACGCGATGAACGCGGCCGGCCTGAACGCGCAGGTGGTGCCCGACATCCGCGCCTGGATCTGGGCCAAGATGATCAGCAGCCTGAGCTGGAACCCGCTGGCGGTGCTGACCGGCGCCACGCTCGACAAGCTGACCGCATCGCCCGAGGTCGTGGCCATCGTGCGTCGCATGATGCGCGAGGCCGAGGTCGTCGCCGAGGCGCTGGGCGTCGACCACTGGCCCATCAGCACCGACGAGCGCATCGCTGCCGCGCGCAACGCCGGCGCGCACCGCATGTCGATGCTGCAGGACTGGGACCGCGGCCGGCCGCTGGAAATCGACGTGCTGACCGAATCGGTGGCCGCGATGCGCGACCTGGCCGGCGTGGCCACGCCGACGATCGACGAGGTCTACGCCTTGCTGCGTTTGCGCGCCAGCAGCGCCTCGGCCGCGCGCTGAAGCCCGCCGGTCGACTGCGCGAGGATCTGCGAGCGGTTCTCCAGCTCGATGGCCTGCTGCAGGCTCGACGCCTCGGCATTCGCCCAACCGCCGCGCTTCGTCATCCAGACGCCGAAGGCGTCGTTCGCGGCGATCTCGCGCGCGGTCGCCAGCGCGCGCGGCAGCAACTGGTCGTCGGGCACCGTGGCGGTGACGAGGCCGATGCGCTCGGCCTCGGCAGCGTCGACCAGGCGCCCGGTCAGCAGCATCTCGAACGAGCGCGACAGCCCCACGCAGCGCGGCAGCAGCCAGCTGACGCCCATGTCGCAGCCGGTCATGCCGACCTTCACGAAGGCGGCATTGAAACGCGCCGACGCAGCGGCGTAGCGGATCTCGGCGCCGAGCGCGAGCGCCAGGCCACCGCCGTTGGCGAGGCCGTTGACGGCGGCGATCACCGGTGCGCGCAGCGCACGCAGCTTCAGCACCAGGCCGGCGAAACGCTCCTGGCGCACCGTCCAGGCGGTGGCGCGGCCGAGCTCGCCTTCGTCTGGCGCGTGGGCCGCTTCGCCGAGGTCGAAGCCGGCGCAGAAGCCGCGGCCGGTGCCGGTGAGGACCAGCACGCGCAGCGTGGCATCGTTCGCCAGGTCGGCGAGCACGGCGTGCAGCTCGTCGACCAGCGCGTCGGTCAGCGCGTTCAGCACCGCCGGCCGGTTCAGGCGCAGCACGGCGATGCCGCCGTCCTGCCGCTCGAGCACGAGGGCGTCGCTCATCCGGCCTTCGCCACCACTTCGCGCAGCTTGAACTTCTGGATCTTGCCGCTGGGCGTGCGCGGCAGGTCGGCCACGACCTCCACGCGCTCGGGCCAGTACTGCTTGGCGACCTTGCACTCGGCCATGTAGGCCTGCAGGTCGTCGAGCGTGAAGCTGGCGCCCGGGCGCAGCACGACGAAGGCGCAGCCGCGTTCGCCCAGCCGCGCATCGGGGTAGCCGACGAGCGCCGCCGCGGCGACCGACGGGTGCTTGTAGAGCAGCGCCTCGATCTCGACCACCGGCACGTTCTCGCCGCCGCGGATCAGCACGTCCTTCGTGCGGCCGTTGATGCGGATGTAGCCCTCGTCGTCCATGTAGGCGAGGTCGCCGGTGTCGAACCAGCCCTCGGCGTCGAAGGTCTCGATGTCCGGGCGCTTGTAGTAGCCCATCAGCATCTGCGCGCCGCGCACCAGCAGGCGGCCGGTCTGGCCGGCCGGCAGCGGCTTGCCGTCGTGGCCGACGACCTTGACGCCCACGCCTTCGAGCGCGCGGCCGTCGGTCGTCGACGATTTCTCGTGCGCACGCGCCGGCTCGGTGAGCGTGCTCGACAGCGACTCGGTCATGCCGAACAGCGAGCACACCGTGAGGCCGAGCTCGCGCGCCGCGCGGTCGATCAGCACCGGCGGGATCGGCGCGCCGCCGCACAGGAAGTTGCGCAGCTTGGCCGGCCGCGGCGAGCCGGAGGCCACCGCCTCGCAGATGTCGGACAGGAAGGGCGTGGACGCCGCGGTGTAGCTGACGCCTTCGTCCGCCATGATCTGCACGCCGCGCCGCGCTTCCCACACGTCCTGCAGCACCACGGTGGAGCCGAGGCTGATGCCCAGCAGCATCACCGCCGCGTAGCCGGTCATGTGGCCGAGCGGCGAGCAGGCGAGCATCACGTCGTCGGTGGCGAGACCAAAGCGCCCGGCGAGCGACCGGTTGCAGGCCATCAGCGTGTTCGTCGAGTGCATCACGCCCTTCGGCGAGCCGGTGGTGCCGGAGGTGAACATCACGACCGCCATCGCGTCGGGCGCGAGCAGCGGGCGCTTGGGCGTGGGTTCGACGCGCGCCGTGCCCGACAGCAGCAGGCGGTCGAAGTTGTCGTCGCCCTCGCCGTCGACGACGATCACGTGCTGCAGCTTCGGGCAGTCGCGCTTCAAGGCCTGGCCCATTGCCGCGTGGTCGAAGCCGCGGAACGACCTGGGCACGACCAGCACCTTGGCCTCGGCGAAGCCCAGCATGTAACCCATCTCGCGCTCGCGGAAGATCGGCATCAGCGGGTTGACGACGGCGCCGATGCGGTTGCACGCGAGCGAGACGACGACGAACTCCCACCAGTTGGGCAGCTGCACGCCGACGATGTCGCCCGCGCCCACGCCGAGTGCGCGCAGCGAGGCCGCGCAGCGCGCGACGAGGTCGCCGAACTCGCGCCAGCTGAAGCGGCGCGCGCCCTCACGGTCGGCGCGGTAGGCCACCAGGGCCGGCTTGTCGGGGGTGTCGGCGATGGCCCGGACGAGGAATTCGTCGTACGAGCTGTCAAGCCAGAAGCCGCTTTCGCGCATGGCGCGGGCGTGGGCGGCGGGATCGAAACGACCGGCGGTCATGCGGGGGGCTCCTGGGCCGGGCGTGCCCGCGGAGGGATTCCCGTGGCGCCCGAATTAGTTCACTACCGTACTGTATGGATTATGGGCGACTCGGCGCATCGTGGTCAACCCGGAGCAGGCGTTCAGATCTCGCTGCCCTGCAGGTAGGTGAGCAGGTTGCGCTTCATCTGGTCGAGCGTGAGCGCGGTGCTCTCGAGGCGTTCGTCGACCAGGCCTTCGAGGATCTGCGCGTTCATGCGGTGGCTCACCTTGCGCATCTTGGCGATGAGCTGCTTGCTCTTGGGCTCGAGGAAGACGCGGTTGACGCGGCGGTCGGTGGCGTCGGCCTCGCGGCGCACGAGGCCTGATTTCTCCAGCCGGTCGATGAGGCCGCCCACCGCCACCTTGCCGAGGTCGAGTTCCTCGGCGAGCTGGCTCTGCGTCATGCCGTCCTCGCGCGACAGGTAGGCCAGCACCCACCACTGCGAGCGCGTCACGTTCAGCGGCTTCAGGCAGCGGTCGAAGGCGCTGCGCCGCAGGCGCGAGACGTCGTGGATGAGGAAACCGAGCCGAAGCTCCCAATCGATGCTGTGCGGATCCGTCGGCATGCCGTGAACGTCGGCGACGAGGCGTCGACCCGTTACTGTAATGATGCGTACATTCTAGACCTGCACCGGTGGCGCGGAGGCGCCCGCCGGCACAGGTCTAACCCGCATCCGCGGCTGCCGGGGGCCGGTCAGAAGGCGACCGCGTCCTTGCCCTTCAGCGCCAGGATCTCGCGCGCCTCGGCCGGCGTCGCCACCTGCAGGCCCAGGCCTTCGATGATCTCGCGCGCCTTGCGCACCTGCTCGGCGTTCGTCTTGGCCAGCTGGCCGGCGCCGATCCACAGGCTGTCTTCCAGGCCCACGCGCACGTTGCCGCCCATCGAGGCCGACATCGCCGCGATCGGCATCTGCGCCCGGCCGGCGCCCAGCACCGACCAGCGGTAGTCCTTGCCGAACAGGCGGTCGGCGGTGCGCTTCATGTGCATCACGTCGTCCGGGTGGCTGCCGATGCCGCCGAGGATGCCGAACACCGTCTGCACGAAGAACGGCGCCTTCACGAGGCCGCGGTCGACGAAGTGGGCCAGGTTGTACAGGTGCGAGGTGTCGTAGCACTCGAACTCGTAGCGCGTCTGGTTCGCCGACAGTTCGGTCAGCACCGTCTCGAGGTCGCCGTAGGTGTTGCGGAAGATCAGGTCCTTGCTGCCTTCCAGGTACGGGCGTTCCCAGTCGTGCTTGAACTCCTTGTAGCGCTGCAGCATCGGGAACAGGCCGAAGTTCATCGTGCCCATGTTCATCGACGCCACCTCGGGCTTCAGCACCTTGGCCGGCAGCATGCGTTCCTGCACCGTCATGTAGGGCGAGCCGCCGGTGGTGAGGTTGATCACCGCGTCCGAGCGCGCCTTGATGTCCTTCAGGAAGGGCACGAAGGCCTCGGGGCGCTGGTCGGGCTTGCCGGTGACGGGGTCGCGTGCGTGCAGGTGGATGATGGCGGCGCCGGCCTCGACGGCACCGACCGCGGCGTCGGCGATCTCCTGCGCCGTGACCGGCAGGTACGGCGACATCGACGGCGTGTGGATCGCGCCGGTGACGGCGCAGGTGATGATGACCTTCTTCTGTGCGGACATGCGTGTGTCTCCTTGGCGGCGTGTAGTGTGATTCAGACGGGGTCCCAGGTGAAGACGTCGGCCGAGCGGTCGAGCGCGTGGAAGTCGGCGCGCAAGGTCGGCAGGGCGGTCTCCAGAACGGACTCGGGGGTCCAGCCTTCGCCCCGGTGCGCCGTGCGCACCGGCCGCGGCTGGCTGAACAGGTAGATCTCGTTGTTGCGCACGCCGAAGACCTGGCCGGTCACGTCCTTCGCCGCGTCGGCGCACAGCGCGACGACGAAGGGCGCCACCTTCTCCGGCACCAGCTTCTTCAGGCCGTCGACCCGCTTCTTCTGCTCGGGCGTCTCGGCCGGGATGGAGTCGATCATGCGCGTCCAGGCGAACGGCGCGACCGCGTTCGAGCGCACGCCGAACTTCGCCATGTCCATCGCGATCGACTTCGACAACGCGACGATGCCGAGCTTGGCCGCCGCGTAGTTGGCCTGGCCCAGGTTGCCGATCAGGCCCGAGGTGGACGTCATGTGCACGAACGCACCACCCCCCTGCGCCTTGAAGTGCGGTGCCGCGGCGCGGCTGACGTTGAACGTGCCCTTCAGGTGCACCGCGATCACGGCGTCCCACTCGGCTTCGCTCATGCGGTGGAACATCACGTCGCGCAGGATGCCCGCGTTGTTGACGACGATGTCGATGCGGCCGAAGCGTTCGACCGCGGCTTCGACCATGCGGTGCGCAGCGTTCCAGTCGGCGACCGAGCCGCCGTCGACCAGCGCCTCGCCGCCGAGCGCCGCGATCGCGGCCGCCACTTCGTGCGCCGGCTGCTCGCCGCTCGCCTGCCCGTCCAGCGTGGCGCCGAGGTCGTTGACGACGACCTTGGCGCCCGCCTCCGCCAGCGCCAGCGCGATGCCGCGCCCGACGCCGCGCCCGCCCCCGGTGACCAGCGCCACCTTGCCTTCCAGCAACCTGTTCATGTGCTCTCCACGCGCCGGCCCCGGGGCCATGGCGGCCAACCTGGGAAAACCCGGTGCCGCCGGCCCGTGCCGGGTCTTGTTCCATTATCGTTCGCTAGCGTATCATGCGTCACAGCATAAACACTGAACCCCCATCGCCGATCGGCTGTCCCGGAGCACGATGAACACCACCGCCGAACACGGCCTGCTCGCCACCACACGCTACGTGCCGCGCCTGCGCCTGGAGCGCAGCGAGGTCTTCGCGCTGCACCGCTGGATGGCGCCCGGCCTGCGCGGCCTGGCCAAGGGCCGCCGCGCCATGGCCCATTGGGACGAGGATGTCGTCACGATGGCCGTCGAGGCGGCGCGCCAGCTCGCCCCCGGCGCGGTGTCGCAGCTGACGCTGGCCTCGACCACGCTGCCCTTCGCCGACCGGCTGAACGCCGGCATCGTCGCCGCCGCGCTCGGCCTCGACGAAGGCGCCGCGCTGCGCGACGTCGCGTCGACCTCGCGCGCCGCGCTGGCCGAACTGGCCGCCGCGCTGCGCCAGCCCGCCGCCGCGCTGGTGCTCGCCGCCGAGCGCCGCACGCCGCGCCCGGCGAGCGCGCAGGAAATGATCCAGGGCGACGGCGCCGCCGGCGCGTGGGTCGGCACGGGCGCGGTGATCGCGCAGTTCGTCGCCCACCGCGGCGTGCACGCCGACCTCGTCGACCACTTCCGCGAGGCCGGCCACGACCACGACTACGGCTGGGAAGAACGCTGGGTGCGCGACGAGGGCTACATGAAGGTGGCGCTGGGCACGCTGAAGGCCTGCCTCGCCGAGGCCGGCGTCGCCGCCGCCGACGTGGCGCACTTCGTGATGCCGGCGCCGCTGGCGAAGGTGAACGAGGCGGTCGCGAAGAAGCTCGGCGTGCCCGCCACGGCGCTGGTGTCGACCGAACACGAGACGGTGGGCGACCTCGGCAGCGCGCAGCCGCTGGCCATGCTCGACATCGCGCTGCGCAGCGCGGCGCCGGGCGCGCTGATCCTCGTCGCCGCCTTCGGCAGCGGCTGCGACGCGCTGCTGCTGCGCCGCACCGAAGTGCCCTGCCCCGGCGGCGTGCCGGCCGAAGGCAAGGCCGAGACGAGCTACATGAAGTACCTGTCCTTCAGCGGCCAGATCGACCTCGAATGGGGCATGCGCGCCGAGATGGACAACAAGACCGCGCTCACCGCCGCCTGGCGCGACCACGCGCGCGCCGCGCGCTTCGAAGGCGGCCGCTGCAGCGCCTGCGGCACCGTGCAGTTCCCGCGCACCGGCGTCTGCGTCAACCCCGACTGCCGGGCGCAGAAGACGCAGGCCCCGGTGAGCCTGGCCGATGCACGCGCCAAGGTCATGTCGCACACCACCGACTTCCTGGCCTACACGCCGCACCCGCCGTTCCAGTTCGGCCATGTCGACTTCGACGACGGCGCGCGCGTGCTGATGGAGTTCGCCGATGCCGACAACGGCGAACTCGCGGTCGGCCTGCCGCTGCGCATGGTCTACCGCATCAAGGACTTCGACCGCCAACGCGGCTTCCGCCGCTACTTCTGGAAGGCAACCCCCGTGAGAGGACAGGAAATTAGCCCCCAAGCTCACGTCCGTTCGCTGCCCCCCGAGGGGGCGCTTCAGCCCCTCGGGGCGGCCCAGCGGAGCTGACGATGGCCACCGGCATTCGCGACAAGGTCGCCATCCTCGGCATGGGCTGCTCGCGCTTCGGCGAACGCTGGGACGCCGGCGCCGACGAGTTGATGGTCGAGGCCTTCAACGAGGCGAAGGCCGACGCCGGCATCGAGCTCGGCCAGATCGAGGCCGCCTGGCTCGGCGTCTGCCTCGAGGAGAACAACGTCGGCAAGACCGCCGGCCCGCTGGCCGCGGCGCTGCGGCTGCCGCGCATCGCTGCCACGCGGGTGGAAAACGCCTGCGCCACCGGCACCGAGGCGCTGCGCGGCGCCGCCTACGCGGTCGCCTCCGGCGCCTACGACATCGTGCTCGCGCTGGGTGTCGAGAAGCTGAAGGACACCGGCTACGGCGGCCTGCCCGTGCGCACGCGCGGCGTCGCCAACGACCTCTGGCTGCCCAACAGCACGGCGCCCGGCGCCTTCGCGCAGCTGGCCTCGGCCTACGCCGCCAAACACGGCGTCGACATGAAGGACCTGAAGCGCGCGATGGCGCACGTGTCGGTGAAGAGCCACGACAACGCGGCGCTGAACCCGAAGGCGCACCTGCGCAACAAGATCACCGAGGAAGACGTGCTGAAGGCGGCGACGATCGCCGCGCCGCTGGGCCTGTTCGACTGCTGCGGCGTGAGCGACGGCGCGGCCTGCGCCATCCTCACGACGCCGGAGATCGCGCGCGCGCTGCAGCCGGGGCGCGAACTCGTCACCCTCAAGGCGCTGGAACTCTCGGTCAGCAACGGCGAGGAAGCCGGCTTCCAGGCCTGGGACGGCGCCAGCATCCAGACCGCCCGCGAAGCCTCGGCGCGCGCCTACAAGGCCGCCGGCATCACCGACCCGCGGCGCCAGATCGGCATGGCCGAGGTGCACGACTGCTTCTCCGTCACCGAGACCGTGCTGATGGAAGACCTGGGCTTCAGCGCGCCCGGCCGCGCGCTGTACGACGTGCTCGACGGCACCTTCGACCGCGGCGGCGCGCTGCCGGTGCAGCCCGATGGCGGCCTGAAGTGCTTCGGCCACCCCATCGGCGCGTCGGGCCTGCGCATGGTCTACGAGATCTGGCTGCAGCTGCAGCGCCGCGCCGGCGAACGGCAGCTGAAGGACTTCGACCTCGGCCTCACGCACAACCTGGGCGGCCACCCGCACCAGAACGTGTGCGCGGTGGCCATCGTCGGGCGCCACGGCGCCTGAGGCGCGGGCGCGCGCTCGCGCGCATACGGGCTGCGCGGGCCAAGCGCTCGCGCCGATCACGCCTCCGCCAGCCAGCGCTCGCGCAGCTCGCGCTTGAGGACCTTGCCGATCTCGCTGCGCGGCAGCGCCGCGGCGAAGCGCAGACCGGCCAGCCGTTGCGGCTTGGCGACGCGCTCGTTCACCCACGCCATCAGCTCGGCCTCGGCGGCCGTGGCGCCGGCGCGCGGCACCACGCAGGCCACCGGCGATTCGCCCCAGCGTTCGGACGGCACGCCCACCACCGCCGCCTCGGCCACCGCCGGGTGCTGCAACAGCACCGCCTCGAGATCGCTCGGGTAGACGTTGAAGCCGCCGGAGATCAGCATGTCCTTCTTGCGGTCCATCAGCACGACGAAGCCGTCGTCGTCGATGCGGCCGACGTCGCCGGTGCGGATGTAGCGCCGGCCCTCGGCGTCGAACCACTCGGCCTCGCGCGTCTTCTCGGGCAGGTTGTGATAGCCGGTCATCATCACGCCCGAGCGGCCCACCAGCTCGCCCACCGCACCGGGCGGCAACTCGCGCCCGTCGTCGTCGATCAGGCGGAACTCGTGCCCCGGCAACGGCCGGCCCACGGTGTGCAGCTTGTCGGGGTGGCGGCGCGTGTCGAGCGCGCAGACGGCGCCGCCTTCGGTCATGCCGTAGAACTCGACCAGCTCGCCCGGCCAGCGCCGCAGCGCGTCGGCCTTGATCGACGCCGCGAAGGGCGCGCTGCCGCAGGACTTCATGCGGAAGGCGCCGAGGTCGCGGCGGTCGAAGTCGGGGTGCGCCAACAGCCGCTGGTACTGCACCGGCACCAGCATGCAATGGGTGGCGCGGTGCTGCTCGGCCAGCTCGAGCCAGCGACCGGCGTCGAACTTCGACATCAGCACCAGCGTGCAGCCCATCGCCAACGACGGCAGGAAGCTCGACAGCGTCATGTTGGAGTACAGCGGGATCGAGATCATCACCACCGACTGCGGCGAGTAGCCGAGCGTCTGGAACATCTGCAGCGCCGACCAGCGGTACGAATGCGGCGCCGTGATGCCCTTGGGCAGGCCGGTCGTGCCCGACGAATAGATCAGCGTGCAGGGCCAGTCGGGCTGCACCGCCACCGGCGCCGGGCGTGCGCCGTCGGCCGCCTGCCACGACGACAGCGCGGCGCCCGGGGCGGCGTCGTCCAGCGCCACGCGCGGCACGTCGGACGCACCGGCCACGCCGGCCAGGTGCTGCGCGACCGCAGCGTCGATGAAGAGCCGCCGCGCACCGGCATCGGCCACCATGGCCTGCAGCGTCTGGGGCCGCTGGTCGGGCGCCAGCGGAGCCACGGCCAGGCCGGCGCGCAGGGCGCCGAAAAACACGGCGGCGTAGGCCAGCGACATGCCGGCGGCGATGGCGATCACCTCGCGCGGCCGCAGCCCGTCGCGTTGCAGCGCGGCGGCCACGCGGTCGATCTGGCGGTCGAAGTCCGCGTAGCTCAGCGTGCGGCCGTCGAGCACCAGCGCCGGGTGCCCGGGCTGCACCTGCGCCTGGACGCGGACCATCTCGTCCAGCGTGCCGAAGGGGCGCTGCAGCCACTGGGCCACGGCGGGGTGGATCGGGTTCTGGCTCATGGCAGACGGACTCCGGTGGCACGCGAGGGCGGCGGAATCGTACGCTAGTGCAAGACACAGGCCATGCGGGGAAACGCGCTCGGGCGGCGCACGAAGGGAGCGCGTGTCGCGACGGCGCCCGGAACCCTGCGCGACCGGGGAAAACCCGGGTGATCCGGAGCCGCCGCGGGCCTGCCGCCTTATCGTTCGCTAGCGTATCATGTGGCACAGCATCGACCGGCCCGCGTGGGCCGGCCGCTTCCCGGAACCCTCCCCGACCCTGCACAGGAGAACTTCGACATGCGAGGACTCAGCGGCAAGACCGCCATCGTCACCGGCGCCGGCAGCGGCATCGGCCGCGCCATCGCCACCCGGCTCGCAGCCGAAGGCTGCACCGTGGGGGTGTTCGACATCAACCCCGCCGGCGCCGCCGAGACCGTGGCCGCCATCGAGAAGGCGGGCGGCAAGGCGCTGGCCGTGAGCTGCGACATCACGAAGTACGAAGCCGTCACCGCCGCCGTCGCCAGCTTCGAGCAGCAGGCCGGCCAGGGCACCGACATCCTCGTCAACAACGCCGGCTGGGACACGCCGATGCCGTTCCTGAAGACGACGCCGGACTTCTGGCAGAAGGTCACCGCCATCAACTGGTTCGGCCCGCTGCACATGACGCACGCCGTGGCGCAGGGCATGAACGCGCGCAAGGGCGGCCGCATCGTCAACATCGCGTCCGACGCCGGCCGCGTGGGCAGCTCGGGCGAGGTCGTCTACAGCGGCTGCAAGGGGGCGACGATCGCCTTCGCGAAGGCCCTGGCGCGCGAAGTGGCACGCAACAACGTCACCATCAACACCATCTGCCCAGGCCCGACCGACACGCCGGCGATGGACGCCTTCGTCGGCACCGGCGAGCAGGGCCAGAAGATCCGCGACGCCATGGTGCGTGGCGTGCCGCTGGGCCGCATCGGCGTGCCCGACGACTACCCCGGCCTCGTCGCCTTCCTCGCGAGTGACGACGCCGCCTTCATGACCGGCCAGACGATCAGCGTCTCGGGCGGTCTCACGATGCACGGTTGAACGAAAGAGACTCGATCATGGCCAAGGACTACAAGGACATCCTGTACGACGTCAGCAACGGCGTCGTGCGCATCACGATCAACCGCCCGGAGGTCTACAACGCCTTCCGCAACCAGACGCTGGAAGAGCTGATCGACGCGCTGCGCCGCGCCGACGAAGAGAAGAGCGCCAACGTGATGGTGCTGTCCGGCGCCGGCGACAAGGCCTTCTGCACCGGCGGCGACCAGAAGGTTCATCTGAGCGAAGACGGCCTCTACGGCCCGCGCGGCACGGTCGGCATGCCGATCGAGGAAATGCAGACCGCGCTGCGCGACCTGCGCAAGGTGAGCATCGCCAAGGTGCAGGGCTTCGCGATCGGCGGCGGGAACGTGTTCGCCACCATCTGCGACCTGACGATCGCGTCGGAGAAGGCCAGCTTCGGCCAGGTCGGCCCGAAGGTCGGCTCGGCCGACCCGGGCTGGGGCACGGCCTACCTGGCCCGCATCGTCGGCGAGAAGAAGGCACGCGAGATCTGGTTCCTGTGCCGCCGCTACAGCGCCACCGAGGCCGCCGCGATGGGCCTCGTGAACAAGGTCGTGCCGCACGACCAGCTCGACGCCGAGGTCGACAAGTGGTGCGCCGAGATCAACGAGATGAGCCCGACGGCGCTCACCATCGTCAAGCGCTCGTTCGCCGCCGACACCGAGCACATCCGCGGCATCAGCTTCCAGGGCATCCAGACGGTCAAGCACTACTACCAGACCGAGGAGTCCAAGGAAGGCGTGCGCGCCTTCAACGAACGCCGCAAGCCGGACTTCAAGAAGTTCGTGAGCTGAAGCCGATGAGCGCGCCCATCACGACCTCACTGGACGCCGACGGCGTCCTGCTGGCCACCATCGACATGGCCGACCGCACGATGAACGTGTTCTCGGTCGAGCTGATGGACGCGCTCGACGCGCTGATGGACCAGGTCGACCGCGACCCCGCGGTGAAGAGCTGCGTCATCACCTCGGGCAAGTCCAGCTTCCTGGCTGGCGCCGACCTCGTGATGGTGCGCGGCTACTGCGACAGCGCGCGCAGCGCCACGCACGCGCAGATGTTCGACATGTGCGGCCGCCTGGGCCGCCAGTTCGTGCGCATGGAGGCCTCGGCCAAGCCCTTTGTCGCCGCCGTCAACGGGCTCGCGCTCGGCGGCGGGCTGGAACTGTCGCTCGCCTGCCGCATGCGGCTGGTGGCCGACGACCCGCGCCTGCAGCTCGGCCTGCCCGAGGTGCGCTGGGGCCTGCTGCCGGGCGCCGGCGGCACGCAGCGGCTGCCGCGGCTGGCCGGCTTCGAGCCGGCGATGGACCTGCTGCTCACGGGTCGCTCGGTCGACCCCGGCACGGCACTCAAACTCGGCATCGTCTCGTCCGTCGTCCCTCTGGCCAAGCTGGTGGACGAAGCGAAGGCGGTGGCGCGTGCGCTGCACGGCACGCCGTTCGACGCCGCACTGAAGTTCAAGAACCTCGAGCAGGCCGACGTGCCCGCGCACAGCGACGCCACCGCGCGCGCCATCGCCGCCCGGCATGGCGTGGGCGCGGAAGACTTCGACCTCTACCCCGCCTACAGCGCCATCGTCGACAGCGTGCTGCAGGGCGCGCGCCAGCCCCTCGCCGAGGCGACGGCGACCGAGATGAACAACTTCCTGCGCCTGATGTTCAGCCCGGTCGCGGGCCGCATGGTGCGCACGCTGTTCCTCGAGCGCCTGCGCGCTGAACGCGAGCTTGCGCCGCCGGCCGGCGCCGGCGTCGAGAGCCTGCGCGTGGGCCCGGTCAGCGCCACGCGCCAGGCCTGGACGGCGGCGCTGGCCAAGCTCAAGCTGCCGCAGCAGGCCGACGCCACGCTGCCCGCCGACACCGTGGTCGTCACCGACCGCGGCGGCGCCACGCACACGGCCGCCCTGCGCGTGCTGGACGAAGCGGCCGACCCGGCCGCCGGCGCCCAGCTGGTGCTGGCCCCGCTGGGGCCGTACGGCCGCGTGATCGAGATCGTCGGCGCCGACGACGGCGCCGCGGCGGCGCTCGGCGCACTCGTCGGCAAGCTGTGGTCGCTGCCCTGGCGCACGCCCGGCCCGGGCAGCCGCCTCGCGGCGCTGCGCGGCAAGACGCTGACCGAGCAGGCGCGCACCGCATCGGCCTGGACCGACGGCGACCCCGCGTTCGGCGACGTCGCGGCCTGCCTGGCCGGCGTGTCGCCGGCGTGGAGCGGCGGCCCGCGGACCTGGTCGGCCGACCAGCCGGCATGATCGACCGCAGCCGCATCGGCTTCACGACGCCGCCGACCACGGTGGCCGTCGATGCGTGGCGCGTGAAGCTGTTCTGCCAGGCCATCGGCGAGACCGACCCGGCCGCCTGGGCGCCGGGTTCGCCGCTGCCGCCCACCTTCCTGAAGGCCTTGGAAGGCGAGCACTACAGCAGTGCCGCGCTGATGAAGCTGTTGAACGTGCCGCTGCGCGGCGTGCTGCATGCCGAACAGCGCCTGGACCACGCGGCGCCGGTGCGCATCGGCGACGAGGTCGAGATCACGCGTTCGGTGGCGCAGATCTACGACAAGAAGGACGGTGCGCTGACCTTCATCGTCATCGAGACGCACTACGCCGTCGGTGGCCGGCGCGTGGCCACGGCGACGCAGACCGTGCTGTCGCGCAACGCCGTGGCGGCGGTGGCATGAGCGCGCCGGGCCGCTCCCAAGCGCTCGTCCCGGAGCACATCGTGCGGAGGATCGTCCAGTGAGCTTCCCCGAGACGCTCACCCTGCGCAGCGAGCCGGTCACGCCGGTGCAGCTGGCGCTGTACGCCGCCGCTTCGGGTGACCACAACCCGCTGCACCTGGACCCGGCGTTCGCGCGCCAGGCCGGCTTCGAGCGGCCGGTGGTGCACGGCATGCTGACGATGGCGCTGGCCGGGCGCCTGCTCACGCAGCACTTCGGCGCCGGCAGCGTGCGTTCGCTGCAGACGCGCTTCGCCGGGGTGGCGCTCGTCGACGAGGTGATCGAGCTGACGGCCACGCTCGAGCGCGTGGAAGGCGACGCTGCGCAGTACATGCTGCGCGGCCGCACCGCCGCCGGCAGCGAGGTCCTGACCGGCACGGCGCGGGTCGGCGCATGAAGCGCCTCGTCGACGCGCTCGGCCCCGGACAGCGCGTCTGGGTGCCCACGCTCAGCAACGAATCGGCCCTGCTCGCCGACGAGTTGCGCGCCGACCCCGAGCGCGCGCGCGGCGTCACCTTCGCCGGCGTGCAGTTCCCCGGCATCGACCGCATCGACTACCTGGCGCTGCACCCGCAAGCGCGCCAGCTCGGCTGGTTCATGTCGCCATCGCTGCGCCGCGGCCTCGCCGAAGGGCGCGCCGAGCTGCCGGCGCTGGACTACCTGGGCATCGCACGCCAGCTGCGCGACGCGCCGCCGTTCGACGTCGCCATCGCCCAGCTCACGCCACCAGACGCCGACGGCTGGTGCGCGCCCGGCCTGGCCTGCGACTTCGTGCCGCTGGTGTGGCAGCGCGCCGCACTGCGCGTGGCGCACTTCAACCCGCGCCTGCCGCGGCTGAACAGCAGCTTCCGCGTGCACCGCTCGGAGATCGGCCTCGCGGTCGAGGCCGACGCGCCGCTCAACGACTTCACCGACCCCAAGGTGGGCGCGGTCGAGGCGCGCATCGGCGCCCACGTCGCCACGCTGGTGCGCGACGGCGACACGCTGCAGTTCGGCATCGGCGGCGTGCCGCTGTCGCTGGCGGCGGCGCTGTCGAACCACCGCCGGCTGCGCTTCCACGGCGGCATGCTGCCGTCGGCGGTGCGCACGCTGTGGGACGCCGGCGCGCTGGACCGCGACGCCCCCGTCACCACCGGCGTGGTGCTGGGCGACGCGGCGCTGCGCGACTTCGCGGCGCAGCTGCCCACCCTCTTCCTGACCGACGTGACGCAGACGCACGACCCGGCGCGCCTGGGCGCGATGCCGCGCTTCGTGGCCGTGAACGGCGCCGTCGAGGTCGACCTCTTCGGCCAGGTCAACGCCGAACGCGCCGGCGGCACGCTGCAGGCCGGCGCCGGCGGCCTGCCCGCCTTTGCGCAGGGCGCGCTCGCCTCGCCCGGCGGCCGGCTGCTGATCTGCCTGCCGGCCACCGCCAAGGGCGGCAGCGTGTCGCGCATCGTGCCGGCGCTGGACCGCCAGGCACTCGTCACGCTGCCGCGCCACCTGGCCGACGCCGTGGTCACCGAACACGGCGTGGCCGAACTGCGCGGCCTGTCGCTCGGCGCCCGCGCCCAGGCGCTGATCGCCATCGCCGCCCCCGAACACCGCGCCGCGCTCGCCGCGGCGTGGGACGACATCGCCCGCTCGCTATGACCGACACCCCTCTCGCACCGCCAGAAGGCTTCGTCCCCGTGCGCCTTGGCAGCGCCTTCGCCACCCACAGCGGCCAGCTCTACGCGCGTTGGCACGAAGGCCACTTCCAGGTCGGCTTCCGCGTCGAGCCGCACCAGGTCAACCCGGGCAACAACTGCCACGGCGGCATGCTGAGCCTGTTCGCCGACATCGTGCTGTCCAGCGCGGCGCAGTACCAGACCGACATCCCGCGCCAGTTCCTGCCCACCATCAGCCTGCAGCTCGACTTCATGAACGGCGCGCCGCTCGGCGAATGGGTGCAGGGCGAGGCGGACATCCTGCAGGTGACGAAGAACCTGGTCTTCTCGCAGGGCCTCATCACCTGCGGCGACAAGGCGGTGGCGCGCGCCAGCGGCGTGTTCCGGCGCGGGCCGCTGCTGCCCGAGAGCGAGAGCGACCACCGGCTGCAGCTGCCCGGCATGCCGGTGCGCTGAGGGGCCTACGGCCCCCCGCGGGCAGCCACGGCCACATGAGCGGGTGCGGGCTTGCAGATGGATTCGTTGACGCTGTCCACTCGCAGGCGGTCCGGTGCGCTGCCCGACACGCGCGTCACCGAACAGTGGGCGATCAGGAACCGCGCATAGGCGTCGTCGGCGACGCCGAGGGCAGCGCAGAGGATGGTCTTGATCGTCATGCCGTGCGAGAAGACGGCGATGCGCTCGCCGCCCGGCGCGGTGACGATCGCGTCGAAGGTGCTGCGCACGCGGCGGCGGTACTCCTCGGGGTCGCGGCCGAAGAAGCGCGCCGGCGACTTCATGAAAAGCGGCCAGCGTTCAGGCTCCTCCGCGCGCACGGTTTCCACCGAACGGTAGCGCGCCACGCCGTGGTCGACTTCGGCGAGGCCTTCGTGGATCTCGGGCTCCAAGCCAAGCAGCCGAGCCAGCGGCGCCGCCGTGTCGATGGCGCGCTGCTGCGGGCTGCTGACGATGCGGGCGATGCCTTCACGCGCGAGTTGGCGCGCCAGACGCTCGGCGTGGCGCCGGCCCAGCGGGTGCAGCGGCGGGTCGCCTGGGCGCTGCGGGTGGCCTTCGTGCGGCAGGCCGTGGCGGATGAGCAGGAAGTGCGGCATGGCAACGATCGACCGGGCGTCAGTACAACCGGATCAGCCGCTTGCCCAGGTTCTCGCCCCGGTAGAGCCCGGCGATCGCGTCGGGTGCGTGCTCGATGCCGTCGAGCACCTCCTCCACGTACTGCAGTTCGCCAGCGCGCAGCCAGCGCGCGAGGTCGGCGCGCGCCGGCTCGGCGTGCTCCGGGTGGTCGAAGATCACGAAGCCCTGCATGCGCGCGCGCTTCACCAGCAGGTGGCGCTCGACGCGCGGGCCCTCGGGCCAGGGGCTCCAGTTCGCGATGCTGGCGGTGCCGCACACGACGACGCGCGCGCCGACGTTCAGGTGCGCGATCACGGCATCGCTGATCGGGCCGGCGGTGTTGTCGAAGTAGACGTCGACGCCACCACGGCAGGCTTCGGCCAGCGCCGCGGCAAAGCCGGCTGCCTTGTAGTCCACCGCCACGTCGTAGCCGAAGCGTTCCAGGCAAAGACGGCGCTTCACCTCGCCGCCGGCGATGGCCACCGTGCGGCAGCCCTTCAGCTTCGCAATCTGCCCGACCGCCGAGCCGACCGCGCCGGCGGCGGTCGACACCACCACCGTCTGGCCGGCGCGCGGCGCACCGATCTCGAGCAGGCCGAAGTGCGCGGTGACGCCGTTGATGCCCATGACGCCGAGCGCGGTCGACAGCGGCAGGTCGGTCTCGGTCACGCGGCGCTGGATCGTCGACACCTCGACCACCGCGTAGTCCTGCCAGCCGAAGAGCCCCGTCACCGGCGTGCCCACGGCCCAGTCGGCGTGGTTCGACGCCACCACGTGGCCGGCCGCGAAACTGCGCATCACCGCACCCACCGCCACCGGCTCGGAATAGTTGGCGGCGGCGTTGACCCAGCCGCGCATCGCCGGCTCGACCGACAGCCATTCGTTGCGCACCAGCACCTGGCCGGGGCCGGGCACCGGAATCGGCGTTTCGACGATGCGGAAGTGCGCCGCCTGCGGCACCCCTTCGGGCCGGCTGGCCAGCAGCACCTGGCGGTTGATCTTGTCACTCACGAGACGGTCTCCATCAAGGTTGGACCCGAGTTGCATGACGGGGGTCTTTGATATAGTACACATGCGTACCGTGTACATCCATACACTGCCGCACGACAGCATCAAAAGGGGAAATACCGATGGCAGGCCGCTGGTTCGAGGAGTTCGCCGTGGGTCAGGTCTTCGACCACGAGATCCGCCGCACCGTGACCGAATCCGACAACGTCTGGTTCAACAGCGCCACCTACAACCCCGCCGCGATCCACATCGACGCCGAGTACTGCAAGGGTACCGAGTTCGGC
The DNA here is from genome assembly GCA_963204815.1 of Pseudomonadota bacterium. Taxonomy (GTDB): domain Bacteria; phylum Pseudomonadota; class Gammaproteobacteria; order Burkholderiales; family Burkholderiaceae_C; genus Rubrivivax. Next base: position 6,418 of record CAUJHQ010000061.1, on the reverse strand, counting down.
CAGCCCCTGGTGAACAGCATCTTCACGCTCGGCCTGGTGATCGGCCTGTCGGTGCAGGACACCACGCTGGGCACCACGGTGGCCAACCTCGGCATGACCGACACCCGCTTCCCGAAGCCCGTGTTCCACGGCGACACGGTCCGCTCGCGCACCACCGTGAAGGAAGTCCGCGAAAGCAAGTCGCGCCCCAACGCCGGCATCGTGACCTTCCTGCACCAGGGCTTCAACCAGCGTGACGAAGAGGTCTGCACGACGACGCGGCAGGCGCTGATGCTTCGGAAGCCCTCATGAAGCTGCGTTCCATGCTCTTCGTGCCGGCCGACAGCGAGCGCAAGCTCGCCAAGTCGGTGGGCAGCGCGGCCGACGTGCTGATCCTCGACCTGGAGGACTCGGTCGCCGAATCGCGCAAGTCCGTTGCGCGCACGATGGCGGCGGAGTTCATCGCCGCGCACGCGGCGAGCATCGGCCCGAAGCTCTTCGTGCGCATCAACCCGCTGGACACGCCGCTGGCGATGGGCGACCTCGCCGCCGTCGTCGTGCCCGGGCTGGCCGGCATCCTGCAGCCGAAGACCCGCAGCGCGGCCTGCATCGTGCAGCTCGGCCACGGCCTGGACGCGCTCGAGGCGCGCGCCGGCCTCGCGCCCGGCAGCGTGAAGATCGTGCCGGTCGCCACCGAGACACCGCAGGCCGTGCTCAACATGCAGAGCTTCTGCGCCCCGCGGCCGCGCCTGGCCGGCGTGACCTGGGGCGCCGAAGACCTGTCGGCCGCCATCGGCGCGGTCGCCAACAAGGACGAAGACGGCAGCTGGTCACCGCTGTACCAGCTGGCGAACTCGCTCTGCCTGGCCGCCGCGGCCGCCGCCGACGTGCCCGCCATCGACACCCTGCACGCCGACTTCCGCGACGCCGCCGGCCTGGCCGCGGCCTGCCGCGCCTCGCGCCGGCGCGGATTCCGCGGCCGCATCGCGATCCACCCCGACCAGGTCGAGACGATCAACACCGCCTACTCGCCGAGCGCGGCCGAACTCGAGCACGCACGCCGCATCGTCGCAGCCTTCGCCGCCCAGCCCGACGCCGGCACGCTGAGCCTGGACGGCGTGATGATCGACAAGCCCCACCTCACGCAGGCGCTGCGCACGCTGGACGCGGCGCGCTAGAACACGAAAGAGAGATTCGATGGACTTCTCGGTCAGCGAAGACCACACCGCCATCCGCGACGGCGTGGCCGCCGTGGTGAAACGTTTCGACGACGAATACTGGCTGGCCCGCGACGAAGACGGCGAGTTCCCGCGTGAGTTCCACCGCGCGATGGCCGACGCCGGCTGGCTCGGCATCACGATGCCGCCGGAATACGGCGGCGCCGGCCTCGGCGTCACCGAAGCGGCGATCATGATGCACGAGATCGCCAGCCACGGCGGCGGCATGGCGGCGGCGAGCACGGTGCACATCAACCTGTTCGGTCCGCACCCCATCGTCGTCTTCGGCACGCCCGAGCAGAAGGCGCGCTGGATCCCGCGCCTGGTCGAAGGCCAGGACCAGTGCGCCTTCGGCTTCACCGAGCCCGACGCCGGCCTCAACACCACCGCCATCAAGACCTTCGCGCAGAAGGTGCCGGGCGGCTACCTCGTGCACGGCCAGAAGGTGTGGACGAGCACCGCGCAAGTGGCCAGCAAGATCATGCTGCTGACGCGCACGACCAAGCTCGAAGACTGCAAGCGCCCCACCGACGGCATCACGATCTTCTACACCGACCTCGACCGCAGCAAGATCGAGGTGCGCCGCATCCCGAAGATGGGCCGCAAGGCGGTGGACAGCAACGCCATCTTCATCGACGGCCTGTTCATCCCCGACAGCGACCGCATCGGCGAGGAAGGCAAGGGCTTCAGCTACATCCTGCACAGCCTGAACCCCGAGCGCCTGCTGGTGGCCGCCGAGGCCATCGCGATCGGCCAGGACGCGCTGCGCCGCGCCACGCAGTACGCCCGCGAGCGCATCGTGTTCGACCGCCCGATCGGCCAGAACCAGGGCATCCAGCACCCGCTGGCCGAACGCTGGATGGCGCTGGAAGCGGCCTGGAACATGGTCATGAAGGGCGCCTGGCTCTATGACCACCACAAGCCCTGCGGCGCCGAGGCCAACACCGCCAAGTTCCTGGGTGCGCGTGCCGGCCAGGACGCCTGCATGCAGGCCGTGCTGACGCACGGCGGCTTCGGCTACGCGAAGGAGTACCACGTCGAGCGCCTGCTGCGCGAGGTGACGGTGACGCGCATCGCGCCGGTCACCGAGCAGCTGATCCTGTGCTTCATCGCCGAGAAGGTGCTCGACCTTCCCAAGTCCTACTGAGAGGCAGATTCCATGTTCAAGCGCGAGCTGTTCAACGAGGACCACGAGGCGTTCCGCGACACCGTGCGTCGCTTCATCGAGAACGAGATCGCCCCGCACCATGCGAAGTGGGAAGACAGCGGCGTCGTGCCGCGCGATCTGTGGCTGAAGGCCGGCGCCGCCGGCCTGCTGTGCTGCACGGTGCCCGAGCAGTACGGCGGCGCGGGCGCCGACTACCTGTTCGACGTCGTCGTCTTCGAGGAGATGGCGCGCTCGGGTTTCACCGGCCCCGGCTTCATGATCCACTGCGACCTCGTCGCCACCTACATCGCCAGCTTCGGCAGCGAGGCGCAGAAGAAGAAGTGGCTGCCGAAGATGGTGCGCGGCGAAGCCATCGGCTCGCTCGGCATGACCGAGCCGCACGCCGGCTCCGACCTGAAGGCCATCCGCACGAAGGCGGTGCGCGACGGCGACGACTTCGTCATCAGCGGCCAGAAGGTCTTCATCTCCAACGGCCAGCTCTGCGACGTCATCGTGCTCGCCACCAAGACCGACAGCGCGGCCGGCGCCAAGGGCGTGACCCTCTTCCTCGTCGACACCAGCCTGCCGGGCTTCCGCCGCGGCAAGAACCTGGACAAGCTGGGCATGAAGGCGCAGGACACGTCGGAGCTGTTCTTCGACGAGATGCGCATCCCCGCCAGCGCCATGCTCGGCGAGGAAGGCAAGGGCTTCGAGCTGATGATGACCAAGCTGGCGCAGGAGCGCCTGGCGCAGGCCATCCGCTCGGCCGTGGTGGCCGAGACCGTGATCGGCTGGACGGTGGACTACACCGCCAACCGCAAGGCCTTCGGCAAGACGATCGGCGACTTCCAGAACACCCAGTTCAAGCTGGCCGAACTGCAGACCGAAGCCACCGTGGGCCGCGTGTTCACCGACCAGTGCATCGCCAAGTTCATGAAGGGCGAGCTCGACGCGGTGGACGCGGCGATGGCCAAGATGTGGCTGTCGAACATGCACTGCAAGGTCGTCGACGAATGCCTGCAGCTGTTCGGCGGCTGGGGCTACATGTGGGAATACCCGATCGCGCGCGCCTACGCCGACGCCCGCATCGTCAAGATCGCCGGCGGCTCGATCGAGGTGATGAAGCACATCATCGGCCGCAAGATGTTCGCCGAATACCAGCCGGCCAAGGGCGCCAACGGCGTCGCCGGCATCAACCCCGCCTAGAGGCCCGCCCATGACCCCTTCGACCTTCCGCGCCGACGTCCTGTCGAGCAAGCGCATCCTCATCACCGGTGGCGGCACCGGCCTGGGCAAGGAACTGGCGCGCCACTTCGTCGCCCACGGCGCTTCGGTGCACATCTGCGGCCGCCGCGAGGCGGTGCTGCAGGGCGCGGTGGACGAGCTGATGAAGTCGGCCCAGCACGGCGGCAAGGTGGAGTACCACCTCTGCGACGTGCGCGATGCCGACGCCATCGAGGCCATGGTCGACAAGATCTGGGCCGGTGGCCCGCTCACCGGGCTGGTGAACAACGCGGCCGCCAACTTCATCGCGCCCTCGGTCGACATCAGCCCGCGCGGCTTCGCCGCCGTGCGCAGCACGGTGATGGACGGCGCGCTCTTCTCCACGCTGGCCTGCGGCAAGCGCTGGATCCGCGACGGCCTGCCGGGCAGCGTGGTCAGCATGCTCGTCACCTGGGTCTGGACCGGCAGCGCCTACGTGCTGCCGAGCACGATGGCCAAGACCGCGGTGCACGCGATGACGATGTCGCTCGCCGTCGAGTGGGGCAAGCACAACATCCGCGTCAACGCGGTGGCGCCGGGCCCCTTCCCCACCGAAAGCGCATGGGAGAAGCTGGCACCGATCCCGAAGGCCAACGTGGGCGCCGCGTCGGCCGACGAAGTGCCGATGGGCCGCTTCGGCCGCATGCCCGAGCTCTGCAACCTGCTGACCTTCCTGCAGGCCGACGGCTGCGAGTACCTGACCGGCCAGAACATCGCCATCGACGGCGGCCACCACCTGGCCGCGCCCTCCACCTTTGCGGCGCTGGGCAAGCTCACGCCGGAAGACTGGGCCGAGGCCAAGGCCATCGTGCGCGGCAAGGCCGAGCAGGAAAAGGCGCAGCGCTCGACCGGCTGAGGCCGCATGCAAGAGGTGCTGGACCTTCGGCGCCACGCGGCCGCCGCGCCGGAGCGCTGCGCGCTCGTCTGCGGTGACGAGCGGCTGAGCTACGGCGAACTCGAGGCGTTGGCGAACCGCCTCGCGGCCGTGCTGCGCGCGCGCGGGCTGCGGCGCGGCGAGCACATTGCCACGCTGGTCGGCAACCGGCCGGAAGGGCTCGCGCTGGCGTGGGCGGCGTGGCGCACCGGGCTGTACCTCACGCCGGTGTCGACCGCGCTCGCGCCGGCCGAGGTGCGCTACCTGGTCGACGACTGCGACGCGAAGGCCGTCATCGTCGACCACGAGCAGGCCGCGCTGGCCGGCACGGTCGACTGGCCCGCCGGCGTGCAGCGGCTGGCACTGCGCGGCGGCCTGGCCGGCTTCGACGACCTTCGGCCCGAGACCGCCGCCGCATCGCCGCGGCCCGCCGAACACGAACCGCCGGGCGCGCTGATGATGTACACCTCGGGCACCACCGGTGCGCCCAAGGGCGTGCACCGGCCGTTGCTGCCCGCCGACTGGCGCGGCACGCCGCCCTTCGCGGCCGACCTGATCGCGCTCTTCGGCGTCGGCGGCACCGACGTGCGCTACCTCTCCACCGCGCCGCTGTACCACGCGGCGCCGCTGCGCGTGGCGCTCGCCGTCACCGCCGGCGGCGGCACCGTGTTCGTGATGGACCGCTTCGACGCCGGCACGGCGCTGGACCTGATCGAGCGCGAAGCCATCACGCACAGCCAGTGGGTGCCGGTGATGTTCCAGCGCCTGCTCGCGCTGCCGGCCCAACGCCGCGCGCGCCACCACGCGCCCGCGCACCGCACCGCCATCCACGGCGCCGCGCCCTGCCCGCCCGCCGTGAAGCGCGCGATGATCGACTGGTGGGGCCAGATCCTGCTGGAGTACTACTCGGGCAGCGAAGGCATCGGGCTCACGCTGATCACCTCGGAGGAAGCGCTGCAGCGTCCCGGCTCGGTGGGACGCGCGCGCAAGGGCACGCTGCACATCGCCGACGAGGCGGGGCGAGAACGGCCGGTCGGCGAGACCGGCCTCGTCTGCTTCAGCGGCATCGCGCCCTTCGCCTACTACAAGGCGCCGGAGAAGACCGCCGCGCGCACGCTGCCGCAGGGTTGGCAGACCTTCGGCGACGTCGGCCACGTCGACGCCGACGGCTATCTCTATCTCACCGACCGGCAGGACGACATGATCATCTCCGGCGGCGTCAACCTGTACCCGCAGGAGATCGAGGCCGCGCTGCGCGAAGCGCCGGGCGTGTGGGACGTGGCCGTCGTCGGCGTGCCCGACGAACGCTTCGGCGAACGGCCGGTGGCCTTCGTCGTGCCTGCACGTTCGCACGCCGCCGACCCCGACGCGCTGCTCGCGGCGCTGCGCGCACACACCGAACAACGGCTCGGCCGCTTCAAGCGGCCCGACGCCCTCCACCTCGTCGACGACCTGCCACGCTCGCCCACCGGCAAGCTGCTGCGTCGCCGGCTCCGCGATCTGTTGCCCAAGGAGAAACTCGCATGAAGATCCTCGTGCCCGTCAAACGGGTGCTCGACTACAACGTGAAGGCGCGGGTCAAGCCCGATGGCTCGGGCATGGACCTGGCCAACGTCAAGATGAGCATGAACCCCTTCGACGAGATCGGTGTCGAAGAGGCGGTGCGCCTGAAGGAGAAGGGCGTGGCCACGGAGATCATCGCCGTGTCCTGCGGCGTCACGCAGTGCCAGGAAACGCTGCGCACCGCGATGGCCATCGGCGCCGACCGCGCCATTCTGGTGGAGACCGACGTCGAGCTGCAGCCGCTGGCCGTGGCCAAGCTCTTGAAGGCCCTGGTCGACAAGGAACAGCCCGGCCTCGTCATCCTGGGCAAGCAGGCCATCGACGACGACTGCAACCAGACCGGCCAGATGCTCGCCGCGCTGGGCGGCTACGCCC
>CAUJHQ010000060.1 GCA_963204815.1 Pseudomonadota bacterium | reverse complement strand
CTGCTGATGATCGCGCTCGGCCTCGCCGGCGGCGCGGTCGCGGCGCACCTCGGGCTCGGCCTCGCCGGCCAGCTGGTGGTGGCCGCGCTGGTGGGCGGCGGTGCCGTGGCGGTGTGGCACCTGCGGCGCGCGCGCGAACCGGCGGCGCTGCCCGCGTCGCAGAACCCGGACGTCAACCTGGACATCGGCCAGCGCGTGCACGTGGGCCGCTGGCACGACGACGGCACCGCGCAAGTGCACTATCGCGGCGCGCAGTGGTCGGCACGTTTCCAGGGTGGCGGCACGCCCGACCCCGGCGACTACGTGATCCGCGCCATCGAAGGCAGCCAGCTCATCCTCGGCCGCTGAGCGCGGCGGCACGCCCCCACGCGGTGTTCACGCGCCGCACGCCATTGCACACCAGCCCGGAAGGAACCGCATGGACATCGTCGCCCTCGTCATCTTCGTCATCGCCGTCATCTTCGTCGTGCGGTCGATCAAGATCGTGCCGCAGCAGCATGCCTGGGTGGTCGAGCGCCTGGGTCGGTACAGCCGCACGCTCGCGCCGGGGCTGAGCTTCCTGATGCCCTTCGTCGACCGCGTGGCCTACAAGCACGTGCTGAAGGAGATCCCGCTCGACGTGCCCAGCCAGGTCTGCATCACGAAGGACAACACACAGCTGCAGGTCGACGGCATCCTGTACTTCCAGATCACCGACGCGATGCGGGCGAGCTACGGCTCGTCGAACTACATCGTCGCCATCACGCAGCTCGCGCAGACCACGCTGCGCAGCGTGATCGGCAAGATGGAGCTCGACAAGACCTTCGAGGAACGCGGCGCGATCAACTCCACGGTGGTGAGCGCGCTCGACGAGGCGGCGCTCAACTGGGGCGTGAAGGTGCTGCGCTACGAGATCAAGGACCTGACGCCGCCGGCCGAGATCCTGCGTTCGATGCAGGCGCAGATCACCGCCGAGCGCGAGAAGCGCGCGCTGATCGCCGCTTCCGAAGGCCGCCGCCAGGAGCAGATCAACATCGCCACCGGCGAGCGCGAGGCCTTCATCGCGCGCTCCGAAGGCGAGAAGCAGGCCGAGATCAACAAGGCCCAGGGCGAGGCCGCCGCCATCACCGCGGTGGCCGACGCCACCGCCGACGCCATCCGCAAGATCGCCGCGGCGATCCAGGCGCCGGGCGGCGAACAGGCCGTGCAGCTGAAGGTGGCCGAGCGTGCGGTCGATGCCTACTCGCAGCTGGCGCAGAAGAACAACACGATGATCGTGCCGGGCAACATGAGCGAGGTGTCGACCCTGATCGGCACCGCGATGACGCTGCTGAAGTCCGGCACGGCGGCGCGCTGAGACCGGCGCCGGCGCGCGCGTCTCAGTTCGCCGACGCGATCTGCTGCTGGGCGATGCCCGCCATGTGCGTGTACAGCGCGACCAGCGGCGCGCGCGTTTCGCGGGCCATGCGGTCCTGGTAGAAGGCGAGCGACTTGTCGCGGTTCGCCGACCACTGGAACGAGACCCACATCGCGGCCTTGGCGTCGTCGGCGCGGCCAGCCAGCGCGTAGGCCTCGGCCAGCGGCGTCCAGGTGGACGTGCGGCGCGGGTCGAGCACGAGCGCGGCCTGCAGCACCCCGACTGCGTCGTTCGCCTGGCCGGCCTTGACGAGGGCAAAGCCCAGGTTGCCGGCGATCTCGACGTCGCGCGGGTTCTCCTTCAGCGCCTGGCGCAGCTTGGACACGGCCTCGGCCGTGTCCTCGCGCTTGAGCGCGCCGATGCCGGCCGTGTTCAGCTGGCGCGACACCGGGCGGTTGCCCGGGTCGGGCTTGGGCAGCGCGTCGACCATGCCGGCCACGCGCCGGACCATGTCGATGTCGGCCTTGCGCGCCGCGGCCAGCGTCTGCTGCACGCAGATGTCGAGGGCGGTGCAGTCGCCGCCGGAGACCTGCGCCGGCGCAGCGGGTGCGGGCGCCGGGCTCGCGGCCGGGGTGGCGTCCTGTGCGGCGTCCGGTGCGGCGGCGGGCGCGGGTTCGGCAGCGGGTGCCGGCTCGGCCAGAGCTTCGACCGGGGGTTCGACCGGGGCCTTCGCCATGACGGGCTGCGGCTGCGCCCAGGCGTCGATGAGCTCGTGCATCTGCTGGTCGGCCTGCTTCAGGCCGGCGAGCATGGCGCCGGCATCGTGCGTGCGTTCGTTCACCTTCAGCACGCCGTCGGCGTACTCGTAGGCGGCGGTGAGGCCGGTGCCCTTGGCGAGCGCGAAGCCCATCGCCACCGCCATGTCGCGCTTGTCGGCCGGCACCAGCGTGCCGGTGATCTCGAGGCGGCCGCTGGAGCGCAGTTGCGCGGCCAGCGAGGGCCGGCCGTCCTTCGCCTCGGCCAGTTCGACGAGCAGTCTGCCGTCGAGCCCGCCGTCCCGGCCCTTGCCGGCCAGCTTCGGGATGCCGACCGACAGGCCGCGCGCCAGCAGCTTGACCACCGCGTCGCGAGCCTTGCGGCCTTCGTCGGCGGTGAGGCTCTGCATGCCGCAGCTGTCTTCGAACACCTTCGTCAGCGTCTCGACGCTGCCGGTGTCCAGGCCCTTGGCCGCGATCTCGAGCGCCAGGTCGTTCAGTTCCACGCCGCTGGCCTGCACGCGGCGGATCGCCGGTGTCACGGTGAAGTCGAGCCGGTCGCCGCGCTCGCTGGCCTCGGAACGCAGCGATACGCCTTCGAGCGTGCCGACGCCCAGGCTCACGTGCTCGGCGCCCAGGCGCGCGAACCCGGTGCCGCGGTGGCGGTTCTTCAGGTCGACGTCGATGACGATGTCCTTCACCTCCATCGCCATGCCGCCGCCGCGCGTGACGACGCGGTCGACCTTCCAGCCGAAGGCGAGCGCGTCGCCGTTGACCGACAGGAAGCCCTTGGACGGCGCGACCTGAAGCGATTCACCCGCGCGCCGGAGCGACACTTCGGGCAGGCCCATGTCGGTGCGCAGCGCGCCGTCCAGGCCCACGGCGCCGCTGCCGGTGAGCGGCGAGGCCGAGCCGAAGACCGCCTTGAACTCGTCGGCACTGGCGCCGGTCGGCGTCGCCTGCCAGTCGAAGCGCGCCAGGTTCGACGGCCCGATCAGGTGCGACACCGTGTAGTCGACGCGCACGGTGACGTTCTCGTCGTCGCCGGCATCGGCCGCGCAGCCGGGCTCGACGGTGATTTCCGCCTGACCCTTGGCGCTGAAGAGTCCGCGCTCGTGCGTGAGTCTGGTGATGCGCACACCACCGCCGGCGCTGCGCGGGGCGTTCTTCAGGGCCTGCAGCGCCGTCTCGGCGCGCTGCCCCACCACGACGCTGCCGCCCAGCCAGGCCGCCGCCGCCACGCCCAGCGCGCCTGCGGAGATCGCCAAACCCTTGGTCTTCATCGCCCAGTCCTCTCGTTGTCGGTCACAGATGGTTCTGTAACGGCACCTAAAGGCTAGACTTGATACCTAAAATGGTAGTAGTGATACGCTGCGCGTGATGTACGTCACGCCTGGGTGTGCTGCCACTGGAGCAGCCCGTAGGCGGCGTCGCCTTCGCCGTGCGCCTCGAAGACGCCGCGCACCGGCGCCCCGATCCGCACGGCCTGCAGCGGGTCGCCGAGCAGGTTGCCGAGCATGCGCACGCCGCCGGCCTGCAGCAGCTCCACCAGCACGACGAGGTAGGGCCCGTGCGCCTTCAGCGCCGCGTGCGACGGGTGCCAGACCCGTTCCCAGCTGAAGATGCGGCCTTCGGGCGCCACCTCGACCCACGCGGGGTCGAAGGCGTGGCATTGGTGGCAGATCCACTCCGGGCCGAACTGCCAGGTGCCGCAGTGGGCGCAGCGCTGCACCATCAGCCGGCCTTCGCGCAGGCCGGCCCAGTAGGGTGCCGACAGGCCGTCGCGTTCGGCGGTCGGCGCCGGCAGGCCGGGCGGCAGGTAGGTCGCGTTCACAGCGTGTTCTCCGAACCGATCAGCAGGCTGCTGCCCGGCGTGACCATCGGGCCGCCGATCACCAGCGACACGTCGCGTCGGCGTGCCGGGCTGGTGGACTGGCCGCGCACCTGGCGCACCGCTTCCAGGATCAGCTCGAAGCCGTGCATGTAGCACTCGGCGAGGTTGCCGCCGCTGGTGTTCAGCGGCAGGCGGCCGTCGGGGGCGATCAGGTTCTCGGGGCGCACGAACTCGTTCGCGTCCTCGGGCTTGAAGAAGCCGTGCTCGGCGAGCGCCATGATCACCGCGCCAGTGAAGTTCTCGTAGCTCTGTACGTTGCCGACGTCGGCCGGGCCCAGGCGCGCCATCGCGTAGAGGTCGCGCGCGATGCTGCCGAAGTTCGCGGTGGCGTAGAGCGGCGCGTTGTGCGGCTGCGCGCCGGAGCGGAAGCCACCGCCGGCCGCGGCGGCCAGCAGGTAGGCGGGCGGTTGCGGAAAGTCGCGCGCGCGTTCGGCGGCCACCAGCACCAGCGCGGCGGCGCCGTCGTTCTCCATGCAGCAGTCGAACAGGCGGAACGGCTCGACGATCCAGCGCGCGGCGTCGTAGCGCGCCGCATCCAGCGGCTTGCCGTGCATCACCGCGCGCGGGTTCGCCTGCGCGTGGTGGTACGACGCCAGCGCGATGGCGCGCAGTGCTTCGGGCTGCACGCCGTGCTCGTGCATGAAGCGCTGCACGCGCATCGCGAACTTCTGCGGCGGCGCGATCACGCCGTAGGGCACCTGGTACGCCATCTCGCCGGCGAGCGCGTTCTCGCCCACCGTCTGGCCGAAGCGGCCGAACTCGCCTTGTGCCAGGCCGCGGTACACCACCACGCAGTCGGCCATGCCGGCGGCGATGGCGGCGGCGCCGTTGGCCACCGCGGCGGCGCAGCCACCGCCGCCGCCGCCCCACTGCATCGTCGCCGAGCGCAGCTGGTGGACGCCGAGCGCCGAGGCCAGCCGCGCCGGGTCGTTGCGGTCGTTGGCGTAGCTGGCGAAGCCGTCGATCTTGCGCGGGTCCAGGCCGGCGTCGGCGCAGGCCGCGAGGATGGCCTTCAGCACCAGCTTGAACTCGGGGTCGGGCGACTGGCCGTGCTTGTAGTACGGCGTCTCGCCGATGCCGACCACCGCGACGCGGCCGCGCAGCGTGCGGTCGGCCGTCATGCGGCCGGCGGCTTCAAGGCCACGCGCTCGCCGAACACGCCGCGCGCCGCCAGTGCGGCGATGCGCGCGTCGTCGTAGCCCAGCACCTCGCGCAGGATCTCTTCGCTGTGCTGGCCGATGGTCGGCGCCGCCACGGGGTCGACGACCGGTGTCTTCGCGAAGCGGATCGGCGAGGCCACGTTCGGCACCTGGCCCACGGTGGGGTGCGGGATCCACGTGACCGCCTCGCGCGCACGCGCCTCGGGCGAGCGCAGCGCCTCGCCGACGCTGCGCACCTCGCCGCAGGGAATCTGCGCCGCGCGCATGCGTTCCTGCCAGTACGCCCAGGGCTGCTGCGCGAAGAGTTCGTCCAGCGTGGCGAAGAGCTCGTTCTGGCGCGCCAGGCGGCCCTGGCGCTGGGCGAGCACGGGGTCGTTCGCGAGGTCGGGCCGCTCCAGCACCTGCAGTGCCAGGCGGTTGAAGATCTTGTCGTTGCCGCAGTTGATGTAGAAGGCCTGGTCCTTCGACTGGAACACGCCCGACGGGCTGGTGTCGGTGCTGGTGTTGCCGTGGCGCTTGTGCGGTACGCCCGTCATCAGGTGCTGCATCGACGCCCAGCCGGTCATCAGCAGCGCCGTGTCGAAGAGCCCCACCTCGACGAACTGGCCTTCGCCGTCGCGGTTGCGGGCGAAGAGGGCGCCGAGCACGGCGTTGCCCACCATCATCGCGGTGCTGATGTCCATCACCGCCGAGGAGGCGCGCACGCCCTGGCGGTCGGGGTAGCCGTTCATCGCGACGAAGCCGCTCTCGGCCTGCGCCACGGGGTCGAAGCCCAGGCGGTCGCGGTACGGCCCTTCGCGGCCGTAGGCCGAGATCGAGCAGAACACGGCGCGCGGGTTCAGCGCGCGGCAGCGCTCGTAGCCCAGGCCCAGGCGGTCCATCACGCCGGTGGAGAAGTTCTCGATGACGACGTCGGCGCCGCGGATCAGGTCGAGTGCGATCTCGATGCCCTCCGGCGTCTTCAGGTCGAGCGCGAGGCTGCGCTTGTTGCGGTTGGCCCAGAAGAACGGCGCGCCCTGCGCCGGCAGCTCGGGCAGCACCGGCGGGTAGTAGCGCAGTTCGTCGCCGCGCGCGGGGGGCTCGACCTTGATGACCTCGGCGCCCATGTCGGCGAGGAACATCGTTGCCAGCGGGCCGGCGATGAAGTGCGTGAAGTCGACCACGCGCACGCCGGCCAGCGCCGTGGGCGCGCCGGCGGGGCGCGGGCGGTGGGGCGGAAATTCCTGCGGCAGCCGGTCCAGGGCTTCGGTCATGGGCGGTTCAGGGCTGGTAGCCGAAGTCGGCGCCCAGGCGTGCCTGCATGAAGGGGCCGCCGAGCGCCATCCAGTCGCCGCCGGCGGGGATGGTGAGCGACACCGCGCGCACCATGAAGCGGTCCGGGTGGTCGGCCGATGCCGGCCGCTGGCCTTCGGCCTGCAGCTTGCGCACGCTGTCCAGCAGCACGCGGCGTGTGCGCGCGATGCCGGTGTCGCTGGTGCCCAGGTGTTCCTTCGTGCGGTCGTAGATGGCGGCCACGCCCGACTGGCAGGCCGCGTCCTGCACCCACAGGCCGGGCAGGCCGGAGTTGTAGGTCTTCACCTGCAGGTCGTGGCGGAACTGGTACGCGTTGCCGCGGTTGTAGCGGCTCCAGTACTTCGGGAAGGGCACCGTCACCGGCCGCGGCTCGAACGACGCGTCCGACGCATGGCCGGTCTCGCGGCCGTTGTGCCCTTCCTTGAAGACCTTGCGCGTCTTCTCGTAGAAGGGCTGCGTCGGGTGGTACGAGAACATGATGCACAGCGTGTGCTCGTCGTCGATCGGCACCCAGGCGTGGCCGCTCAGTTCGGGGTAGGTGCTGAACGGCGGCACCAGCGTCCAGAAGGGCATCAGGAACTGGTTGACGCGCACGTACTGGCGCTCGGCGTCGAGCGTGCGGCGCGACGCGATGCGCACGCCGCCTTCGTGGACCACGCACTCGAAGGTGGGCGCCAGGTCCTGCGCCTGCTTCCAGGTGTTGATCACACCGTCCTTCGCGACGCGGCCGTGCAGGATGGCGGCGTGCGCGGAGTCGATCTCGCCTTCCAGCGCCTGCAGCCAGTTGCATTCCTGCACGCGGATGGAGATGGCGACGTTCTCCTCCGGCACCAGGTTCCATTCCAGGTCGGGCAGCGGCGGCGCGTGCTCGGCGTCCGGGCCCATGTAGGCCCACAGCATGCCGTTGCGTTCGCGCACCGGGTAGGCGGTGATCTTCATGCGCGCGCACATCGGGCTGTTCGCGGGCTCGGCCGGCATCTCGCGGCACTGGCCGTCGACCGAGAACTTCCAGCCGTGGTACACGCAGCGCAGGCCGTCGTCCTCGTTGCGGGCGAAGACCATCGGCGCGCCGCGGTGCGGGCAGGCGTGGTCGACGAGGCCGACGCGGCCGCTGCTGTCGCGGAAGGCGACGAGGTCCTCGCCGAGCAGGCGCACGCGGTGCGGCTGGCCGTCGCGTTCGACGTCGCTCGCGCGCAGGAACGGGATCCAGTAGAGCCGCATCAGCCGGCCCATCGCCGTGCCCGGGCCCACGCGGACCAGGGTCTCGTTGTCTTCGTGCGTCAACACGGCGGCTCCTCGGGGTTTGTCTGATTGGTTGAACCTTAGGACATTCTATGGATTACCATTCCTCCGTCAAGCCGAACGCGCCCTGCACCCGCCCCGCATGAACCCGACCCCGATCGATGTCCTCATCCGCCAGATCCGCCTGGAGGCGGCGGACATCCACTCCTTCGAGCTGGAGGCCGCCGATGGTGCGCCGCTGCCGCCGTTCACGCCCGGGGCGCACGTCGACCTCGACCTGCCGGGCCGGCTGCGGCGCAGCTACTCGCTGTACGGCGGCGCGGCCGGCCGCTGGCACATCGCCGTCAAACGCGAAGCCGCCGGCCGCGGCGCCTCGGCCTGGCTGCACGACGTGGCCCGCGTCGGCCAGCGGCTGCAGGCGCATGCGCCGGTGAACGACTTCGCGCTCGACGAATCGGCGCCCGCCAGCGTGCTGGTGGCCGGCGGCATCGGCATCACGCCGATCCTGTCGATGGTGGAGCGCCTGGCCGCGATCGGCCGGGCCTGGCAGCTGCACTACGTGGCGCGCGACGCGCGCGCGATGGCGTTCCGCGAGCGCCTTCAGGCGCTGGCCGCCGCCCCGGGCGGCGAGCTGCACCTGCACTTCAGCGCCGACAACGGCCGGCCCGATCTGCGCGCCATCGCCGCGGCGGCACCCGCCGGGGCGCAGCTCTACGCCTGTGGCCCGGCGCCGATGCTCGACGATTTCGCGGCGGCCGTCGCGGCCGCCGGCATCGAGCCCGCGCGCTGCCACGTCGAACGCTTCGGCGCTGCGCAGGCGCCGGCGGCCGAGGGGGGCTTTGCGGTCGAGCTGGCGCGCGACGGCCGCGTGTTCCAGGTGCCCAAGGGCAGCAGCGTGCTCGACGTGCTGCTCGACCACGGCGTCGACGTGGCGTATTCGTGCATGCAGGGCATCTGCGGCAGCTGCCGCGTCGGCGTGAAGGCGGGCGTGCCCGAGCACCGCGACGAGTGCCTGAGCGACGACGAGCGCGCCGCGAACACGGCCATGATGGTCTGTTGCTCGGGTGCGCGCTCGGAACGCCTGCTGCTGGACCTGTAGCCGGCCCATCCCCCTGGGCGCAGGGTGGACCCGCATTGACCGCCCGGCGGCTCGGGGCCTAGGATGTGTGAATGGTAGAACCACCGTCACATGGTGGCAACACCCCACCCACCGCAGGACCCCGATGACGCCGAACCCCGCCCGCCGCCTTGCCGTCGCCGCCCTCGGGGCGCTCTGTCTCGCCGGCACCGCCGCCGCGCAGGACGCCTTCCCGTCGCGGCCGATCCGCGTGCTGATTCCCACCGCCGCCGGCGGCAACATGGACCTGCTGGCGCGCACCGTCGCCGAGAAGCTGCAGGCCGCCTGGGGCCAGCAGGTGATCGTCGAGTCGCGCGCCGGTGCCAACACGGTGCTCGCCACGCAGGCGGTCGCAAAGTCACCGGCCGACGGCTACACGGCGCTCTTCACGCTGAGCGGCTTCGTGCAGAACCTCGTGCTGCAAGCCAACCCGCCGTACAAGATGACCGACTTCACGCCGGTCTCGATGGTGGCCTCGTTCCCGATCGCGCTCGCGGCCAGCACCTCGATGCCGGCGAACGATCTCACCGAGTTCGTCAAGGCCGCGAAGGACAAGCCCGGCCGCATGAGCTTCGGCAGCTACGGCGTCGGCTCCAGCGGCCACATCATCGGCCAGGGCCTGAACAAGCTGGCCGGCATCGACGTGGTCCACGTGCCCTACAAGGGCGAGGCGGCCTCGCTGCCCGACCTGGTGAGCGGCCAGATCCAGCTGGCCTACGGCTCGGTCGGCTTCTACGCGCGCCAGGTGCCCACCGGCAAGGTGAAGCTCATCGCCGTGGCGAGCCCGCAGCGCCTGAAGGACTTCCCCACCGTGCCCACCTTCGCCGAGGCGGGCTACGGCGACGTCAACCTCGCCGGCTGGGGCGGCCTCTTCCTGCCCGCCGGCACGCCGGCCGCGGTGGTCGAGAAGTGGACGCAGGAAGTGCGCCGCATCACCGCCATGCCCGACGTGCAGAAGCGCATTCTCGACATGGGCTTCGTGCCCGTGGGCAACAGCGGCCCGGAGTTCGCGAAGGACCTCGCGGCCGAGATCCAGAAGTGGGGCGCGGTGGTCCGCGCCAACAACATCAAGATGGAGTGACGCCGACATGACGAACCCCCGCCGCCCCGACGCCACGCCCGCGTCACCTTCCCGCCGCCGCGCCAGCGCGGCGCTCGCGCTCGGTGCACTCGGCCTCGCCGGTGGCGTGCGCGCGCAGGACGCCTTCCCGTCGCGCCCCGTGCGCATCGTGATCCCCACCGCGCCGGGCGGCAACCTCGACCTGCTCGCGCGCACCATCGCCGAGAAGATGAGCACCGCCTGGGGCCAGCAGGTGATCGTCGAATCGCGCGCGGGCGCGAACACGATGCTCGCGACAGCGGCGGTCGCGAAGGCGCCGGCCGACGGCTACACGGCGCTGTTCACGATCAGCGGCTTCGTGCAGAACCTGGTGCTGCAGGCGAACCCGCCGTACAAGGCTTCGGACCTGGCGCCGGTGTCGCTGGTGGCGAGCTTCCCGATCGCGATGGCGGCCAACGCGGCGCTGCCGGCGAACACGCTGGCCGAGGTCATCGCGCTCGCGAAGGCCAAGCCGCGCACGATGAGCTTCGGCAGCTACGGCGTGGGCTCGGGCGCGCACATCATCGGCGCCGGCCTCAACAAGGCGGCCGGCATCGACATCACGCACGTGCCCTACAAGGGCGAGGCGGCTTCGTTCCCCGACCTCGTCAGCGGCCAGCTGCAGCTGGCCTATGGCTCGGTGGGCTTCTACGGCCGCCAGCTGTCGGAAGGCAAGGTCAAGCTGATCGTCATGGCCAGCCCGCAGCGGCTGAAGGACTTTCCGAACGTGCCCACCTTCGCCGAGGCGGGCTTTCCGGAGATCAACCTTGCGGGCTGGGGCGCGCTGTTCCTTCCGGCCGGCACGCCGCCGGCCATCATCGACAAGTGGAACGCCGAGGTGCGCCGCATCTGCGCGCTGCCCGACGTGCTGAAGAAGATCTACGACATGGGCTACGAGCCGGTGGCCAACACGCCGGCCGAGTTCGGCAAGGTGATCGCGAGCGACCTCGAACGCTGGACCGCGGTGGTCAAGAGCAGCGGCATCAAGCTCGACTGACCGCTCCCGCATGAAGACACGCGTCAGCGAACGCCTGGGCGTGCGCCTGCCCATCGTGCAAGGCGGCATGCAGTGGGTGGGCACGGCCGAGATGGCCGCGGCCGTCAGCAATGCCGGGGGCCTGGGCACGCTGAGCGCGCTGACGCAGGCCACGCCGGAAGACCTGGGCCGCGAGATCGAGCGCTGCCGCACGCTGACCGCGCTGCCCTTCGGCGTCAACGTGACGATGCTGCGCACGGTGTCGCCGCCGCCCTACGAGCGCATCTTCGACGTCATCGTCGAGCACGGGGTGAAGATCGTCGAGACCGCCGGCAACGTGCCCGAGGCCGTGTTCGCGCGCCTGCGCGGCGCCGGCATCACCGTCATCCACAAGTGCACCTCGGTGCGCCACGCGCTGGCGGCGCAGAAGCGCGGCGTCGACATCGTCAGCATCGACGGCTTCGAATGCGCCGGCCACCCGGGCGAGGACGACGTGCCCGGCCTCGTGCTCATTCCCGCCGCGGTGCGCGCGCTCGAAGTGCCCGTCATCGCGTCCGGCGGCATCGCCTGCGGGCGCGGCATGGCGGCGGCGCTGGCGCTCGGCGCCGAGGGCGTCAACATGGGCACGCGCTTCGTCGCCACGCAGGAAGCGCCGGTGCACGCGGCCATCAAGCAACGCCTGGTGGCCGCGCGCGAGACCGACACGCGGCTGATGTTCCGCACGCTGCGCAACACGGCGCGCGTGCTGGCCAACGCGGTGTCGGAAGAGGTGATCCGGCTGGAGCGGCGCGAAGGCGGCTGCACCTTCGACGACCTGCGCCCGCTGGTGGCCGGCGCGCGTGGCCGCGCCGCGCTGCAGAGCGGCGCCCTCGACGACGGCGTGGTCTGGGCCGGCCAGGTGGTCGGCCTGATCGACGACGTGCCGACCTGCGCCGAATTGCTCGAACGTCTGGTGCGCGAGTGCCGCGAGCGCCTGGCCGCGGCGGCGGCGCTGTGCTGAGCCCGGCCGCGTTCGACGAGAGCGGCTTTCCGTTCGGCAGTGGCGAGCGGCACCTGAACGCCGTGCCGCTGCCGCGCGCGCTCGGCGTGCGCTGGGAAGGCCTGAGGCCCGGGCCCGACGGCGAAGGGCCGGTGGCGCGCATGCGGCTGCCGTGCCGGCCGGCGCTGTGCACGCCCGGCGGTGCGCTCGACCTGCGCGTCGTCGCGGCGGTGCTCGACCAGTCCGGCGCGCCGGCCTGCTACGCGGCGCGAGCGTCGACCGGCATCACCGCCACGCTGTCGCTGCAGCTGGACTTCCACGCCGCGCCGGAGCCCGGCCGCGACATCGTCGTCGACGCGCGCTGCCTGGCCACCGACGGCGCCAGCGCGCTCGTCGCCGGCGAGGCGCGGCACGACGGCGGGCCCGTCATCGCGCGCCTGAGCGGCCGCTACGTGGTCGGCCTCGGCCCCGGGCGTGCGTCGAGCAGCGACGATCCGCCGGAACGCCGCGCCGAGCAGTCGGCGCGCCATGCCGACGCGCGGGCGCCCGAGGCGGCCTCGTTCGCCGCGCTGCTGGCGCTGCGCCCGCAGGCCGACGCGCTGGTGCTGGACTTCCAGCCCTGGCAGGTGGGTTCGGTCGCGTTGCCGGCGCTGCACGGCGGCGTCGTGGCCGCCGGCTTGATGAGCGCGGCGGCCAACGCCGTGCCGGCCGAGGCGCGCGAGCTGTCGCTGCGCCAGCTGAGCCTGCAGTACCTGCGCGCCGCGCAGGCCGAGACCACGCATTTCCGTGCGGCCTGCGTGCAGGCCGGGCGGCGTGCCGTGCACGTGAGCGCCGCCGCCACGCAGCAGGGCGGCACGCGCCACGTGGCGGCAATGCAGGCGCTGTTCGCCTGATTTCCCTTCACCCGACGACCAGGACGACGACATTCATGGGACCTCTCTCCGGCTTCCGCATCATCGAGATGGCCGCCATCGGCCCGGCGCCGCTCGCCGGCATGCTGCTGGCCGACATGGGCGCCGAGGTCGTGCGCATCGACCGCCTCGGCGAGGCCGACCTCGGCATCAAGCGCGACCCGCGCTTCGACGTCGCCACGCGCGGCAAGCGCTCGGTCGCGCTGGACATCAAGTCGCCGGCGGGCCGCGACGCCGCGCTGCGCCTGATCGGCAAGGCCGACGCGCTGATCGAAGGCTTCCGCCCCGGCGTGATGGAGCGCCTGGGCCTCGGGCCGGCCGACTGCCACGCCGTCAACCCCGGCCTCGTCTTCGGCCGCATGACGGGCTGGGGCCAGCGCGGGCCGCTGGCGCAGGCGGCGGCGCACGACCTCAACTACATCGCGCTCACCGGCGCGCTCGAAGCCATCGGCCCCGAAGACGGCCCCCCGGTGGCACCGCTGAACCTGGTCGGCGACTTCGGCGGCGGCAGCACCTTCCTCGCGATGGGCGTGCTGGCGGCGCTGCTCGAGCGCACGCGCTCCGGCCAGGGCCAGGTGGTCGACGCCGCCATCGTCGACGGCGTCGGCGCGCTGATGGCCGGCATCCACGGCCAGCTCGCCGGCGGCACCTGGCGCCAGAAGCGCGGCGAGCACATCCTGGGCGGCGCCGCGCCGTGGAACACGGTCTACCGCACCTGCGACGGCCAGTGGATCACCGTCTGCGCGATCGAGCAGCGCTTCTTCGCCGAACTGCTGAAGCGCCTGGAGATCGACCCCGCCAGCGTGCCCGACCGCATGGACCGAGCGAACTGGCCGGCGCTGCGCGCGCGCTTCGCCGCCATCTTCGCCACCCGTTCGCGCGAGCAGTGGCGCGGCGTGCTCGAAGGCAGCGACGCCTGCTTCGCGCCGGTGCTGCACGTCAGCGAAGCGGCCGAGCACCCGCACGCGGTGGCGCGCCAGGCCTACGTGATGAACGACGGCGTGCGCCAGCCCGCACCCGCCCCGCGCTTCGACCGCACGCCCGGCGAGGTGCAGGGCCCGACGATTGCCCGCCCCGGCCAGCACACCGACGCCGTGCTGCGCGACGGCGGCTTCAGCGACGCCGAGATCGCCGCGCTGCGCAGCGCCGGCGCCGCCGCCTGAACACCCCCGAGAGGAGACCCCCATGCGCACCCGATTCCTGAAGGCCCTGCTCGTCGCCCTGGCCCTGCCGCTCGCCGCGGCGGTGCAGGACAGCACGCCGATCCGCATCATCGTGCCCACGCCGCCCGGCGGCACCAACGACGGCGTGGCGCGCGCGCTGCAGGCGCCGCTGCAGCGGCTGCTGGGGCGCACCGTGATCGTCGAGTACAAGCCGGGCGCCGCCGGCTCGGTGGGCTCGGCCTTCGTGGCGCGCAGCAAGCCCGACGGCAACACGCTGCTGCTGAACAACAACGCCGTCTTCATCAACCCGCTGGTCTCCCGCACCACCGGCTACGAGACGCGCGACCTGGTCCCGGTGGCGGTGGCCGCGGTGTCGCCGATGGTGCTGATCGGCAGCGCCGACATCCCGCCGGTCGACACCAAGGGCCTGATCGACTACGCCGCGAAGCAGGCGCAGCCTCTGGCCTATGGCAGTGCGGGCGGCGTCGGTTCGCTCGGCCACCTGGCGATGGAAGGCTTCGCGCGCGCCGCCGGCATCAAGCTGCTGCACGTGCCCTACGTCGGCGGTGGCCCGGTGCAGATGGCGGTGAGCACCGGCGAAGTGAAGCTCGTGATGACCTCGCTGAACGCGGCGCTGAAGGGCCAGGTCGAGGCCGGCCGCATCCGCCTGCTGGGCGTGGCGGCGGCGAAGGCGACGCCGCTGGTGCCGGGCGCGCGGCCCATCGGCGAGGCGCTGCCGGGCTTCGAGGTCGACGCCTGGTTCGGCCTGCTCGCGCCGGCGCAGACGCCGCTTGCCGCGGTGCAGCGCATCGCGGCCGCGGTCGGCCAGGCGCTGGAGACAGCCGAGGTGCGCGACCAGCTGCTGGCCATCGGCTCGCAGCCCACCTTCCTGGGGCCGGAGCCGTTCCAGCGCCGCGTCGATCAGGAAGCGCAGCGTTGGGGCGAGATCGTGAGAGAGCAGAGAATACAAAAGGAATGAACCCTCCGACCGCCCCATGACCGGCCTGCGCAGCCTGCGGCCGGTGGCCGCCATGCTCTTCGGCGCCGCGCTGATGCTCAGCCTGGCGATGGGCCTGCGCCAGAGCCTGGGCATCTTCATGCCGGCGCTGACGAAGGACCTGGGCATCAGCGTCTCGCAGTTCACGCTGGCGGTGGCGGTGCAGAACCTCACGTGGGGCGTGCTGCAACCGTTCTCGGGCGCGGCGGTGGTGCGCTGGGGCTACCGGCCGGTGATGCTGTTCGGCTGCGCGATGTACGCCGTGTCGATGCTGACGCTGGCCACTGCCGGCGGCTTCCTCGGCGTGCTCTTCGGCGCCGGCTTCGGCGTCGGCATCGCGGTGTCTTGCACCGGCAGCGCGCTGGCGATGGCGATCACCGCGCGCGCCGTGCCGGTGGCGCTGCGCAGCAACGTGATGGGCATGGTGTCGGCCGGCGGTTCGCTCGGCGCGCTGATCGCCGCGCCGATCGGCCAGGCGCTGGCGCAGGGCCACGGCTGGCGCGCCGGCATCTTTGGCTTCGTGGCGCTGGCGCTGATGATGCTGCCCGGCGCCTGGGTGGCCGGCCGCGTCGACGGGATGGCCGCGCTGCCGGTGGTGCATGGCGAGGCCCAGGGCGCGCGCGCCATGCTCGGCAACGCGCTGCGCCGGCCGGCCTTCGTCGTCATGGCGCTGGCCTACTTCGTCTGCGGCATGCAGCTCGTCTTCCTGACGACGCACCTGCCGTCCTACCTGGACCTCTGCGGCATGGACCCGATGCTCGGCGCGCAGGCGCTGGCCACCATCGGCGCGTTCAACGTGCTCGGCAGCCTGTTCTTCGGCTGGGCCGGCGGGCGCTGGAACAAGCAGGCGCTGCTGGGGCTGCTGTACGTGTCGCGCTCGACCGTGCTGGCGGTGTACTTCTCGACCCCGCCCACGATGGCCAGCACGCTGCTCTTCGCCGGCGTGATGGGCTTTCTGTGGCTGGGCGTCAGCCCGCTCATTGCCGGCTCGGTGGTCGAGATGTTCGGCCTGCGCTGGCAGGCCATGGTCAGCGGCCTGGCGTTCATGAGCCACCAGCTCGGCAGCTTCACCGGCGCCTTCGGTGGCGGCGTGCTGTTCGACCTGTCGGGCTCGTACGAACTGGCCTGGCGCCTGGGCGTGGGGCTGGGGCTGGCGGCGGGCTGCGCGCAGCTGCTGTTCGCGTTGATGCGGCCGGTGCGGGCGGCGGCCTGAGCGTCTGACCGGCGGCCCGATCAGGCCGCGCCGCGCGGCGCCAGCCGGCGCTGGCGGTTTTCCAGCGCGCCGGCCGCGGCGGCCTTCAGCAGCCGCTGGAACGACGGGCAGGCGGCGTGGCTCGGCGCCGGGCAGGCCGCCGCGTGCCGCAAGCCTTCGATCATCGCCTTCAGCCGCTTGACCACGCGCTCGAGCTCGTCGGCCTTCGCCGACAGCATCGCGCGGTCGATGTCGGGCTCGCCGCCCGGCGTGAACATGACCCGGATCTCGTCCAGCGAGAAGCCGGCCGCCTGCCCGAGCGCGATGAGCGCGAGCTGGTCCAGCACCGCCGGCGCGAACTTGCGCCGCGCGCCTTCCGAGGCCAGCGAACGGATCAGGCCCTTGCGCTCGTAGTAGCGCAGCGCCGAGGCGGCCACGCCCGAACGGCGGGCGACTTCAGAAATGTCCATCGAGACCGCTTGACTTGAAGTTGACTTCAACTTCTATATTGCCTTCACCGGCTCCGGCCTGCAAGCGATTCGAGGAGAACCCCATGAGCACCCTGACCACCGCCGCGCGCGTCGCCCTCGTCGGCATCGGCGCCACCGCCTGCATGGACGCCTGGCTGGCGCTGGCCGCGCGCCTGGGCCTGCCGGGCACCGGCTTCGCGATGGTCGGCCGCTGGGTCGGGCACATCGCGCACGGCCGCCTGGCGCATTCCGCCATCGCCCGGGCCGCGCCGGTCCGGTTCGAACAAGGCCTGGGCTGGCTGACGCACTACGCCGTCGGCATCGTGTACGCGGCCCTGCTGGTCGGGTGGCAGGGCGCCGCATGGCTCGACCGGCCGACGGCGGCGCCGGCGCTGGCCTTCGGCGTGCTCACGGTCGCCGCGCCCTGGTTCGTGATGCAGCCGGCGATGGGCGCCGGCGTGCTGGCGCTGAAGACGCCGGCGCCGCTGAAGAACGCCTTTCGCAACCTGGCCAACCACGCCGCCTTCGGCGCCGGCCTGTACCTCGCGGCCGCCGTGCTGGCGACCCTGGCCGCCTGAACCGGCGGCCGCTTCCGAGAACCCTCGACCTTCCTGGAGACCACCCCCATGAGCCAACTCGCCATCGTCTATCACAGCGCCCATGGGCACACCGAGTTCATCGCGCGCCACGTGCTCGCCGGTGCGTCGGAAATCGAAGGCGTCGACGCCCGGCTGATCCGGGCCGAGGACGCGGCCCGCGCGCCGGACACCCTCGTCGGCTACGACGGCTTCGTCTTCGGCTCGCCGACCTACCTGGGCGGCGTCAGCGCGCCCTTCAAGGGCTTCATGGACGCCACCGGGCGCCTGTGGCGGACGCAGCAGCTCAAGGGCCGGCTCGCCGCCGGCTTCACGGTGTCTTCGCTGCCGTCGGGCGACAAGCAGTCGACGCTGCTGTCGATGTTCGTCTTCAGCATGCAGCACGGCATGCTGTGGGTGGGCAATCCCATCCTGCCCGAGCAGCACGCCGGCGTGCCTTACGACGAGGCGGCCAACCGGCTGGGCTCGTGGACGGGGCTGATGGCGCAGGCCGGGCACTCGGCACCCGCGGACGCCTTCGTCCCGGGCGACGTCAAGACCGCGCGCCTCTTCGGTCGGCACGTCGCGCGCAGCCTGGACCGCGTGCAACAGCCGGCCTGAACGAAACGCCCCGAGGAGAACCGACATGCTGCCACCTCAAGCGGCCCCCGCACTGTTCGGCCTGATCCTGTCGGGACTGATGTCGCTGCTGGTGTCGGGCATCTCGACCTACCGCGCCGTCGGATTCGGCGAGCCGTACGCCGGCCTCTGGCTCGGCGCCTGGCTCACCGCCTGGGCGGTGGCCTTCCCGGTGGTGCTGGTCGCGGCGCCGCTGGCGCGCCGCCTGGTGGCACTGCTGGTCGCGCGCCGTCCGTGACGGCGCGCGGCCCGTGCCGTCACGGCAGCGCCGACCGCGCCACCGCCCGTGTCAGAGCTTCACGCGCCCCGAATCGACCAGCTTGCGCGTCTTCACGAGTTGCTCGTCGAGGAAGGCCTGCAGCTTGTCGGCGCCCCAGCCCACCGATTCGAAGCCCAGGTCCAGCATCTTGGCCTGCACGTCGGGCAGCATGATCACGCGGTTCAGCTCGGCGCTCAGCTTCGCGACCACCGCCTTCGGCGTCGCCGCCGGCAGGAAGACGCCGCCCCAGCCCGGCATGTTGACGTCGGGCAGGCCGGCCTCGGCGAAGGTGGGCACGTCGTTGTAGATCGGGAAACGCGTCGGGCTGGCGATGGCCAGCGCCTTGATCTTGCCGGGGTGGCGCGACGCGCCGCCGAGCGACGCGATGACGGCGTCGATCTGGCCGCCCAGCACGTCCTGGATCGCCGGCGCCTCGCCTTTGTAGGGCACGTGCGTGGTCTCGATGCCGGCGGCGGCGTTGAGCTGCTCGCCGACGAAGTGGCCGCCCGAGCCCTGGCCGTAGGAGCCGTAGGTCAGCTTGCCCGGCTGCTTCTTCGCCAGCGCCACCCATTCCTGGATCGTGTTGACGTTGAGGCCCGAGCGCACGCCGATGGCGATCGGCGTCAGCACCTGCATGCTCACG
The DNA here is from genome assembly GCA_963204815.1 of Pseudomonadota bacterium. Lineage (GTDB taxonomy): Bacteria > Pseudomonadota > Gammaproteobacteria > Burkholderiales > Burkholderiaceae_C > Rubrivivax. The sequence goes on along the minus strand of CAUJHQ010000060.1, from coordinate 31,526 downwards.
GGCACGAAGTCGCTCACCTTGTAGCCGGCGTTCGGCTGCAGGATCGTGGTGCTGAGGAAGTTGCTGTTCGTCAGCAGCATCGTGTGGCCGTCGGCCGGCGAACGGGCCACTGCCACCGCGGCGATGGCGCCGCTGGCGCCGGGCCTGGACTCGACCACGCAGGTCTGGCCCCAGCTCTCGCTGATCTTCTGGCCCACCAGCCGCATCATCGCGTCGTGCCCGCCGCCCGCGGGCACCGTGATCACGATGCGCAGCGGCGCGTTCGGGAAGGCGCCCTGCGCGCGCAGCAGCGGCACGGCCAGCGTGGCGGCGGCGCCGCTGGCGACCTGCAGGACCTGTCGGCGGGTCATCGTCATCGTCTTGTCTCCTTGTCGTCGGCTGGGGCGCCGGGTTACTTCAGCAGGTCGCGCGCAATGACCATGCGCTGGATCTGGTTCGTGCCTTCGAAGATCTGCGCCAGCTTGGCGTCGCGCATCATGCGTTCGACCGGGTAGTCCATCGTGTAGCCGTAGCCGCCGAAGACCTGCACCGCGTCGGTCGTGACCTTCATCGCCATGTCGCTGCCGAAGCACTTGGCCATGCTGGCCAGCGTGTTCAGGCGCTTCCAGTCGCCGGCGTCGCCGGCGCGCGCGCATTCGTAGACCAGGCAGCGCGCGGCCTCGATGTTGATGGCCATGTCGGCCAGCATGAACTGCACGCCCTGGAACTCGGCGATGGCGCGCTTGAACTGCTTGCGTTCCTTCGCGTAGGCCACGCTGGCGTCGAGCGCGCCCTGCGCCAGGCCCACGCACTGCGCGCCGATGGTCGGGCGGTTCAGGTCCAGCGCGCGCAGGCTGGCGCGGAAGCCCTTGCCTTCCTCGCCGATCAGGTTCTCCACCGGCACGCGCACGTTGTCCAGGAAGATCGGCGTGTTGGGGGCGCCGCGCCAGCCCATCTTGCGTTCGTGGCGGCCGAAGCTGACGCCCTTCATCTTCTTCGGCTCGATGACGAAGGCGCTGATGCCGTCGGCACCGGTTTCGCCCTGCGTGCGCGCCATCAGCACGATGTAGTCGGCCGCCACGCCGTAGCTGCACCACTGCTTGCGGCCGTTGATGACGTAGCTGTCGCCGTCCTTCACCGCGCGCGTGGTCATCGCGCTGACGTCGCTGCCGGCCTGCGGCTCGCTGATGGCGATGGCGGTGACGACGCCGCCGGCGGCGATCTGCGGCAGGAAGCGCTGGCGCTGCTCCTCGGTGCCGAAGTGCAGCAGCGGCATGATGAACATCGTGTTCAGGCCGGCAATGGAGCCCGCCGCCGGCGAGAAGCGGCTGATCTCCTCGCGCGCGATGCACACCGACGTCAGGTTGCCTTCGGGGCCGCCGTACTTCTCGGGCACCCACAGCTGCATCAGGCCCATCTCGCCGAACAGCTTCACCAGTTCGAGCGGGAAGCGGTCGTGTTCGTCGATCTCGGCGGCGATGGGGGCGACGTGCTTTTCCGCCATGCGGCGCACGCTGTCCTGGAAGGCGAGCTGTTCTTCGGTGAAGTTCATGGAGCGGTCCTCGGGTTGTCGGGGGCCGCATCGGCGGCCCACTTCGGGTTGTGGATGGCCAGCGCGTCGCGCAAGGTGCGGCGCAGGTGGTCGATCAGGGAGGGGTCGTCGGGGGGGCGCTGGCCGTCGACCAGGGCGGCGGCGAGCTCGGCTTCGAGCGCCGCGGTGTCGCCGTCGTGGCCCAGCAGCGCGGCCAGGCGCGCATGCTCGTCGGCCCGCTGCGCCGGCGCCAGCTGCAGTTCGCGCATCACGATGCGCAGCGCGTTCACGGTGACGCGGGTCTGGAAGCGGTGGTAGCCGTCCAGCGTGGGCAGCAGCGCGCCTTCCAGGTAGTCGGCGGCCGCCTGCAGCAGCGTGGCGGCGTCGGGCACCGGCGCGCTCATCGTGCCGCCTCCGTCGTCAGGCCCAGCAGGTCCCACAACGGTTCCTCGAGCCGGCGGCCGATGGCACCGAGTTCGATGCCCGCCGGCCGGCCGTCGGCGCGCCGGGCCGAGCCGCGGCGCACGCAGGAGATGGCCCACTTGAGGTTGTTGAACACCTCCCAGAAGCGCACGCGTTCGGGGTCGACACGCATGCCGCCCGCCGCTTCGTAGGCCGCGTACAGGTCCTCGCGCGTGCCGAAGCCGCCGACCGGCGGCGTGCCGCCGAAGCGCCAGGTGCGCAGGCACAGCACGGCCAGGTCCTGCATCGGGTCGCCGATGCGCGCGATCTCCCAGTCGAGCACGCAGCGCAGGCCCTCGGGGCCGACGATCAGGTTGCCGGTGCGGAAGTCGGTGTGGACGACGGCCTGCGCCCAGCGCGCGGGCAGGCGGTCGGCGACCCAGCGCACGGCGTAGGCCAGCGCGGCGTGGCGGCGTTCCAGGCCGCCGAGCAGCGCCACGTACAGCCGCAGCTCGTCGGCCGGCGACAGCACCTGCAGGAAGGGCAGGCGCTGCGCCGGCAGGCGGTGGATGGCGGCGAGCGCCGCGCCGCATTGGCGCGCGAGCACGGCACGGGCGGGCGCGAGCGCCGCGTCGGCCACGAGCTTGCGGCCCAGCGTCTCGCCGTCGACGCGCTCGGTGACGTAGCCGCGGCCCAGTGGCCCGGCGGGGTCGAGCACGAGGCGCAGCACCGGGGCCGGCACGCCGTGTTCGCGCGCCACCACCATCAGCGCCGCGTCCTGCTCGGCCGACAGCTTGGGTGGGCCGCCGGGGGCCGCCGGCACCTCGGTCATCTGCTGCAGGATCAGTCGGTCCACGCGATCACGACTCACCCAGTCGAAGGCCCAGGTCTGCTTGGTGGCGCCGCCCGTCAGCCGCTGCAGCGCCTGCACCTCGCCGTCGGTGCCGCCGTGGCGCAGCAGGGCCGCGCGCAGTGCAGCGGCGGTGTCGGCCGCGTCCGTCGCCATCTTCAGATCTTGCGGCCCGCGGCTTCCCAGAACGGGTCGCGCAGCTGGCGCTTGAAGATCTTGCCGCTGTCCTGGCGCGGCAGCGCCGCATGGAAGTCCACGCGCCGCGGCACCTTGTACTTCGCCAGCCGCGAACCGAGGTAGTCGCGCACCTCCTGCGCCGTGAGCGTGGCGCCGGGCAGCAACTGCACGGCGGCGGCGAGCGACTCGCCGAACTCCTCGTCGGGGATGCCGAAGACGGCGCAGTCCTGCACGCCGGGGCATTGCAGCAGCGTCATCTCGATCTCGGCCGGGTAGATGTTGGTGCCGGCCGAGATGACCATGTCGGAGCGGCGGTCGCACAGGTACAGGTGGCCGTCCTTCAGGTAGCCCACGTCGCCCACGCTGATGAGGCCGTCGCGCTCGACGCCGGCGCGCTTCTCGGGGTTGTTGAGGTAGGTGAAGTCGGCGTAGCAGGGCACGCGCATGTAGATCTCGCCGATCTCGCCTTCGGGCAGGCGCGTGCCGTCTTCGGCGTAGAACGCGATGCGCGTGCCGGGTGTCGGCACGCCGACGCTGCCGGGGAACGCGAGCGCGTCGTCCGGCGTGGCCAGCGTGGCGGTGCCGACCTCGCTGCCGCCGTAGGTCTCATAGACCACCGGGCCCCACCAGTCCATCAGCTGGCGCTTGACCTCGGCCGGGCAGGGCGCGCCGGTGTGCGTGACCCAGCGGATCGAGCTCACGTCGTAGCGCGCGCGCACCTCGGGCGGCAACTTCAGCAGGCGCACGAACATCGTCGGCACCATCACGGCGTGCGTGATGCGGTGCTTCTGGATCGCGGCCAGCGTTTCCTCGGGGTCGAACTTCGATTGCAGCACCACGATGTCGGCGTTGGGCAGCGCCTGGCGGCCGTAGGCGTTGGGCGACGCGTGGTACAGCGGCCCGGCGACCAGCGCGCGCACGCCCGGCACCAGGCCGTACACGCGCGCCAGCATCTGCACGTAGGCGGCCGCCTGCTCGGGCGTGGCGGCGTCGCGCCGCACGCCCTTCGGGTGGCCGGTGGTGCCGGAGGTGTAGATCATGGTCGCGCGGCTGCGCATCGGCGGGCCGGCCCAGGGCTCGAAGGCGGCCAGCCATTGCGGCCACACCGCGTCGCCCGCCTGCGGCGTGCAGGCCTCGGCGGACAGCGCGTAGCGCTGCGCGATCTCCGGCGGCGTCGGCACCACGCGCACCTGCAGGCCGGCGGGCAGCGCGCTGCGCAGTGGCGCCAGCAGGTCGGCATGCGCCACCAGCACCTTCGGCCGCGCGTCGTCGAGGATGTAGCGCACCTCTTCGCTGCGGCCGTGCCAGTTGATCGGCACGCAGTAGGCGCCCAGCGCGGCGGCGGCCTGCTGTGCTTCGAAGAAGGCGAAGTCGTTGCGCAGCAGCAGCGCGACGGTGTCGCCTTCGCGCACGCCGAGCGCGTGCAAGCCGCTGGCGGCGCGGCGGCCGTGCTCGAGCACGGTCTCGCGGGGCACGGCGCGGTCGTCGAGGACGATCTGCGGGGCGGTCATCGGGGCGGTCTCCTGGAATCGGGGTCGTCGAACGCGGGCTCGTCCCACCAGGGGTAGCAGGCCGGCATGTCGGCCGACACGCGGTCGGTGAAGGCGGGGGCGCGCTTGCCGAGGAAGGCGGCGACGCCTTCGCGCGCATCGGCGGCGGCGCCGCGCTCGGCGATGGCGCGGCTCTCGACGCGGTGCGCCTGCATCGGGTGGTCGGCGCCGAGCATGCGCCACATCAGCTGGCGCGTCATCGCCACCGACACCGGCGCGGCGTGGTCGGCCACCTCGTGCGCCAGCGCGTGCGCGCGGACCAGCAGTTCTTCGGGCGCGCAGGTCTCGCGCAGCAGGCCGCCGGCCAGTGCCTCGTCGGCGCCGAGCAGGCGGCCGGACGTGGCCCATTCGACCGCGCGCGAGATGCCCACCACGCGCGGCAGGAACCAGCTGGCGCAGGCGTCCGGCACGATGCCGCGGCGCGCGAAGACGAAGCCGAAACGCGCCGCCGTGCTGGCGATGCGGATGTCCATCGGCAGCAGCATCGACGCGCCGATGCCGACCGCCGCGCCGTTGACGGCGCCGATCAGCAGCTTGCGGCTGGCGAACAGGCGCAGCGCGAGGATGCCGCCGCCGTCGCGCCCGGCCTCGCCGGGCGGTGGCGGCGCTGCGGCCTTGTCGAAAGCGGCTGGGCCGGCCGACAGGTCGAAGCCGGCGCAGAAGCCGCGCCCGCTGCCGGTGAAGACGATGGCTCGCACGGCGTCGTCGGCGTCGGCCAGGTCCAGCGCGTGGCAGAGCTCGCGGCGCATCGCGGCCGTCATCGCGTTCAGCGCCTGCGGCCGGTGCAGCGTGATCGTCAGCACCGGGCCTTCGCGCTGCCACAGCAGCGTGTCGAACGCGGTCATCGTCAGGCCAACGCGGCCAGCGCGGCCAGCCGCTGCGCCTGCGCGCTGGCGTCGCCGAACAGGTGGTCCAGCACGTGCACGCGGCGCAGGCAGTGGCCGACCGCGTATTCCTCGGTCATGCCGATGCCGCCGTGGCACTGCACGCCGTGCTGGCACACCAGGCGCGCGTGCTTGCCGACGACGAGCTTGGCGCGCGCCAGGTCGGCGGCCGAGTCCTCGTCGCCCGGCCGGTCGGCGGCGACGGCCGCGGCCATCGCCATGCTGCGCGCCATCTCCAGGCTGACCAGCATGTCGGCGGCGCGGTGGCGCAGCGCCTGGTTGGCGCCGATCAGGCGGCCGAACTGCTGGCGCACGTTGAGGTAGTCCATGCTGAGGCGGAACGCCTCTTCGGCGGCGCCCAGCATGTCGGCGCAGGCGGCGGCGGTGCCGGCGGCGAGCGTGGTCTCGATGGCGCGCGTGGCGTGGGCGCCGTCGTGCGGGTCGCCGAGCGGCATGGCGGCCACGCCTTCGAGCTGCAGTTCGGACGCCGGCGTGTCGTCGACGAGGCGGAAGTCGCGCCGCCGCAGGCCGGCGGCGCCGGCGTCGACGACGAAAAGCGCGCGGCCGCCGCGGTCGCCCGGCGCGCCGGCGACGCGCGCGCTGACGACGAACTGCGCCGCCAGCGCGCCGTGCAGCACCGTGCTCTTCGTGCCGGCGAGCACCCAGCCGCCGGCGCGCGCTTCGGCACGCGTCTCGACCCAGCACTCGGCGTGGTGCGCGCCGGGCTCGTCGTGCGCCCAGGCCACGATGCGGCTGCCGTCGGCCACGCCGGGCAGCAGGCGCGCCGCGGTGGCGGCGTCGGCCGCGCACGCGAGCGCGGTGGCGCCGAGCACGGCGCTGGCGAGCACCGGCTCGGTGACGAGCGCGGCGCCGCAGGCCTGCAGCACCGGCAGCAGGTCTTCCAGGCGGCCACCGAAGCCGCCGTGCGCTTCCGGCACGCGCAGGCCGGTGACGCCGAGTTCGGCCAGCCGCGACCAGAGTTCGGCGCTGCGCCCGTCGGCACTGGCGGCGATGGCGCGGCGCTTGTCGAAGCTGCAATGGTCGGCCAGCAGGCGGCGCACGCTGTCCTGCAGCTGCCGCTGGGTGTCGTTCAGTTCGAAGTTCATGGGCGCGCTCTCAACCGACGATGGCCTTGGCCAGGATGTCCTTCTGCACTTCGCTCGTGCCGCCGTAGATGCTGCCGGCGCGCGAGTAGAAGTAGCGCGGCGCCAGCGGGCCGTGGCGCGGCGTGTCCGCGTCGGCTCGGCGTTCCAGCCCGCCCAGGCCGTCCAGCCGCGCCAGCAGCGCCATCAGCGCCTGCTGCAGCTCCGTGCCCTTGAGCTTCAGCACCGACGCGAAGGCCGGCAGGCGCTGCTGCTCGCCGTCGGTCAGCAGGAAGCGCCAGTTCGTGATCTCGAGCGCGCGGATCTCGGCGTCGAGCTCGGCGAACTCGGCCTGCAGCGCGGGGTCGGCGGAGAGCGGGCGGCCTCCCTGCGTGATGCGGGCCGCGAGCTCGCGCGCGTAGTCCAGCCGCTCGCGGCACAGGCCCACGTTGGCGATGCCGGTGCGCTCGTTGCCGAGCAGGAACTTGGCGCAGTCCCAGCCGCGGTTCTCCTGGCCGACCAGGTTGGCCACCGGCACCCGCACGTCGTCGAAGAACACCTCGTTGAGGTGGTGGCCGCCGTCGATGGAGATGATGGGCCGGATCGTGATGCCCGGCGTCTTCAGGTCGATCAGCAGGAACGAGATGCCTTCCTGCTTGCGCGCCTCGCTGTCGGTGCGAACGAGCGCGAACACCCAGTCCGCCAGGTGCGCGGTGGTGGTCCAGATCTTCTGGCCGTTGACGACGTAGTGATCGCCGTCGCGTCGCGCGGCGGTGCGCAGCGACGCGAGGTCGGAGCCCGAGCCCGGCTCCGAGAAGCCCTGGCAGAACCACAGGTCCAGTCGCGCCAGCTTGGGCATGAAGAACGTGCGCTGCGCCTCGGTGCCGTACTTCAGCAGCACCGGCCCCAGCATGCCGACGTTGAACACCTGCGGCAGCGGCGCCGGCGCGCGGTAGATCTCGTCGAGCAGGATCAGCCGCTCCATCGTGCCCAGTTCGGCGCCACCGTAGGCGCGCGGCCAGTGCGGCGCGGCCCAGCCGCGTTCGTGGAGGATGCGCTGCCAGGCGACGGTGTCCTCCTTGCGCGGCGGGTGGCCCTGGCGCAGGCGCTGGCGGATGTCGGCCGGCAGGCGGTCGCGGATGAAGGCACGCACCTCGTCGCGGAACGCGCGCTGGGCGGGGCTGAGGTCGAGATCCATGGGCGTGTCGTCAACTCCGGGGAGCCTGCAGTGTAGTGCAATGTCAAAAGTTCAACCAATCAGCGTTTGTCGGGATGCCGAGGTCGGGCTCGGGTAGCATCCTTGGCAGGCAGGACGGGCGCCGCCGGCGAGCGACGGCGGGCCGACCGGCCAGGAGAACCGCCCCATGTCGCCCACGCCCGCGAACACCCCGGCCGCCCGCCGCCCCAGCGAAGGCAACGGCCCGCAGTTCCTGCCGGTGCGCACGCGCCGCGCCTTCGAGGCCGTCTGCGACCAGGTGCGCCGGCAGGTGGCCGACGGCACGCTGCAGCCCGGCCAGCGCCTGCCCGGCGAACGCGAGCTGGCCGAGCAGTTCGACATCAGCCGCAGCGGCGTGCGCGAGGCGCTGCGCAGCCTGGAACTGGCCGGCCTCGTCGAGGCGCGCACCGGCGCCAACGGCGGCTTCTTCATCAAGTCGTCCGGCACCGAGGGCATCACGCAGGCGGTGCGCGACATGGTCTCGCTCGGCCAGGTGCCGACCGAGAACGTGACCGAGGCGCGCATCGAGCTCACCTGCGTCGCCATCCGGCTGGCCTGCCAGCGCGCCACGCCGGAGGAACTGGACGCCATCGGCGCCGACATCGACCACCATGCCGAGCTCTTCAAGAAGGGCCGCGGCTCGCGCAACACGCGCGCCCTGACCGAGTTCTACCGCCTGCTCGCCAAGGCCACGCACAACGAGGTGATGGTGATGCTGATCGACGCGCTGTCGGAGATCGTGCGCACGCTGCTGGCGCGCATCGACCCGCAGCCGATGCCCGAGATCATCCAGGTGCGGCGCAAGGTGCTGCGCCACCTGCGCGCCGGCGAAGCCGACAAGGCCTGCGCCGCGATGACGGCGCACCTGCGAAACCTGAACGAGTACCTGGAGCAGAAGCCCTGGGCGAAGGGTGCCGCCGCCCCGGCACCGGCGCCGGCGAAGAAGGCGGCGCGGCCGCGCAAGGCCTGAGCATGGGCGACATCCGTATCGAGCGGCCCGCACCGCAGGTGGGCCTGGTCCGCATCGACCGGCCGGAGAAGCGCAACGCGCTCAGCGTGGCGCTGCGGCGCGAGATGATCGCGGCGCTGCAGGCGCTGGACGCCGACACCGAGGTGCGCGCCATCGTGCTCGCCGGCGCGCCCAAGGTCTTCGCCGCCGGCGCCGACCTCGCCGAGATCGGCAGCGCCACGGCCGTCGACATGGTGCTGCGCGACACGCTCAGCCTGTGGAACGCCATCGGCCGCCTGCAGACGCCCTGGGTGGCGGCGGTGCGCGGCCTGGCCTTCGGCGGCGGCTTCGAACTGGCGCTGCACGCCGACCTCATCGTCGCCGGCGAGAACGCGCGCTTCGGCCTGCCCGAGATCAAGGTCGGCCTGATGCCGGGCGGCGGCGGCACGCAGCGCCTGCTGCGTCTGGTCGGCCGCCAGCGCACGCTGAAGCTGCTGCTGACCGGCGACGCGCTCACGGCCGCCGACGCGCTGGCGCTGGGCATCGTCAGCGAGGTGGTGCCCGACGACCAGGTGGACGCCGCCGCGATTGCGCTGGCGTCGCGCATCTCGGCGATGCCGCCGCTGGCCGTGCGCCAGATCCGCGAGGTGGTGAACGCAGGCGCCGACTGCTCGCTCGATGCCGCGCTGCGCCTGGAGCACAAGTCGCTGCAGCTGCTGTGCGCCACCGAGGACAAGGCCGAAGGCATCCGCGCCTTCTTCGAGAAGCGGCCGCCGGTGTTCAGCGGCCGCTGAGGGCGCCCATTACTCCTTGATGCCGTACCGGGCGACGAGTGTCTTCGTCGTGTCCAGGCCCTTGGCGACGATGGCCTTCAGCTCGGCCGGCGTGCTGGTGGTGACGACCACCGCGTTGGCCGTGAAGAGTTCTTCCATGCCCGGCTCGGCGAGGGCGTGCTTGAAGGCCTGGTTCAGCTTGTTGACGGCTTCGGCGGGCGTGCCGGCGGGCGCGAAGATGCCCCACCAGGCCTTGGCGCTGTAGCCCGGCAGCACCTGCGCCACCGTGGGCACGCCGGGCATCAGCTTGTACGGCGTCTCGCTGCCCACGCCCAGCAGCTTCAGGCGCCCGGCCTGCACGTGCTGCATCAGCGCCGTCGAGCTGGTGTTCAGCGCCAGCGTGGTGTGGCCGCCGAGCGCGGCGTTCAGCGCCGGCCCCTGGCCGTTGTACGGAATCTGCTGCAGCTTGAAGTTGCCGGCGCCAGCCAGCGCGTAGGCGCCCATCTTCACGCTCGATCCGGTGACGGCGATGTCCACGCCTTCGGGCCGCGTGCGCGCGTATTCGACGAGGCCCTTCACGTCGTTGGCGGGAAAGCTCGGGTGGGCGAACAGCACCAGCGGCGATTCGCCGACGAGCGTGACCGGCGCGAACGCGGCCACGGGGTCGTACGGGGTCTGCGGCGACAGCACCGGGATCTCGGTCAGCGAGCCCTGGGTGGTGAGCAGGATCGTGTAGCCGTCGGGCGCGGCGCGCGCCACCTCGGCAGCGCCGATGGCGCCGAGTGCGCCGGTGCGGTTCTCGACGACCACCGGCTGGCCGAGCGCGGCCGACAGCGGCTTGGCGAGCGCGCGCGCCATCACGTCGGTGGTGCCGCCGGCGGCGAAGTTGACGACGAGGCGGATCTGCTTGGACGGCCAGGTCTGCGCCATTGCCGGCAGGCCGGCAAGCAGCAGGCTGGCGCCGAGGGCGAACGGCAAGGTGCGGGCAAGCGCGCGGCGGCGGTCGGTCGGCATCGGGGTGGCTCCGGGGATGAGGCGTTGAATGGTAGGACCATTTTGAAATCGTGGTCAACCCGGGTCCACCCCGATGGGGCTCTCCCGCTTGCCGCGCGGGCGTCGCGGTCGAATACTGGTAGGACCATTAATGCTCGGTCGCCGGTGGCGACCGGCTTCCACCGCATCAGGAGACCGCATGCGCCATACCCGCCGCCACGCCGCCCTCGGCCTTGCCGCCATCGCCTTCGGCCTCGCGCTGAACGCCGGCCCGGCCCAGGCCCAGGCCTTCCCGAGCAAGCCGATCCGCCTGGTGATCCCGTTCCCGCCGGGCGGCGCGACCGATGTCGTCGGCCGCATCCTGGCGCGCCGCATGGCCGAAGACACCGGCCAGCAGGTGATCGTCGACAACCGCCCCGGCGCCGGCGGCGGGCTCGGCACCGCCTTCGTCGCCAAGGCGGAGCCCGACGGCCACACGCTGGTGCTGGTGCCCGGAGGGCCGATCACCGTGGTGCCGCACGTCAACAAGGACATCGGCTACAAGATGACCGACCTGGTGCCGGTGGCGATGGTGTTCCGCAGCCCCTTCCTGCTGGTGGTGTCGACGAACTCGCCGTTCAAGACGATGGCCGACCTGCTGGAGCGCGGCAAGCCCGCCGCGGGCGCGCCGCTGGCGTACGGGTCCTCGGGCGTGGGGGCGCTGTCGCACCTGGGCGCGGAGATGCTGAACGCCACCGCCGGCACGGCCTTCGTGCACGTGCCGTACAAGGGCACGCCGGGCACGCTGCAGGCCCTGCTGGCGGGTGACATCCAGTGGGCACTGGCCACCGGCAACGACGCCAAGGGCAACCTCGAAGGCGGCCGTCTGCGCCCGCTGGCGGTGATGAGTGCGAAGCGCACCGCCCTGTTCCCGCAGGTGCCGGCCATGGCCGAGCAGGGCTTGAAGGGCCTCGACCTCGACGTCTGGTTCGGCCTCTTCGCGCCGGCGCGCCTGCCGCCGGCCACGCTGGAGCAGCTGAACCGGCTGGTGCGCAAGATCATGGCGGAGCCCGAGTTCGCCGCGAAGATGCGCGAACTCGGCGGCGAAGTGCCGACCGAGGCGAACACGCCGGCGGCCATCGCCCCCGCGCTGGAGCGCGAGTCGGCCGAGTTCCAGAAAGTGGTGCGCCAGGTCGGGGTGAAGGCCGAATGAGCGCCGCCACGGACTTCGACCTCGTGGCCGTCGGCGCCGGCATGGCGGGCCACTGCACGGCGCTGGCCGGTGCGCAGGCCGGTGCGCGTGTCGCGCTGCTGGAGAAGACCGGGCAGTACGGCGGCAGCACGGCCATGTGCGGCGGCGCCTTGGCGTTCGCCGGCACCGACATCCAGCGCGAGCGCGGCATCGCCGACAGCGCCGAGCTGCTGGAAGAAGACCTGATGAAGGCCGGCCGCTACCGCAACGACCGCGCGCTGGTGCACGAGTACGCCGTGCGCCAGCACGACGCCTACCGCTGGCTGCAGGGCCTGGGCATTCCGTTCGACCAGGTCTCGCTGAGCGGCAGCCAGTCGGTGCCGCGCAACCACGGCACCGACCCGAAGGCGGCGCTGGCGCTGCTGCACCGCCACGCGCTGGCCAGCGGCCGGGTCGACTTCCGCACCCACGCGGCGGCGCGCCGGCTGCTCACCGAAGGCGAGGGCGACGCGCGCCGCGTCGTCGGCGTCGAACTGGCGGACGGCACGCCGCTGCGGGCGCGCGGCGGCGTCGTGCTTGCCACCGGCGGCTTCTCGCGCGCGGCCGACCTCGTCGAGCGTTTCGCACCCGAGCTGCGCGCGGCGCGGCCGATGGGCGGCGAGGGCAACACCGGCGACGGCCTGCGCATGGCCTGGGCGCTGGGCGCCGACCTCGTCGACATGGGCCACGCAAAGGGCACCTTCGGCGCGCCGGTCGAAGCGCCCGCGCCGGGCCACGAGGGACGCGCGCCGCGCATCGTGTCGGCCATGTACCGCGGCGCCATCGTCGTCAACCGCGGCGGGCGGCGCTTCGTCGACGAGTCGGTGTCGTACAAGGTGATCGGCGACCGCTGCCTGCAGCAGGACGGCGCCGTCGCCTTCCAGGTCTTCGACCAGCAGGTCATGGACCAGTCGTCGCCGCTGCCCAGCGTGGCCGACTACGCCGCCGCGCTGGCCGCCGGCCAGCTGCGCACGGCGCCGACGCTGGCCGCGCTGGCGGGCGAACTCGGCATCGATGCGGCGAGGCTGCAGCGCACCGTCGAGCGCTACAACGCCGCCTGCGACGGCCGCGAGCCCGACGAATGGGGCCGCACTTCGCTCAGCACCGGCTTCGGCCGGCCGACCCGCGTCGAGCGCGGCCCGTTCTACGGCATCGCCTGCACGACCGGCCTCACGTCCACCTACTGCGGGTTGCGCACCGACACCACGGGCCGCGTGCTCGACGTCTTCGGCCGCGTCATCCCCGGGCTGTACGCGATGGGCGAGCTGGTCGGCGGCTTCCACGGCGAGACCTACATGAGCGGCTCGTCGCTCGGCAAGGGCTGTGTGTTCGGCCGCATCGCCGCAGCCGACGCGGCGGCGCGCGCCGGCGTGGCCGTGTCCGATGGCGGTTCATCCGGTTGACGTTGAATGGATGGACCATTAAAGTCCACCGATCCCCTCTGACCCTTTATGCCACCCCCGCCACCCGGAGCCCCACGATGCGTTTCACCGAAGAACAGACCGCGCTGCGCGACTCGCTGCGCCGCATGACGAACGAACAGATCAAGCCCATCGCCGGCGAGGTCGACGACAACGACCGTTTCCCCGTCGAATGGAAGAAGCTCTTCGGCGAGATGGGCCTGCTGCAGATGTGGGTGCCCGAGGAATACGGCGGCCCCGGCGGCGACCTCGTCTCGGTCTGCATCGCGAAGGAGGAGACGGCGCGCGGCTCGCTGGCCGCCAGCACGCTGGTGTGCAACAACTCGATCGGCCTGATCCTGCCGGTCATGCACTTCGGCACCGAAGCGCAGAAGGAGAAGTACCTGCGTCTGTCGGCCAGCGGCCAGGTCGTGGCGGCGGTCGCGATGACCGAGCCGCAGGCCGGCTCCGACGTCGCCGGCATGAAGACGCGCGCCGTGCGCCAGGCCGACGGCTCGTACGTCGTCAACGGCATGAAGAACTGGATCACCTGGGGCGAGGTGGCTGACTACGTGCTGCTGTTCGCGAAGACCGGCGACGGCCCCGCGCACGAGAACATCAGCGCCTTCCTCGTCGACACGAAGACGCCGGGCTTCCGCGTCGGCCGCAAGGAACGCAAGATGGGCCGCAACGGCGCGCCCAACAACGAGCTCTACTTCGAGAACATGGTGCTGCCGTCCGACGCGCTGGTGGGCGAAGAGGGCAAGGGCTTCACCGCCTGCATGCGCATCCTCGACCTGAACCGGCCGACCATCGGCGCGTCGGCGCTCGGGCTGGCGCAGGAAGCGTTCGAACTGTCGGTGGCCTACTGCAAGGAGCGCAAGGCTTTCGGCAAGTCGATCGGGCAGTTCCAGGGCATGCAGTTCAAGCTGGCCGACATGGCGATGAAGCTCGAAGCCGCGCGCCAGATGCTCTACGGCATCTGCGAGGAGATCGACGCCGGCGACTACAGCCGCCTGCAGACCATCGCGTCGATGAGCAAGTGCTACGTGACCGACGTCGCGATGGAGGTCACGACCGAGGCGGTGCAGATCTTCGGCGGCAACGGCTACTCGAAGGAGTACCCGCTGGAGCGCATGATGCGCGACGCCAAGGTGCTGCAGATCATCGAAGGCACGAACGAGATCCACCGCATGGTGATCGGCCGCAACCTGGTGCGTTGAGGTGAGCGTGATGACGAAGCGTGTACCGGTGCTCGTGGTGGGTGCCGGCCCGGTGGGGCTGGCGCTGGCCGGCGACCTGGGCTGGCGCGGCGTGGAGTGCACGCTGGTCGAGCGTGGCGACGGCAGCATCGGCCAGCCGCGCATGGACATGGTGGGCATCCGCAGCATGGAGTTCTGCCGCCGCTGGGGCATCGTGCCCTGGGTCGAGAGCGCCGGCTACAACCGCGACCACCCGCAGGACTGCGCCTGGGTCACCGACCTCAACGGCCACGAGTTCGGGCGCGAACCCTTCCCGTCGCCGGCGGCCGAGAAGTGCCCGCCGGTGAGCCCGCAGAAGCGCGAGCGCTGCCCGCAGAACTTCTTCGACCCCGTGCTCGCGCGCTTCGCTCGCAGCACCGGCCACGTCGACCTGCAGTACCACGCCGAACTGGAGTCCTTCGAAGACCGGGGCGACCATGTCGTGGCCACGCTGCGCGACGCGGAGACCGGCGAGCGCCGCACGCTCGAAGCCCAGTACCTGGTCGGATGCGACGGCGGGGCCAGCGCCGTGCGGCAGGCGCTGGGCATCGGCATGTCCGGCGAGCCGGTGCTCAGCTACACCACCAACGTCGTCTTTCGCTGCGACGGCCTGGAGAAGCTGCACACGAAGAAGCCCGCCTACCGCTACATCTTCATCGGCCCCGAAGGCACCTGGGCCACGCTGGTGGCCATCAACGGCCGCGACCAGTGGCGCTTCTCGCTCGTCGGCGATGCGCAGAAGCGCCAGGTCACCGAAGACGAGATGCGCCGCGCCATCGTGCGCGCGGTGGGCCGCGAGTTCGATTTCGAGATCCTGTCGATGCTGCCCTGGGTGCGGCGCCAGCTGGTGGCCGACCGCTACCGCCAGGGCCGTGTCTTCATCGCCGGCGACGCCGCGCACCTGACTTCGCCGACCGGCGGCTTCGGCATGAACACCGGCATCCTCGATGCCGTCAACCTGAGCTGGAAGCTCGCGGCCTGCGTGCAGGGCTGGGGCGGCCCGCACCTGCTGGACACCTATGAAGCCGAGCAGCAACCGGTGGCGGTGCGCAACGTCACCGAGGCCAGCGAGAACCTGCGCCGCATGCTGTCGCCGCGCATCCTGAAGCCCGACCCCGCGGTGTTCGACGCCGACAGCCCCGACAACGAGGCTGCCCGCCGCGAATACGGCCAGCGCTACACCGACATGATGAAGCGCGAGTGGTTCTCGGTCGGCATCCACCTGGGCTATGTCTACGAAGGCTCGGCCATCGTCGTGCCCGACGGCACGCCGCGGCCGCCCAACGAGGTGGCGCGCTACACGCCGACGGCACGGCCGGGCTCGCGCGCGCCGCACGTCTGGCTCGCCGAGGGGCGCTCCACGCTGGACCTGTTCGGCCGCAGCTTCGTGCTGTTGCGCTTCGGCGCGGCGCCGCCGGCGGCCGATGCGCTGGTGGCGGCAGCGCGGGCGGCCGGCCTGCCGCTGGAGGTGGTCGACATCCAGCACGCCGAGGCGGAAGCCCTTTACCAGCGCCGGCTCGTGCTGGTGCGCCCCGACGGCACGGTGGCCTGGCGTGCCGACGCGCTGCCGGCCGACGCCGCGCGCATCGTCGACACCGTGCGCGGCATGATCGCGCCGGCCGAACCGGCCGCGCCGCGGCCGGCCTACCAACTCGCGGAAGTGTGAGGCCCGCATGGAGATCGTGACCCAGGACGCCGACGCGCGCCGCGCACTGCAGCAGGAGCTGGAACGCTTCCACTGCCGCGTGCACCAGCCCGACGACCCGCCGCTGTTCACGCGCGAGCCGCGGCCCGACATGCAGTCGCTGCACTGGCGCTGGTGCGACCTGGCGCCGCTGCTCGACCGCCTGGGGCGCGAGGTCGACCTCGGCGCCGGCGGCCCGCGCCGCACGCTGCGCCTGCACAACCCCGGCCTGCCTTACGGCACCACGCACACCTTCTGGGCGTCGATCCAGGTCATCCTGCCGGGCGAGGTCGCCACCTGCCACCGCCACACCGCGAACGCGCTGCGCTTCATCATGCAGGGCGAGGGCGCCTGGACCACGGTCGACGGCGAGCAGTACCCCATGAACGAAGGCGACCTCGTGCTCACGCCGGCCTGGGGCTGGCACGACCACGTGCACCGCGGCAGCGCGCCGATGATCTGGCTCGACGTGCTGGACATCTCGCTGATGCGCATGCTGCGCGCCACCTTCTTCGACCCCTACGAGCGCGACGTGCAGGAAGTCGACGCCGTGCCCGACCGCACGTGGCGCCAGTTCGGCAGCGGCGTCATGCAGCCGCCGGGCGCCAAGCCGGCGGCCAACAGCAACCCGCTGCTCGCCTACCCGGCCGCGATGGCCCAGGCCGCGCTGCAGGCCGCCGCCGGCCTGGCGCCCGACCCGCACGACGACGTGGTGCTCGAGTACCGCAACCCGACGAACGGCGGCCCGGCCATGACCACGCTGGCGCAGCAGCTGCAACTCATCCGTCCGGCGTTCCGCGGCCGCCGGCGGCGCCACACCGGCAGCAAGCTGTACTACGTGCTGCGCGGGCAGGGCAGCAGCACGGTCGGCGACCAGCGCTTCGACTGGTCGGCCGGCGACTTCTTCACCGTCGCGCCCTGGGCCTGGCACGCGCACGAAGGCCGCGGCACGGAAGACGCGCTGCTGTTCCAGGTGAACGACCTGCCGACGATGAAGGCGCTGGGCTACTACCGGGAAGAGCTGGCATGAAGATCGCCGCGTTCGACGACCACCGCATCGGCCTCGTCGAGGGCGAGCGCCTCTACGACGTCACGGCGGCCGTGCCCGCTGCGCTCGACGCGCTGCCGCAGCAGCGCATCAACTGGCTGATCGCCCACTGGGCCGAGGCGCAGCCGGCGCTGCAGGCCGCGCGCGCGAAGGCGGCGGGCCGTGCGCTCGACGGCGTGCGCTGGCTGCCCGCCAACCCGCAGCCGCCGCACGTGTTCGCGGCGCCAGCCAACTACCAGAAGCACATCGGTGAACTCGGCGCCCGCGTCGTCACGAAGAAGGGACGCAGCGCGCGCGAGCAGGGCTTCTTCCTGAAGGCGCCGGGCTCGCTGGTCGGCGCCGGTGGCGTCATCGGCCTGCCCAAGGGCTCGACGCGCCGCTTCGACCACGAATCGGAGCTGGCGGTCATCATCGGCAAGCCCGGGCGCGACATCCCGCGCAGCCGCGCGATGGAGCATGTGTTCGGCTACGCGTGCCTGATCGACGCCACGATGCGCATCGAGCCCGAGACGCACGAGGAAGAACGCTCGATGCGCAAGTCCTTCGAAGGCTTCACGCCGCTGGGCCCGTGGATCGTGACGGCCGACGAGGTGCCCGACCCGCAGGCGCTGCGCAACCGCCTGTGGGTGAACGGCGAACTGCGCCAGGAGGCGAGCACGAAGGACATGATCGTCGGCGTGGCCGAGCTGATCGAGCTGATCTCGTCGGTGCTGCCGATCCAGGCCGGCGACGTCATCGCCAGCGGCACGCCCGAAGGCGTGGGCCCGTTCGCGCCCGGCGACACGCTGCGCATCGCGATCGACGGCGTGGGCGACATGAGCCTCACGGTGCGCGAGCGCGAAGCCGCCTCGCCGCGGCCGTACTGAAGCCGTGGGCCGCCGCTTCAAGGCCGCCTTCATCCGCGGCGGCACCAGCAAGGCGCTGGTCTTCCACGCCCGCGACCTGCCGGCCGACCGTTCCGAGTGGGACGCCATCTTCCTCGCCTGTCTGGGCTCGCCCGACCGCTATGGCCGCCAGCTGAACGGCATGGGCGGCGGCGTGTCGTCGCTGTCGAAGGTGTGCGTCGTCGGCCCGCCCAGCGTGGCGGGGGCCGACGTCGACTACACGTTCGTGCAGGTGCAGGTGAAGGACGCACGCTGCGACTGGAGCGGCAACTGCGGCAACATGTCCTCGGCGATCGGCCCGTTCGCGGTCGACGAAGGGCTGGTGCCGGCCCCGGCGGACGGCACGGCTCTCGTGCGCATCCACAACACGAACACGCGCAAGATCATCCACGCCAGCTTCCCGGTGGCGGGTGGCGCCAGCGTCGAGGCCGGCGACCTGGAAATCCCCGGCGTGCACGGCACCGGCGCGCCGGTGCGGCTGGACTTCCTGGACCCCGGCGGCGCCACCACCGGCCGCCTGCTGCCCACCGGCCGCGTGCTCGACGTCCTCGACGTGCCGGGCGTGGGCCGCATCGAGGTGTCGCTGGTCGACGCCGCCAACGCCTGCGTCTTCGTCGACGCCGCCGCACTGGGCCTCGGCGGCACCGAGCTGCCCGATGCGCTGGACGCCAGCGCAGCGCTGCTGCGACGGCTGGCCGACATCCGCCTGCACGCGTCGGTGGCGATGGGCATCGCACCGACGCTCGACGCCGCGCGCGACGTGCGGCTGGTGCCGCTGATCGGTTTCGTGTCCGCACCGCAGGACAGCGCCATGCTGTCGGGCGAGCGGATTGCGGCCGATGCCTGCGACCTCGTCGTGCGCATGATCTCCAACGGCCAGCCGCACCGCGCGCTGCCGCTCACCGGCAGCCTGTGCACCGCCGTCGCGGCGCAGCTGGAAGGCAGCGTGCCGCACCGCCTGGCGCGCACCGGCCGCAGCGGCCCGCTGCGCCTGGCCATGCCTTCCGGCGTGCTGACGGTCGATGCGCAGGTGGCGCGCGACGGCGCTGGGTGGCACGCCGAGCGCGGCTCGTTCTACCGCACCACCCGCCGCCTATTCGAAGGATTCGTCCATGCCTGAACTGAACCGCCGCGCCATCCTGCTGTCGGGCGCCGCCTGCTGGCTGCCGGCCGGCGCCCGCGCGCAGGGCACCTGGCCGGCCAAGCCGCTCCGCATCGTCGTGCCGTTCGCACCCGGCGGTGGCATCGACGTGCTGACGCGCGCGGTGGCCAACGAACTGTCGCGCCGCTGGGGCCAGCCCATCGTGATGGACAACCGCGCCGGCGCCGGCTCGCTGATCGGCGCCGACGTCGTCGCGAAGTCGGCTCCCGACGGCTACACGCTGCTGGCCACCGTGAACCAGACGATGGTGGCCAACCGCTTCCTCTACAAGAGCCTGCCGTACGACCCCGACAGGAGCTTCGAGCCGGTGTCGCTGATGGTGGCCAGCGACCAGCTGCTGCTGGCGAACGCGGCGCTGCCGGTGAACACCCTCGCCGAGCTGATCGCGCTGGCGAAGAAGGAGCCGGGCAAGCTGGCCTACGGCTCGTTCGGCATCGGCAGCCAGCCGCACCTGCTGTACGAGACGCTGAAGGTGCGCGAAGGCATCGACCTGCTGCACGTGCCGTACAAGGGCATCACGCCCAAGCTCACGGCGCTGGCCGGCGGCGAGGTGATGCTGGGCACCGGCAGCGTGGCGGTGGCGGCGCCGCTGGTGGCGGCGGGCAAGATCAAGCCGATCTCGGTGGCCGGTGCGAAGCGCGTGCCGCAGTACCCGAACGTGCCGACCACGGTGGAGCAGGGCTACGCCTACGCGCAGACGGCCATCTGGTACGCGCTGTTCGCGCCCGCCGGCACGCCGCCGGCGGTGCTGGACAAGCTGCGCGCCGAGGTGAAGAGCATCCTCGCCGACCCGGCCTTCGCCGAGGCGAACGCGCTGTCCAAGGGCCTGACGGTGGTGGCCGGCGACGGTGCCCAGCTGCAGCGCACGATCCGCGACGAGGTGCAGGTGACGGCGGCGCAGATCAAGGCGGCGGGCGTTCAGCCCGAGTGACCGCCTGCGGATAATGCTGCGGCATGAACGCCGCCCCGCCCAAGAAACCCCCCACGCCCCGCGTCTTCGAAGCCATCTGCGACCAGGTGCGACAGCAGCTGGCGCGCGGCGCGCTGCGCCCCGGCGACAAGCTGCCTGCCGAGCGTGAGCTGGCGCTGCAATGCGGCAGTTCGCGCACGGCCGTGCGCGAAGCGCTGCGCAGCCTGGAGATCGCCGGCGTCATCGAGCTGCGCAAGGGCGTCAAGGGCGGTGCCTTCATCCGCGAAGGCGACCCCGCGGTCGTCACGCGCAGCTTCGGCGACATGGTGCACCTGGGCCGCATCTCGCTGGAGAGCCTGACCGAGAGCCGCGCCATCCTGCTCGACGCCGTGCTGCGCCTGGCCTGCGAACGCGCGGTCGAGGCCGACCTCATCGCGCTCGAGCACAGCATCGAGCGCACCGAGGAGCTGACGCGCCAGAAGCGCTACGACGAGCGCCGACTGCAGCTCGTCAACTTCTACCGCCTGCTCGCGCAGGCCACGCGCAACGAGGTGATGGTGATCATCGTCGACGCGGTGACCGACATCCTGCTCGTCATCCTGCAGCGCGACGGCGCGGTGCCGCGCGCCGAGACGATGAGCGCGCACCGCGAGATCGTGCAGTGCCTGCGCCGACGAGATGCCGACAAGGCCAGCACGGCGATGCGCCGCCACTTCACGGCGCTGCACACGCACCTGCTGGCGCAGCCCAAGGTGCGCTGGGCGGGCGGGAAGGCACCTGCCAGGACGCCCCTCAAGACGCCCGCGAAGGCACCCGCCAAGACCACCGCCAAGAAGACCGCCAAGGCACCGGCCAAGGCCGCCGCCCGCAAGCCCGCCGCTACAGCGCCGAGTTCGAGCGCCCGCCGTCGGCCGTCAGCAGCTCGCCGTTGACGAAGCTGGCGTCGTCGGACACCAGGAAGGCCACCGCGCCGGCGATCTCCTCCGGCCGCGCCAGCCGGCCCAGCGGCGTGCTGTCGGTGCGCTTGGCCACCGCCTCGCCGCTGAAGTTGGCCAGCGCCGCCGCGGTCGGCACGAAGGCCGGCGCGACGGCATTGACCCGCACGCCCAGGCGGCCGAAATCCACCGCCGCGGCCCGCGTGAGGCCGGCCACGGCGCCCTTCACGGCGCAGTAGGCGATGGAGTCGGCGGTGGCGCGCAGCGCGGCCGTCGAGCAGATGTTGACCACCGCGCCGTGGCCGCTGCGCTGCAGGCCCGCCATCGCCGCCTGCATCGTCCACACCATCGCCTTCACGCCGACGGCGAGCATGCGGTCGAGCGTCTCCTCGTCGATCTCGGCGGCCGGCTGGTAGCGGATCCAGGCCGCGTTGTTGACGAGGATGCCGACGCCGCCGCGCTCGGCTTCCAGGCGCGCAAACGTGTCGCGCACGGCGGCGCGGTTGGCGATGTCGACGACATGGGCCGACACCTCCAGGCCGGCGGCGCGCATCTCGTCCACCGCCTGCTGCGTGCGGGTGGCGCTGACGTCCAGGCAGGCGACGTGCGCGCCGTCGCGCGCCAGCCGTTCGGCGACCGCGCGGCCGATGCCGCGCGCGGCGCCGGTGACGGCGGCGATGCGGCCATCGAGTCTTCGGGGGGAGGAATGGGTCATGCAGACGGGCATTTCGCTTTAAAGGTCCAACCAATATCATCGACACCATGCGGGCTGTCAATCCGGGCCGCGCAGGAGAGAACGTGAAGACCATCCGCATCGAACGCTACGGTGGCGCCGAAGTGCTGCAACGCCAGGACCTGCCCGAGCCCGAGCCCGGGCCCGGCGACGTGCTGGTGCGCGTGCGCCATGCCGGCATCAACTTCATGGACGTGCACACGCGCCAGGGCAAGTACGAAGGCTCGCGCACCTACCCGGTGACGCTGCCGTGCACGCTGGGCATGGAGGGCGCGGGCGAGGTGCAGCGCGCCGGGCCCGGCGTGGAGGGCTTTGCGCCGGGCGCGCGGGTGGCCTGGTGTCTGTCGTGGGGCAGCTATGCCGAGTGGGCGGTGGTGCCGGCGGCGCGCCTGGCGCCGGTGCCGCAAGCCCTGCCGCTGGAGCTGGCGGCAGCGGCCATCTTTCCCGGCGTCACGGCGCACTACCTGGTGCACGACCTCGGCGCGCTGGCGCCGGGGCGCAGCTGCCTGGTGCATGCGGCGTCGGGCGTCATCGGCCAGCTGATCGTGCAGTGGGCGGTGCAGCGCGGCGCCACCGTCTTCGCCACCACCAGCAGCGAGGCGAAGGCGAGGGTGGCGCGCGGTCACGGCGCGCAGCACGTGCTGGGCTACGCCGGCTTCGCCGACGCCGTGCGCGCGGCGACCGGCGGCCTCGGCGTCGACGTCGTCTTCGACCCCATCGGCCGCGACACGCTGCGCGAAAGCCTGCGCGCCACGCGGCGCCAGGGGCTGGTGGTGAACTACGGCGCGGTGTCGGGCCCGGTGCGCGACCTCGATCCGATCGAACTCGGCGAAGCCGGCTCGCTGTTCCTTACGCGGCCGCGCCTGGCCGACCACGTGGCCGACGGCGACAGCCTGCGCCGGCGCGCCGCGGCGGTGTTCGCGGCCTTGCTCGACGGCAGCCTGCGGCTGGACATCGGCGCGCGCCACACCCTGGACGATGTGGAAGCGGCGCACGCGGCGCTGGAAGAACGGCGCGCGCTCGGCAAGGCGGTGCTGACGCTGCCGGCCTGATCAGCCCATGAACACGCCGCCGTTGACGTCCAGGCAGACGCCGGTCACGTAGCCGGCGCCCGGCGAGGCGAGGAACAGCGCCGCGTCGGCGATCTCGTCGGCCGTGCCCAGCCGGTGCGCCGGGATCGCGGCCACGGCGGCGTCGAGCACGGCGGCCGACGAGGTGCTGGACAGCGGCGTCTCGATGCGCCCCGGCGCGATGGCGTTCACCGTCACGCCCTGCGCCGCGTAGAGACCGGCCAGGTGGCGCGTCATGCCGATGACGCCGGCCTTCGACGCCGCGTAGTGCGTGGCCGCCGGCCCGACGAAGGTGCGGCCGGCGCGGGACGCGATGTTGACGATGCGGCCGAAGCGCTGCTTCAGCATGCCGGGCAGCAGCTCGCGGCACAGCAGGAAGGGCGCCGTGAGGTTGATACGCAGCACGAGGTCCCATTCCTCGACCGGCACCTCCAGCGGCGTGGGCGGCAGGCCGTTGCGCTTGGGCGAGACGCCGGCGTTGTTGACGAGGATGTCGCAGCCGCCTAGCGCGGCCTCGGCGGCGCGCGCCAGCGCCACCGTGGCGGCGCTGTCGGCGAGGTCGACGACATGCGCCTTCGCGCCGAGTTCGCGCGCCACCTCGTGCACGCGGGCGTCGCGGTCGGCCAGCAGCACGGCATGGCCCTGGCGCGCGAAGCCGCGCGCGATGGCCAGGCCGATGCCGCTGGCGGCGCCGGTCACGAGCACGCGGCGGGGGTCTTCCATGGGGTCGTCCTTTGGGTCAGAATATTGGTCCAACCATTTTAGAGCGCCGGCGCGATGGGTCAAGCCCGCCGTGCGCGCCGAGAGGACACCCATGGACCTGAATTCCCGCGTCGCCATCGTCACCGGGGCCGCGCGCGGCATCGGCCGCGCCGTGGCGCTGGCGCTTGCACGCCGCGGCGCCGACGTCGTCATCTCCGACCTCGACCTCGACGGTGCCCGCCACTACGGCGAGCAGTTGTCGGCCGCCAGCGTGCCCGACGAGATCCGCGCGCTCGGCCGCCGCGGCCTGGGCGTGCAGGGCGACCTGTGCGACGCCGCCGCGGCGCGCGACCTGGTCGCGCGCACGCTCGAAGCCTTCGGCCGCGTCGACATCCTCGTCAACAACGCCGGCGGTGCGCTGACGCCGGTGGAGCGCAGCCTGGCGTCGGTGGTGCCCGAAGAAGACCTGCAGGCGATGTGGCAGCTCAACCTGATGACCGCCGTGCACTGCAGCCAGGCGGCGATGCCGGCGCTGCGCGACAGCGGGCGCGGCAGCATCGTCAACATCGCGTCGCGCGCCGGGCTCGACCCCGCGCAGCGCCAGGGCCGCCTCACCGCCTACGGTCTGGCGAAGGGCGCGCTGGTGCAGTACACGCGCTTCCTCGCCCACGAGGCGGGCCCCGCGGGCGTGCGCGTGAACGCCATCGCGCCGGGCGCCATCGCGACCGCGCGCCTGCAGGCCACCGCGGCGGCGCGCAACATCGGCACCGCCGGCGACGTGGCGAACATCCCGCTGCGCCGGCTGGGCACGGCCGAGGACATCGCCAACGTGGTGGCCTTCCTGGCGTCGGACGACGCGGCCTACGTCACCGGGCAATGCCTGTCGGTGTGCGGCGGCACGGTGCTGACGCCGAACTGAAGGTCGTCAGCGCTCGCCGTCCTTGGTGGCATAGCGCTGTTCGAGCGCCGACCAGCGCTCGAAGTCGACCGCAGCCTGGCGCTCGGGGAAGCCGATCAGCGTGTCTTCGACCCCGCGCAGCGAGCCGGTGCGCTGCAGGTGCGCCAGCGTCTGCTGCATCGCCTTCATCGCCGCCTGCAGCGCGGCGTTGGCGTAGAGGATGCCGGCGTAGCCCATCGCGGCCAGCGTCTCGCGCGGCAGCATCGGCGTGCGGCCGCCGTGCACGATGTTGCAGAGGTGGCGGCCGGGCAGTTCGCGCGGGATCGTGCGCAGTTCGTCTTCCGACGCCGGGGCCTCCACGAACAGCAGGTCGGCGCCCGCCTCCTGGTAGGCCGCCGCGCGTGCCAGTGCGGCCGGCAGGCCTTCGACGGCGCGCGCATCGGTGCGCGCGATGACCAGGAAGTCGGCGCTCGTGCGTGTGTCGACCGCGGCCTTGATCTTGGCCACCATCTCGGCCTGCGGCACCACCGCCTTGCCGTCGAAGTGGCCGCAGCGCTTCGGGAACACCTGGTCCTCGAGCTGGATCGCGTTGGCGCCGGCGCGCTCGAACAGGCGCACCGTGCGCACCAGGTTCAGCGCGTTGCCGAAGCCGGTGTCGCCGTCGGCGACGATCGGGATGCGCACCGCGTCGCGGCAGGCCGCGATGTGCGATGCCACCTCGGTGGCCGAGGTCAGCCCCATGTCGGGCGCACCCAGCCACCAGTTGGCGATGCCGGCGCCGGTGAGGTAGACGGCCGGGAAACCTGCCGCCTCGACGAAGCGCGCGGTGAGGGCGTTGCCCGCGCCGGGCAGCAGCAGGCCGGCGCCGGGGTGGAGGAGGGTTTGCAGGGTGGACATCGAGCACATCGCGAGCCGCGGTCGTGCATCGTAGGCCGCGGTGGCCGAAGGCGGCCTCGGTTCCGGTCCGGATTGACGCTGTCGATCGCATTGGTCTAACCTTTGACGACACTTCAAGCGATGGAGAACGTTTCCGTGCCCACAGACCGCGTCGGCTTCATCGGCCTCGGTGCCATCGGCGAACCGATGGCGCGCCAGGTGCTCCAGCACGGGCATGCGCTCGTCGTGCACAACCGCAGCGCCGACAAGATGCAGGCGCTGGTGTCCGAAGGGGCGGTGGGTGCCGGCTCGGTGCGCGAACTGGCCGCGCAGGTGGACATCGTGCTGACCTGCGTGACCGACGGCGCGGCGATGGAGAGCGTGGTCTTCGGCCCCGAGGGCGTGCTGGCCGCGCGCCGCGCCGGCCAGGTGGTGGTGGACCTGTCGACGATCCACCCGCTGGCCACGCGCGAGATGGCGGCGCGCCTGGAGGCGGCGGCCAGCATCCGCTGGGTCGACGCGCCGGTCTCGGGCGGGCCGGCGGGCGCCCGCGCCGGCACGCTGGCGGTGATGGCCGGCGGCCGCGCCGAAGACGTCGAGCGCGTGCGCCCGGTGCTGGCGGCCTTCGCGTCGCAGGTCACGCACATGGGGCCGGTGGGCTGCGGCCAGGCCACGAAGGCCTGCAACCAGATGATCAACGTGGCCAACGCGGCGGCGATCTCGGAGGCGATGAACCTCGCGTCGCGCTTCGGCATCGACCCCGCGCTGCTGCCGACCGCACTCGCCGGCGGCTTCGCCGATTCGGGCCTGCTGCGGAACTTCGGCCCGAAGATCGCGGCCGGCACCTTCGCCGGCGACACGTCCATCACGCTGAAGGACCTGGACATCGTGCTCGACCTCGGCCGCCGCACCGACAGCGCGATGCCGGTCGTCGGCCTCATCGCGTCGTTCTACCGCCTGCTCTACGCGCGCGGCCACCGGCGCGACGGCATCGCCGGCATCGCGCGGATGTACGCGCCGCCGGGCTTCACGCGCGAGGGCGGGGGCGATCCCCGGCCCTGAGGTCGGCTGCCGTGGGCCGGCCCGTGGGCGGCCGCGTGCGTCCCGGGTGACACCTCGAGCGGTTGCCCCTGCGCCTCGACAGCCCGCAAGGGGCCCTGCCGGCCGCGGTTCAGCGCCGCCGCTGCAGCGGTGCGGGCAGCGGGTCGCCGGACTGGCGACGCCGGAACAACGCGGCGCGGGCCAGCAGGATGGTCGTGACCGGGGCGGTGATCGACAGCACGATGATGATCAGCCAGATGTGCAGCGCGAGCCCGGCCTCGCGCACGCTGAAGTGGACGATGGAGGCGAAGGTGACGATCCACGCCGCCAGCGTGGACACCAGTGCCGGCGCGTGCAGGCGCAGGAAGAAGTCGGGCAGCCGCCAGAGGCCGAGCGCGGCCACCAGCGCGACCACGCCGCTGGCCACGAGCAGCACGGCCACCACCGCATCGGCCAGGGCGTGCATGCTCAGACCACCTCGCCGCGCAACAGGAACTTGGCCAGCGCGACCGACCCGACGAAGCCGAACAGCACCATCAGCATCGCGCCCTCGAAGTACATCTCGCTCTCGTAGCGGATCGCCAGCACCAGCATCGCCAGCATGCCGACCACGTAGATGAAGTCCATCGCGAGCACGCGGTCCTGCGCGCTCGGGCCGTGGAACAGCCGCAACGCGCCGATGCCCATGGCGACGGCGTACAGGATCAGCGTGGCCATGATCGCCAGCGACAGCAGGTCGGTCATGTCGCCCCCTTGGTCCTGCGGCCCGTCCCCGCTTGGGGGAGCGAGCGTCTGCGGATCGGCCGTGCGTCGCTCATTCGAAGATCTCCTTCAGCGGCTGTTCGTAGTCGGTCTTGAAGTGGTGGATGAAGGCGGCCTCGTCGTCGAGGTCGAAGACGTGGATGAGCAGCGCGCTGCGGTCGGGCGCGAGCTCCGACCACACGGTGCCCGGCACGACGGCGGTGATCATCGCCAGCGCCGCGAGCGCGTGCACGTCGTGCAGGTCCAGCGGCACGACGACGAAGGTCCCGCGCAGGGGCCGCGACGGCGCGCGCCACACGCCGGCCGCCACCTGCGTGGCCGAGACGAGAACGTCGCGGCCCACCCGCAGCACCAGTCCCAGCAGCACGCCCCAGCGCCGCAGCGGGCCGGGCCGGGGCCGCAGCGGCGCCATCAGCAGCGGCAACCCGACCGCCACCGCGGCGCCCAGCAGCCACTGGCCGGGGCTGAAGCTGCGCGTCAGCAGCAACCAGCCGGCCAGCAGGCCGAAGGACAGCCAGGGCGAGGGCAGCAAGCGCTTCACGGCAATGCCCCCGCGGCGCGCGGGACCGGCCGCGCACTCATCACCGCGTCGATGTAGAGCCGGGGCGCATGCAGCGACTCGGCTGCGGCACGGGCGTAGGCCAGCCCGGCCTCGGCCTGCAGCACCAGCGCCACCGAGGCCGCCAGCAGGCCTGCGATCGGCAGCGTCTCGATCACGCGCAGGCGCGGCGCCGGGCGGTCCTGGGCGGTCCAGAAGTGGCGCACGCCGACGCGCATCAGCGCGATCGCGCCGAACAGTCCCGACACGACCAGCAGCCCGAACAGGGCCCAGGCCGCCGGCGTGTGCTGGTCCAGCAGCGCCGACAGCATCGCCAGCTTGGCGACGAAGCCCGACAGCGGCGGCAGGCCCGCCGTGACGAGCGCGCAGACCGTGAAGGCCACGCCCAGGAAGGCCAGCGCGGCCGGGATGGCGCGGCCGATCAGCGCTTCCTCGTTGTCGTCGAGGTTGGTGCCGGCGGGCGCTTCGGCGTCGACGAAGGCGGGCAGGGCGTCGTTGCCGTCGTCCAGCTGCTGCGGCCCGACCTCGACCTGCCGTGCGCGTTCCAGCAGCTCCACCAGCAGGAACAGCGCGCAGCCGGCCAGCGTGGAGCTGGCCAGGTAGAAGAGGGCGCCGCCGCTGAGCGCCGGGGCGTCGAAGCCGATCGTCGCCACCAGCGTGCCGGACGACGCGATCACCGCATAGCCCGCCAGCCGCGCCAGCTGCTGCGAGGCGAGCATGCCCACCGCGCCGAAGGCCAGCGTGGCGATGCCGCCCCAGACGAGCACGCTGCCCCCGAAGCCGGCCGAGGCCCCGGCGTCGGCCGGGAAGCACAGCGTCCACAGGCGCAGCACCGCGTACACGCCCACCTTGGTGAGGATGGCGAACACCGCCGCCGCCGGCGCGCTGGCCGCGGCGTAGGCCGGGGGCAGCCAGAAGTTCAGCGGCCACAGCCCGGCCTTGGCGAGGAAGGCGATGGCGAGGATGGCCGCGCCGGCGTGCAGCAGGCCGCGGTCGCTGGCCGGCACCGCCGGCAGCTTCTGCGCGATGTCGGCCATGTTCAGCGTGCCGGTCACGCCGTACAGCACCGCCACGCCGATCAGGAACAGCAGCGAAGCGACGAGGTTGATGGCGATGTAGTGCAGCCCGGCCCGCACCCGTTCGCTGCCGCCGCCGTGCAGCAGCAGGCCGTAGCTGGCCGCCAGCAGCACTTCGAAGAAGACGAACAGGTTGAACAGGTCGGCGGTCAGGAAGGCGCCGTACAGCCCCATCAGCTGGAGCTGGAAGAGCACGTGGAAGTACACCCCGGCGTGCTGCCAGCGCGCCAGCGCGTAGAGCAGCGAGGCCAGGCCGACGCAGCCGGTCAGCACCGCCATCAACGCCGACAGCCGGTCGGCCACCAGCACGATGCCGAAGGGCACCGGCCAGTTGCCCGGCAGGTAGATGCCGAAGGCCGCCGGCGCGTCGCGGCCGTCCACGCCCAGCAGCAGGCTGACGGCGATGGCCAGGCCGAGCGCCGTCGACAGCACGTTGACCACCGCCTTCAGCGCGCGCCGGCCTTCGCCCAGCAGCAGCATCAGCGCCGCCGTGGCCAGCGGCAGCAGCACGGGCGCCACCAGCAGGTGGTTCGTGGCCGCGCTCACTGGACGATCCTCCGTGCTTCGCACGCCGGGGTGAGCGCTTGGGAGCGGCCCGGCGCGCTCATGGGTGTTCCTCCTGCCCGTCGACATGGTCGCCACCCGACAGGCCGCGCAGCGCCAGCAGCACGACGAGGAACAGCGCCGTCGTCGCGAAGCCGATCACGATGGCCGTCAGCACCAGCGACTGCGGCAGCGGGTCGGTGTAGTTCGCGAGATCGGCCGCCAGGCCGGGCCGGACGATCGGCTCGCGGTCGACGGCCAGGCTGCCGACGCTGAAGATGAACAGGTTGATCGCATACGACAGGAGCGTCAGGCCGATCAGCACCTGGAACGTGCGCGGCCGCAGCACCAGCCACACGCCGGCACTGGCCAGCACGCCGATCGCGATCGAGATCACCACTTCCATCAGGCGTCGCTCCCGTCGGCCAGCGCCAGGCCCTGCCGGCGGCGCGCGCGCAGCGACTGGTGCGCGATGGCGGTCAGCAGCAGCAGCGTCGAGCCCACCACCACCGCGAAGACGCCGAGGTCGAAGAGGGCGGCGGTGGGCAGGTGCACCTCGCCCACCAGCGGCCAGGTGACGTGGGCCGTGTGCGTCGTCAGGAACGGGTGGCCCAGCGCCAGCGAGCCGAGGCCGGTGGCCAGCGCGGTCAGCAGGCCGACGGCGATCCAGCGCGTGGGCAGCAGGTGCAGGCGCGACTCGACCCAGCGCGTACCGCTCACCATGTACTGCGCGATGAAGGCGATGGCCACCACCAGCCCGGCCACGAAGCCGCCGCCAGGCTCGTTGTGGCCGCGCATGAAGAGGTGGAACGCGAACAGCCCGGCCACCGGCAGCAGCAGGCGCACCAGCACGGCGGGCACTTCCAGGTAGGGCGGCAGGTGGTCGTCGCCGTCGCCGTCGCGGTCGACCAGGTCCTCGCCGGTGACCGCGGCGGGGGCGCGCTGCTGCTCGGTCGGCTCGATCGCTTCCTGCGCGGGCCGGAAGCGCCGCAGCAGCGCATACACCGTCAGCCCGACGATGCCCAGCACGGTGATCTCGCCCAGCGTGTCGAAGGCGCGGAAGTCGACCAGCATCACGTTGACGACGTTGGTGCCGCCGCCCTCGGGCAGCGCCCGCTCCAGGAAGAAGGGCGAGATGGACAGCGGCGCGTGGCGCGTCAGCAGCGCGTACGACAGCGCCGCCAGCCCGACGCCGATGGCCACTGCCAGCACGAGGTCGCGGCGCCGCCGCCACCAGGCGCGCGACGCCAGGCGCGGGTCGTCCACTTCCCTGCGCTTGGGCATCCAGCGCAGGCCCAGCAGGAACAGCACGAGCGTGACCACCTCGACGGCGAGCTGCGTCAGCGCCAGGTCCGGCGCCGAGAACCACGCGAAGGTGATGCACAGCGCCAGGCCGACGACGCTGAGCATGGCCAGCGCTGCCAGGCGGTGGAACTTGGCCTGGTTGGCGGCGCCGATGGCGCAGGCCCCGGCAATCACCCACAGCAGCACGAACTCCGGCGTGGCCGGCACGCGGGCGCGGTCGCCCCAGGTCAGCGGCACGATCAGCGCCGAGCCCAGGCCGGCGAGACCGGCGATCAGCAGCATCGCGAACAGCTGCGGCTGCAGGCGCCGCGTGCCCAGCCAGCGCACCAGGCGCCGCGCGGCGTCGCTGGCGCGCGCGAGCGTGTTCTCGAACAGGCGCTTGCCGTCCAGCCCCTGCAGCAGCGGCGCGCCGCGGCCGCGCCGCTGCTTGAAGCGGCCGGCGAAGCGCAGGTAGACCAGCAGGCCGCCCACGGTGGCGATCAGGCTCATCACCAGCGGCGTGTTGAAGCCGTGCCAGAGCGCCAGGCTGTAGTCCGGCAGCGGGCCGCCGACGACCGGCTGCGCGGCCAGCGCCAGCACCGGGCCGATGGACCACGCCGGCAGCGTGCCGACGACGACGCAGGCCAGCACGAGCAGTTCCACCGGCACGCGCATCCAGTGCACCGGCTCGTGCGGCTGGCGCGGGCAGTCGGTGGGCGGCGGGCCGAAGAAGACGTCGTGGCCGAAGCGCAGCGAGTACACCACCGCGAACACGCCGGCCAGCGTGGCCGCCGCCGGCAGGCCGTACTCGACGGCCGGGTGCGCCGTCACGAACACGGTCTCGGCGAAGAACATCTCCTTGGACAGGAAGCCGTTGAGCAGCGGCACGCCGGCCATCGCCGCGCAGGCCACGATGGCCAGCGTGCCGGTGATCGGCATGAAGCGGAACAGGCCGTCGAGCCGGCGCATGTCGCGCGTGCCGCTCTCGTGGTCGATGATGCCCACCGACATGAACAGCGAGGCCTTGAAGGTCGCGTGGTTCATCATGTGGAAGACCGCCGCCACCGCCGCGAGCGGGCTGTTCAGCCCCAGCAGCAGCGTGATCAGGCCCAGGTGGCTGAT
>CAUJHQ010000059.1 GCA_963204815.1 Pseudomonadota bacterium | reverse complement strand
CGCTGGGGCGCCAGCCCGAGCGCCACCACAGCAGCGCACTGGCGGCGGCCGCGGTGGTCACCGTCTGCAGCACGAGGCTGAGGGCGCCCCAGCCGGCCAGCCCGCCCGCCACCGCGATGCCGAGGCCGAGCGCGCCGGCCGTGATCTCGATCACCGCCAGCGCGCGGAAGCGCCCGGCGCGCTCCAGCAGCGCCTGCTGCGCCGCCCCCAGCCCCTGCAGCGGGAAGCTGCACGCCACCACCGCGAGCAGCGGCGCCACGCGCGCATCGCCCAGCGCGGCGGCGAGCGGCTCGCGCAACCCCCAGACGATGGCGGCGACGACGAAGCCGATGGCGGCGTTGAGCCAGAACACCGTGTTCACCATCGCGTCGCGCAGCTCGGCTTCGCGCACCAGCGCGGTCGCGGTGCCGAGGTCGCGCCACAGCAGCGCGAAGTTGCACACCGCGGTGACCAGCGCGACGAGGCCGAAGTCCGCCGGCGGCAGCAGGCGCGACAGCAACAGCAGCGTCAGCACCTGCAGGCCGATGCGGCCGGCCTGCCCGACCGCCACCCAGCGCACGTTGCGGCCGGCGCTGCGCGCCATCGTCGGCGCGCTGTTCACCGAGCCGTCTCCACGATCTCGTCGTACCAGCGCTCGAGCGCGGCGGTGCAGGCCGCGAGGTCGAAGCGTTCCTGCACGAAGCGGCGACCGGCCTCGCCCATCGCCTGCGCGAGTGCGGCGTCGGCCAGCAGCGGCGCCAGTGCGGCGGCGAGCGCCGGGGCGTCGGCCTCGGGCACGGCGTGGCCGGTGCGGCCGTCGAGCAGGCCTTCGTCGCGCCCGCCGCGCGCCGAGCTCACCACCGGCACGCCGCAGGCCTGCGCCTCCAGCAGCACGAGGCCGAAGCCTTCGGCGTCGCCGCTGGCGGCGGTGACGCTGGGCAGGCACAGCACGCGCGCGGCGTGCAGCTCGGCCTGCACGCGCGCGCTGTCGCAGGCGCCGAGGAAACGCGCCGCCACGCCGAGCGCGCGTGCCTGCGCTTCGAGCGCGCCGCGTTGCGGGCCGTCGCCGACGACGACGAGCTCGGCGGCCGCGGCCTTCAGGGGTGGCAGCGCCATCGCCTGCAGCAGGTGCGTGCAGCCCTTCTTCTCGACCAGGCGGCCGACGAAGAGCACGCGCCGCGCGCGTTCGGCCATCGGCAGCGGGCCGGGCTGGAAGCGCGCGGTGTCGATGCCGATCGGCAGCACGCGCAGCCGGCGCTCGTCGACACCGGCGGCCAGCGCGGCGCGGCGCACGTCGTCCGACACGGCGACGAAACGCACGCCGGGGTCGCGCGCCAGCGCCTGCAGCCGCTGCGGGTAGCGGCGCATGCCGCGCCCGCCGGCGCCGGAGCGCCAGTGCTCGGCGGTGGTGTGGATGTCGAAGCCGTGCAGCGTGACGACCAGCGGCAGCCCGAGCGCGCGCGCCAGCGGTGCGACGTCGACGCCGTCGGTGCCGAAGTGCGCGTGCAGCAGCTGCGCACGCAGCGGCGCGAGGGCGCGCACGTCGCGGGCGGGCGCGCGGCCCGTTTCGCGCGCCCAGCGGCGGCGCAGCTTGCGCCACAGCGGCGGCTGGCCGGCGCCGAGCAGCACGGTCGGCAGCGTGGGCGGCAGCGCGACGCCGGCGATGCGTGTCTCGCCGACCAGCGTGGCCTGCCAGCGCCGCAGCGCCTGCACCTGCGCGAGAACAAAGGTTTCCGACGCCGCGAGCAGCGACGCGCGGTAGACCAGCACGCGCCCGCCCGGCGGCCGCTCAGCCGGTGCGAGCGAAGACATGGAAGTCGGCGAACGACCCCTCGCGGTGGTCGCCGCGGAACGGGAACTCGTTGGGGATGTGCTGGATGCGCCGCCACTGCGGCGCATGGGCCGCCACCCAGCGCGTGAACTCGCGGTGCCGCACGTGCACCGCCTCGCGCCGCAGCGGGTCTTCGTGGTTGCTGGCGTAGACGATGACAAGGCGCTCGGCGGCGTCGAACAGGCGCCGCATGTAGGCCTCGTAGACCTCGTCCTCGATCAGGTGGTAGATGACGTCGAGCGACAGCGCGGCGTCGAAGCGGGGCCGGTCCGCCGTGTCGCCGGGGTACTCGTCGGCGAGCAGGAACCGGCGCCCCGGCTGGCCGGCGAAGCGCGCGCGGCAGCGTGCGACGGCCTCGGCGCTGACGTCGACGCCCAGGTAGTCCTCGACCTGCAGGCTGGCGAGCTGGTTGCCGTCGCCGCTGCCGAACTCGACGACCGAGCGCACGCCATGTTCTGCGAACAGCGCGTTCAGCGTGCGCGCCTTGAAGGCGGCGAACTTGCCGTAGGAGCCGGCGCCCGAGTCGCCGCCGCGGGCGTAGCGCTGGTCCCAGTAGGCGGCGCTGCCCGGAAAGGGCTCGCGGTGATGGGCGGCCAGGCCGAGCGCGCGACGCAGGCGCGTTGCCAGCTGCGTCCACGGGCGGCGGGCGGGGGGCGGGGACGGCGGCATCGGCAGGCGGGTGTCAGGTCGGCTTGCGCAGCACGGCGGCCACGAACAGCGGCGAGCCGTCAGAACGCGGCAGCGGCGGCAGGGCCAGGAGTATGGCGCGCTGCAGCGCCCGCGCCAGCGTGGGGCCGGCCAGCGGCAGGCCGTTCAGCAGCTTGCCGGCGACGTCGGCCAGCACGCACGGGCTGCCGCCGATGGCGTCCACCGCCACCGGCTCGAAGCCGGCGTCGAGCGCCATTCGGCGCAGCGCGTGCGGCGTGTAGCGGTAGTAGTCGTGCGGCGCCTCGTGCACGCCGTACATGAAAGGCGTGTTCAGCAGCAGCTTGCCGCCGGGGCGCAGCACGCGGTGCACCTCGGCCAGCAGCGCCTGCGGGCGGTACAGGTGCTCCAGCACGTCGGCCAGCAGCACGGTGTCGGCAAGGCTGCTGCGCAGCGGCACGCCGGCGTTGAGGTCGCAGAACAGGTCGGCGTGCGGCTGCCGGTGCAGCGACTGCGGCCAGTCGGTGCCGATGACGTCGCTCACGTGCGCGGCGTAGAGCGCGCGGTAGGGCATCGCGCCGCAGCCGAGGTCGAGCAGCAGACCTCGCGCGTGCGTGGCCAGCGCGGCCTGGTACCAGCGCGCCACCAGCGTGGCGATCAGCGTGGAGCCGGCCCCCAGCGCGCCGGGTTCGGCGGGCACGCGAAGCACCGGCCGGTGGGCGGGGCCGGCCAAGGCGACCTTGGTCGGCTTCCACTGATCTGGGTTGCGCATGGGAGGCTGGCGATGATAAGGCCCCCTCTACAATCGGCCGCCCTTTCCGGCACGCCCGAACCGCCCCCCGCACCATGGCCGACCTGCCTTCCGACGACAACCAGCTCATCGCCGAACGGCGCGAAAAGCTCGCCGCCATCCGGGCCCGCGGCATCGCCTTCCCGAACGACTTCAAGCCCAAGCACGCCTCGGCCGACCTGCACCACCGCTGGGGCCAGGTGCCCAACGAAGAGCTCGAGCCGCAGGCCGTGAAGGTGGCCGTCGCCGGCCGCATGATGTTGAAGCGCGTGATGGGCAAGGCCTGCTTCGCGACGCTGCAGGACGCCGCCGGCCGCATCCAGCTCTACATCACCCAGGACAACGTCGGCGCCGAGGTGCTGGCCGCCTTCAAGCACTGGGACCTCGGCGACATCGTCGCCGCCGAGGGCACGCTGTTCAAGACGATGAAGGGCGAGCTGTCGATCCGCTGCAGCGCGGTGCGGCTGCTGGTCAAGTCGCTGCGCCCGCTGCCGGACAAGTTCCACGGCCTGGCGGACCAGGAGATGCGCTACCGCCAGCGCTACGTCGACCTGATGAGCAACGAGGCGACGCGGGCCACCTTCGTGACCCGCAGCCGGGCGATCAGCGCGATCCGCAGCTTCATGACCTCGCACGGTTTCCTCGAGGTCGAGACGCCGATGCTGCAGCCGATCCCCGGCGGCGCGACGGCCCGGCCGTTCGAGACCCACCACAATGCGCTCGACCAGCAGATGTTCCTGCGCATCGCGCCGGAGCTGTACTTGAAGCGGCTCCTGGTCGGCGGCTTCGAGCGGGTCTTCGAGATCAACCGCAACTTCCGCAACGAGGGCGCCGACTCCACGCACAGCCCCGAGTTCGTGATGATCGAGGCATACCAGGCGTACGGCGACTACAACTCGATCGCCGACCTCACCCAGGAGCTCATCCAGAACGCCGCGCTCGCCGTGGCGGGATCGCACGTCGTGACCTGGGCGGACGGCACCGAGTTCGAC
>CAUJHQ010000058.1 GCA_963204815.1 Pseudomonadota bacterium | reverse complement strand
AGGTCTCGGCCAAGCAGGCCATGATCAAGGCCGGCGTGCCCTGCGTCCCCGGCAGCGAAGGCGTGCTGCCCGAGGAGCCCAAGGAGATCATCCGCATCGCGCGCCAGATCGGCTACCCGGTGATCATCAAGGCCGCGGGCGGCGGCGGCGGGCGCGGCATGCGCGTCGTGCACACCGAGGCCGCACTCGTCAACGCCGTGCAGACCACGCGCAGCGAGGCCGCCGCGGCCTTCGGCAACCCGGCGGTCTACATGGAGAAGTTCCTCGAGAACCCGCGCCACGTCGAGATCCAGGTGCTGGCCGACACGCACCGCGGCGCGGTGTGGCTGGGCGAGCGCGACTGCTCGATGCAGCGCCGCCACCAGAAGATCATCGAGGAGGCGCCGGCACCCGGCATCCCGCGGCGCGTGATCGAGCGTGTCGGCGAGCGCTGCGCGGCGGCCTGCAAGAAGATCGGCTACCGCGGCGCCGGCACCTTCGAGTTCCTCTACGAGAACGGCGAGTTCTACTTCATCGAGATGAACACCCGCGTGCAGGTCGAGCACCCGGTGACGGAGATGGTGACGGGCATCGACATCGTGCAGATGCAGATCCGCGTCGCCGCCGGCGAGAAGCTGCCCTTCACGCAGCGCAGCATCGAGATGCGCGGCCACGCGATCGAGTGCCGCATCAACGCCGAGGATCCGTACAAGTTCGTGCCCTCGCCCGGCCGCATCTCGATGTGGCACCCGCCGGGCGGCCCCGGCGTGCGCGTGGATTCGCATGCGTACACGAACTACTTCGTGCCGCCGAACTACGACTCGATGATCGGCAAGGTCATCGTCCACGGCGACACCCGCGAGCAGGCGCTGGCGCGCATGCGCACGGCGTTGTCGGAGACCGTCGTCGAAGGCATCCAGACCAACATCCCGCTGCACCGCGAATTGATGGTGGACGCCAAGTTCGTCGAGGGCGGCACCAGCATCCACTACCTCGAAGGCTGGCTCGGCCAGCACAAGCGCTAGCCGGCGGCGCATGTTCGAGCTCGTGCTGCGCGCGCCGCAGGCGCTGGTGGAAGACGTGTCCGACGTGCTCGTCGACGAACTCGAAGCGCTGTCGGTCTCAGTCGAGGACGCCGACGCCGGCAGCGACGCCGAGCAGCCGATCTTCGGCGAGCCCGGCATGCCGGCGCCGCAGCCGGCCTGGGGCCGATCGACGCTGCGCGTGCTGTTCGCGGACGACGCGACGGCCGAGCAGGCGGCGACCTTGCTGCTCGCGCAAGACTGGACCGCCGGCCTGCACGTGCAGGCGCTTGCCGAAGTGGCGGAACAGGACTGGGTGCGCCTGACGCAGTCGCAGTTCGAACCGGTGCCGATCACACCAGTGTTCTGGGTGGTGCCGAGCTGGCACGCGCCGCCGGCGGAAGCCCGGCTCGTGATCCGCCTCGACCCCGGCCTTGCGTTCGGCACCGGCACGCACCCGACGACGCGCATGTGCCTGCGCTGGATCGCGCAGCATGCGCAGGCATGGCCGCGCGTGCTGGACTACGGCTGCGGATCAGGCATCCTGGCCATCGGGGCGGCACTGCACGGAGCACAGGCGATCGACGCGGTCGACATCGACGCGGCGGCGGTCGAGTCCACGCGCGCCAACGCGGCGGCGAACGGCGTCGCGCTGCAGGCCGGCCTGCCCGATGCGGCGCAGGGCGAATACCCGCTGGTCCTGGCCAACATCCTGGCGACGCCGCTGAAGCTGCTCGCGCCGCTGCTGTGCGGCCGCGTCGCGCCCGGCGGCGACCTCGTGCTCGCCGGGATCCTGGAACGTCAGGCGGACGAGCTGACCGCCGCCTACGCGCCCTGGCTGGCGCTGCAAGTGAGCGACAGCGAGGATGGGTGGATCCTGATGACAGGCCGCCGCGTGGCATCATGAATCCATGAGCCTCGCGGCACGCTGCCCTGCCTGCGGCACGGTCTTCCGGGTCGTGCAGGATCAGCTTCGCGTGTCCGAAGGCTGGGTGCGTTGCGGCCGCTGCGCCGAAGTGTTCAACGCCATCGAAACGCTGGTCGACCTGGACACCGAGGCGGCCGCGAAGCCGGCGCCGCGGGCCCCGCGCAGCGAGCGGGTGCTCGAGGATCTGGCTCGCGTCTCGCAGTCGCACGAACTCGAGGCCACGTTGCCGGCGCGCGAGGGGCTCGGCGCCGCGCCCGCCGCCACGGTCGATCTCGAGGTGCCCAGCCCCTCGGTCGATGACGACGATTCGCGCGACGACGACGATGCCCCCGCCGCGGCACCACCGGCGAAGGCCGCGCCCGCCTTCGTCGTGCGGGCCGACCGCGCCGCACGCTGGCGCCGGCCGGGCGTGCGACTGATGCTGTCGGTG
This sequence comes from Pseudomonadota bacterium, assembly GCA_963204815.1. Taxonomy (GTDB): domain Bacteria; phylum Pseudomonadota; class Gammaproteobacteria; order Burkholderiales; family Burkholderiaceae_C; genus Rubrivivax. Next base: position 10,569 of record CAUJHQ010000058.1, on the reverse strand, counting down.
GTCGGCCTCGTCGGACTGGCACTGCTGGCCTTGCAGGTGGCGTTCGAGTACCGGGACCTCGTCGCCGCACGCTGGCCGGCCTCTCGCGATGCACTGGAACAGGCCTGCGCCTGGCAGGGCTGCCGCATCGAGGCGCCGCGCGCGATCGACGGCCTCGCGGTCGAGAGCAGCGGCCTCGTGCGCGCCGACGGAGCGGCCGCCTATCGGTTGTCCATCGTGCTTCGCAATCGAACGTCGCTGGCCCTGGCGTTGCCTGCGATCGACCTCACCTTGACCGACACGCAAGGCGGTGTCATCGCCCGCCGCGTGATCCGTGCCGGCGAAATTGCCGGCGCGCCGACCAGCGTCCCGCCGGCCGCGGACCTGCCACTGCAGGCGCTGCTGGCTGCGACCGAGAGGCCGATCAGCGGCTATACGATCGAGATCTTCTACCCTTGAGCGTGGCGCTCCGCGCCCGCCCCTTTCCTGGAGTTCGCATGCCCGCGCTCATTTGCGGTTCCCTCGCCTTCGACACCATCACGACGTTTCCCGGCCGCTTCGCGCAGCAGATCCTGCCGGAGCAGGTGCACATCCTGAACGTGTCTTTCCTCGTGCCGACGTTGCGGCGCGAGTTCGGCGGCTGTGCCGGCAACATCGCCTACACGCTGCGCGCGCTCGGAGGAGAGCCGGTCGTCATGGCCGCGCTGGGCAGCGACGGCGGCGAATACCTGGCGCGCCTGCGCGGCTGGGGCGCCGACACCTCGCTGGTGCGCGTCGACGAGGCGGCGTACACGGCGCAGGCGATCATCATCACGGACATCGAGAACAACCAGATCACGGCGTTCCATCCCGGCGCGATGCAGAACGCGCACGCGATCTCGGTGCCCGCGCGAACCGATCTTCGGATCGGCATCATCGCCCCCGACGGCCGAGACGCGATGTGGCAGCACGCCTCGCAGATGGCAGCGGCCGGCATTCCCTTCATCTTCGACCCGGGTCAGCAGCTGCCGATGTTCGACGGCGCGGAGTTGCGGCGATTCGTCGAGATGGCTCGCTGGGTGGCGGTCAACGACTACGAGGCACGCATGCTCTGCGAGCGCACGGGCCTGACGCTGGAGGACATGTCGAGGTCGCACCTGGAGGGCATCGTCGTCACGCTCGGCGCGGCGGGCTGCGAGATCTGGCACCAGGGGCAACACACCCAAGTGCCAGGCATTGCGGCGAGCGCCGTCGTCGATCCCACCGGCTGCGGCGATGCGTTCCGCGCCGCCCTGCTCTACGGCCTCGAGCGCGGCTGGTCGCTGCGGCGATGCGCCGAAGTCGGGAACCGCATCGGCGCTGTCAAGATCGCGTGCCGCGGCGGGCAGAACCACCTCGTCGACGTCGTGTCGCTGGGAATCTGAACGCGAAATGAAAAGAGCCCGGACGCGCCGGGCTCTGTGCGTCACGCCGTGCCACGGGCATCCGACCGTGACCCGGGCGTGCGCTAGGTCAGGGCTTGTTGCCCGTGGGGAAGGGCCAAGCGGCCGCCGGGCTCAGCGCCGTCTTCGCGGCAGGGGCCGCAGGGGCGGCAGGGGCGGCAGGGGCGGCCTTCTTGGCGGCCTTCTTCGCCGCAGGCTTCTTGGCGGCGGGCTTCTTGGCGGCGGTCTTCTTGACGGCAGCCTTCTTCGCAGCCGCCTTCTTCGCCGGCGCCTTCTTCGCGACGGCCTTCTTCGCCGGCGCCTTCTTCGAGACAGCCTTCTTCGCCGGCGCCTTCTTGGCCGCGGCCTTCTTCGCCGGGGCCGCCTTCTTCGCCGGCGCAGCCTTCTTGGCCGGCGCCTTCTTGGCCGCAGCCTTCTTCGCCGGAGCGGCCTTCTTCGCGGGCGCCTTCTTGGCCGGAGCGGCCTTCTTCGCAGTTGCCATAACGATCTCCTTGATCAAGTTGCAAAGAGCACCGCGCTGCTCGAACCAGCGCGGCGATTCACCGCCCGACGCACGAACACCCGACGGAAGCCGGGTGTCGCCGTCATGTTGCGATGAACACGGTGGTGGTCGCGGCCGTCACGTCTGCTGGTGACTTTTCCGCAACCACGGATCCTGATGCTGTCGCCGGGCACAAGGGGTCGACACGGCGCGCCGAACGGCAACGACCGCGACCCGAGAGCTCGTTCAATCCCACGACAGCGCGCCCCCCGTCTGATAGTCGATGACCCGCGTCTCGAAGAAGTTGCGCTCCTTCTTCAAGTCGATCATCTCGCTCATCCAGGGGAACGGGTTCTCTTCGTTCGGAAACAGCGCGTCCAGACCGATCTGCGTGGCGCGCCGGTTGGCGATGTAGCGCAGATAGCCCTTGAACATGCTCGCGTTCAATCCCAGCACGCCACGCGGCATGGTGTCCTCGGCGTAGCGGTACTCGAGCTCGACCGCACGCTCGAACAGCGCGCGGATCTCAGCCTTGAAGGCCGGCGTCCAGAGTTGCGGGTTCTCGAGCTTGATCTGGTTGATCAGGTCGATGCCGAAGTTGCAGTGCATCGACTCGTCGCGCAGGATGTACTGGTACTGCTCCGCAGCCCCCGTCATCTTGTTCTGCCGACCGAGCGCCAGGATCTGCGTGAAGCCGACGTAGAAGAACAGGCCTTCCATCAGGCACGCGAAGACGATCAGGCTCTTCAACAGCGTCTGATCGTTCTCGGGCGAGCCGGTCTTGAAGGTCGGATCCATGATCGCGTCGATGAACGGGATCAGGAACTCGTCCTTGTCACGGATCGACTGGACCTCGTGATAGGCGTTGAAGATCTCGCCCTCGTCCAGCCCGAGCGATTCGACGATGTACTGGTACGCGTGCGTGTGGATCGCCTCTTCGAAGGCCTGGCGCAGCAGGAACTGACGGCACTCGGGTGCCGTGATGTGGCGGTACGTGCCCAGCGTGATGTTGTTCGCCGCCAGCGAATCGGCGGTGACGAAGAAGCCGAGGTTGCGCTTGATGATGCGCCGCTCGTCTTCGGTCAGTCCGTTCGGGTCCTTCCATGTCGCGATGTCACGCGACATGTTCACCTCTTGCGGCATCCAGTGGTTGGCGCACGACGAGAGGTACTTCTCCCACGCCCACTTGTACTTGAACGGCACCAGCTGATTGACGTCGGTCTGGCCGTTGATGATGCGCTTGTCGGCGACGTTCACGCGCCGCTGCGCTGCGGCGGGCGTGATGTTCGAAGAGGTGGGGACGGTACGCGGCTCGACGCGGTTCGCGGTCGGCGCTGCGGCAACGGGAGCAATCGTCGGCGGGGTGCGAGCTTCTTCTTCCCAGACCAGCATGTGTGTTCGTCCTGTGGGGCGGGATTATCCGAGTGTTGCTTCAGAACACCAAGCACTTGTTGACATCGAACCGCGCGCGTTGTTGCGACATCGCATCGAATGCCACGCGGTTCGATCCTGTGCGTGGTGCTCCGCGGGGCCTTACTGACAGGCCTCGCAGTCCGGGTTGTCGATCGAGCAGAACTTGATGTCGCTCGCGGGCTCGCTCGCGACCGCGCTCTTCGCACCGACCTCGCTGCCACCTTGCATCGGCACCGCATTCATCGCGCCAGGCGCGACGGTCGACTTCTCGGCGTAGGTCGCGCTCGTCGTCCGCAGGTAGTAGGTTGTCTTCAGGCCGCGCTGCCACGCGAGCTTGTAGATCTCGTCGAGCTTCTTGCCCGATGCGCCGGCCATGTAGATGTTGAGCGACTGCGCCTGGTCGATCCACTTCTGGCGCCGTGCGCCGGCCTCGACGAGCCAGTGCGCATCGACCTCGAAGGCCGTCGCGTACAGGCGCTTCAGTTCTTCGGGCACGCGGTCGATGGCGCGCAACGAGCCGTCGAAGTGTTTGAGGTCCATCACCATCACGTCGTCCCACAGCCCCAGGCGCTTCAGGTCGCGCACCAGGTATTCGTTGACGACCGTGAACTCGCCGGACAGGTTCGACTTGACCGACAGGTTGCCGAAGCACGGTTCGATCGATGCGTCGACGCCGATGATGTTGCTGATGGTCGCGGTCGGCGCGATGGCGACGCAGTTGCTGTTGCGCATGCCGTGCTCGCGGATGCGGCCACGCAACGCATCCCAGTCCATCGTGGCCGAGCGGTCGACCTCGAGGTGGCCACCGCGCTGCTCGGCCAGCAGGTCCAGGCTGTCCTGCGGCAGGATGCCGCGGTCCCACAGCGAGCCGCGATAGCTCGAATAGCGGCCGCGCTCGGCGGCGAGTTCGGTCGACGCCCAGTACGCGTGGTAGCAGACGGCTTCCATCGAGCGGTCGGCGAATTCCACCGCCTCGGTGCTCGCGTACGGCACGCGCAGCTGGTACAGGCTGTCCTGGAAGCCCATGATGCCCAGGCCCACCGGGCGGTGACGCAGGTTCGAATCGCGCGCCTTCTTCACCGCGTAGTAGTTGATGTCGATGACGTTGTCGAGCATGCGCATCGCCGTCGCCACCGTCTTCTTCAGCTTGACCTGGTCGATCGCGCCGTCCTTCAGGTGCTGCGCGAGGTTGACCGAACCGAGGTTGCAGACCGCGATCTCGGTGTCGCTCGTGTTCAGCGTGATCTCGGTGCACAGGTTCGACGAGTGCACGACACCGACATGCTGCTGCGGGCTGCGCACGTTGCAGGCGTCCTTGAAGGTCACCCAAGGGTGGCCGGTCTCGAACAGCATCGTCAGCATCTTGCGCCAGAGGTCCTTCGCCGGCACGCGCTTGAAGAGCTTCAGCTCGCCACGGTCGACCTTCGCCTCGTAGCCGATGTAGGCCTCCTCGAAGGCCTTGCCGAACTTGTCATGCAGGTCCGGGCAGGTGGAGGGCGAGAACAGCGTCCAGTCGCCGCCCTCGACGACGCGTTTCATGAACAGGTCCGGAATCCAGTTCGCGGTGTTCATGTCGTGCGTGCGCCGGCGATCGTCGCCGGTGTTCTTGCGCAGCTCGAGGAACTCTTCAAGATCCAGGTGCCAGGTCTCCAGGTAGGCACAGACGGCGCCCTTGCGCTTGCCGCCCTGGTTGACCGCGACCGCCGTGTCGTTGACGACCTTCAGGAACGGCACCACGCCCTGGCTCTTGCCGTTCGTGCCCTTGATGTAGCTGCCCAGAGCGCGCACGCGCGTCCAGTCGTTGCCCAGGCCGCCGGCGAACTTCGAGAGCAGCGCGTTCTCCTTCAGCGCCTCGTAAATGCCGTCCAGGTCGTCAGCCACCGTGGTCAGGTAGCAGCTGGACAGCTGCGAGCGCCGCGTGCCGCTGTTGAACAGCGTCGGCGTGCTCGACATGAAGTCGAAGGTCGACAGCACGTTGTAGAACTCGATCGCGCGCGCCTCGCGGTCGATCTCGTTGAGCGCCAGGCCCATCGCGACGCGCATGAAGAAGGCCTGCGGCAGCTCGATGCGCTGCTCGTCGATGTGCAGGAAGTAGCGGTCGTACAGGGTCTGCAGGCCGAGGTAGTCGAACTGCAGATCGCGCTCGGGCTTGAGCGCCGCGCCCAGGCGCACCAAGTCGAACTGCAGCAGCTTGTCGTCCAGCAGCTCCGCATCGACGCCCTTCTTGACGAAACCGGGGAAGTACTCGGCGTAGCGCTCGCTCATCTGCTCCTGGCGCACCTCACCGCCGAGGATCTCGCGGCGGATGGTGTGCAGCAGCAGACGCGCCGTGGCCCGCGTGTAGGCGGGGTCCTTCTCGATCAGCGTGCGGGCGGCCAGGATCGCGGCCTTGTAGACCTCGTCCATCGGCACGCCGTCGTAGAGGTTGCGGCGCGTCTCGGCAAGGATCGGGTCCGGCTTCACGTCGGCACCCAGGACGGCGCAGGCCGATTCGATCAGCGAACGCAGCGCGTCCTGGTCCAGCGGCACGCGCTGGCCTTGGTCGAGCACGTGCAGTTCGGGCGCCTTCGCGACCGCCGGCGTGCCCTGGCGCGCGCGTTCCTGCGAACGGCGCTCGCGGTACAGCACGTAGGCGCGCGCGACCTCGTGGTGGCCGCCGCGCATCAGGCCGAGTTCGACGTGGTCCTGCACGTCCTCGATGTGGAAGGTGCCGCCGCCCGGGCGCGAGCGCAGCAGCGCGCGCACGACCGACTCCGTGAGGCGTTCGACCGTTTCGCGCACGCTCGCCGACGCCGCGCCCTGCGTGCCATGCACGGCGAGGAAGGCCTTCATCAATGCAACCGCGATCTTGTTCGGCTCGAAGCCCACCACGGCGCCGTTGCGCCGAATGATCTGGTAGCCGTTGAAGGCCGTGGCCGCCGGCGCCGCGCCGGCGGATGTGGCGCGCAGCGGCGTGGCGGTGTCGGGCGCGGTCGTGTGGACAGCTTGCATGCGTTCCCCTCTGGTCTGGATGTTGTCTGGCAGTCGCTCAGGAACTCGATGGGCCGGTGGCGCGAGCACCCTGCGCTTGCGGGCCCACCGGCATCGGCGTGGCGCGCTCGTGCGGCAGTGGCGGGGCACGTTGCGCGGTGCGGTCGGAGGCGATCTCGACGGCGCCCATCGAAGTCACGAGAGTATCACGATCAAGCACTATATCTGGGGTACCGACCCCCTTCAAGGCACTACGGGTAGTGTCCAACCAAGGGGCTTCCCGGATGGCGTGTGAACCCTTCCGCGATCGCGCCGCATGCCGTCGCGCGCTGCGCCGCGAAGCGCGCGCCAGTGCTTGCGGAGCCGGCGGAATCGGCGTGCAGCGCGCGCCGGATCAGCCTTCGGGCGCGGCGGCGAAGGGCACGCGCGGGCGGGCACCGCGCAGTGCCCGCGCAAGCCGCGACCAGTCGAAGCCGGGGCCGGGGTCGCGCTTGCGTCCGGGCGCCACGTGCTCGTGGCCGACGACTTCGTCGATGGCGTATCGGCGCGACAGTGCGCGCACCAGGCGCGCCAGCCGCGCGTACTGCGCAGGCTCGAACGCATCGCCCTCGAGCCCTTCGAGCTCGATGCCGACCGACCAGTCGTTGCAGTTCTCGCGCCCGCGCCACGACGAGCGGCCGGCGTGCCAGGCGCGGTCGTCGCAGGAGACGAACTGCAGCAGTTCGCCGTCGCGCCGGATCACGAAGTGCGCCGACACCTCCAGCCCGCGTAGCGTTGCGAAATACGGGTGGCGATCGAATTCGAGGCGGTTCGTGAACAACTGCTCGATCGCGTCGCCACCGAACTCGCCGGGCGGCAGGCTGATCGAGTGCACGACCGCGAGCGAGACTTCGGCGCCCGCCGGCCGCGGCCCGAAGTTGGGCGACGGCACGGCGCGTGCCGCCGACCACCAGCCGCCGTGCCAGCGCGGCCGCGCAGGCGCCGCCACCGGCGGCGCCTCAGGCGCCGTCGCCGCGGTCGCTGCCGTCGGCGACGCCGATGCCCAGGCGCGCCATGCGGTAGCGCATCTGCCGCAGCGACAGGCCCAGGCTCGCGCCGGCGGCCGTGCGGTTGTAGCGGTGGCGCTCGAGCGCGCGCTCGAGGATGTCGCGCTCGACGTGGTCGAGGTGCGCGACGAGATCGCTCGGCAGCGCGCTCGGCACGGGCACCGACGCCGTCGCGGCAGCCGGTGGCGCCGCCGGCTCGGGCGCGTCGAGATCGCCGAAGTGGCTGTCGGGCAGGCCGAGGTCGGCACGTGAGATCGAACTGCTCCCGGCCATCGCCAGCGCGCGGTGCAGCAGATTCTCCAGTTCGCGCACGTTGCCGGGGAAGGCGTACGCGGCCAGCACGGCCTGCGCATCCGGCGCCAACGTCGGCACCGGCGACACGCCGGCGTCGCCGGCGATGCGCGCCAGCAGCGCGTCGCAGATCGACGGCAGGTCGTCCATGCGTTCGCGCAGCGGCGGCACGACGATGCGGATGACGTTGAGGCGGTAGAACAGGTCCTGCCGGAAGCGGCCCGCGTGCACTTCGGCGCCGAGGTCGCGATGGGTGGCGCTGACGACGCGCACGTTCACCGCCTGCTCGGCGACGGCGCCGATCGGCCGCACCGCGCGCTCCTGGATGACACGCAGCAGCTTGCTCTGCATCGACAGCGGCAGGTCGCCGATCTCGTCGAGGAACAGCGTGCCGCCCTGCGCCGCCTGGAAGAAGCCGTCACGGTCTTCGTTGGCCCCGGTGAAGGCGCCCTTGCGGTAGCCGAAGAACTCGGCCTCCAGCAGGTTCTCGGGGATCGCGCCGCAGTTCACCGCCACGAAGGGCTGGCTGGCGCGCGGCGAGACTTCGTGGATGGCGCGGGCGACGAGTTCCTTGCCGGTGCCCGACTCGCCGTGCACCAGCACCGGCGCCATGCTGCGCGCCACCTTCGCGACGAGCGAACGCACCTGCTGCATCGCCTGCGAATCGCCGATCAGGCGGTCGAGCGCGCGCCGCGGCGCGGCGGGCCGCGCATCGGCCAGGCGCGGGCGCGGCGGCGCCTCGGTGTTCGGGTTGCGGCCCAGCGCCGAGGCCACCGCGGCGCGGAACTGCCGCAGGTCGACCGGCTTCGTCAGGTAGTCGTAGGCGCCGGCCTTCAGCGCCTCGACTGCGTTCTCGGCCGAGCCGTAGGCGGTGATGACGATGCCCTTCTCGCCGTGGCCGGCCTCTTCCATCCGGCGAAGAAGGTCCAGGCCGCTGCCGTCGGGCAGCCGCATGTCGGTGATGACGAGGTGGTAGCGCTGCGCGTCCAGCATCGCCGAGGCCTGCGCCACCGACTCGGCGCTCTCGACGTCGTAGCCCTCGCGCAGCAGTGTCAGCTCGTAGAGCGTGCGCAGGTCGGGTTCGTCGTCGACGACGAGCAGTCGGTGGCGCGGTGTGGAGCTCACGGGTTGGCGAACAGTGCGGTGGAAGTGGCGGGCAGCAAGGTGCGCCTCATCGTCACGGCGAATTCGTTGCGCGCCGCCTCCGCGGCGGGCAGGGCCCGGTATTCGATGTTCGCACCGTAACGCTCGCAGAGTTCGCGGCAAATGTACAGGCCCAGCCCGGTGCCGCGGCTGCGCGTCGAGAAGAAGGGCTCGAAGAGGTAGCGCTCGACCTCGGGGGTGATCGGCGGGCCGTCGCTCGCCACCGACAGCACCGCCGGGCCGTCGTCGCGCGCGGCCACGCGCAACACGATCGCACCCGCCGCTTCGCTGGCGTGGCGGTGAGCGTTGTCGAGCAGGTTCACGAGCACGCGGCGCAGGTGATCGGGGTCGAACGAGACGCCGACGGGCCGCGCCGGCAGTTCCACGCGCAGCCGGCTCTCGGCGCCCAGCGGCAGGCCGACCGTGCGCGCCCACTCGGCCGCGCACGCCCCGGCCTCGGCCGTGAGGTCGATCGGCTGCGGCGCCACCTCGCCGCCGGGCGCGAGTTCCATCACGTCGTCGACGATGCGCTTCAGGCGCTGCGCGTTGTCGGCCACCATGCGCGCCAGCCGCTGCTGCGCCGGCGCGAGTTCGTCCTCGAGCAGCAGCGCGTTGGCCTGCGCGATGGCGGCCAGCGGGTTGCGGATCTCGTGCGCGATGCCGGCCGACACGCGGCCCATCGCGGCCAGTTTCTCCTGCTGCAGCCGCGCCAGCGCGGTGCGCGTGTCCTCGAGCAGCAGCACGCAGAAGTCCTCGCCGCCTTCGACCTCGCCGGCCACCTCGCTGACGACGCGCTCGCGCCGCATGAAGCGCACGCGCACGCGCAGCGACTGCCGCACGCCGCTGTCGAAGTTCAGCACGACCTCGCGGCCGGCCTCGGGCCAGTCGTGCTCGGCGAGCGCGCGCCCGACCGCGGCGGCAAGTTCGGACCACGCCGTGCGCGAGATCAGGCCGAAGGGCGCCGGCGGGCTCAGGCCTTCGTCGACGAGCAGCGCGCGCGCCGCCGGGTTGGCCGCGCGCACGCGCAGGTCGCTGTCGACGACGAGCACGCCGTCGGCCATCTCTTCGATGACGAGCCGGTTCAGCTGCGCCTGCTGGCGCGCCACCTCGAGGCTGCCGCGCGCCGCGAGTTCCTCGCGCGCCAGCCGCGCCGCCAGTTCGCCGGCGAGCACGGCGATGACGAAGAGGCCCAGCCCCGCCAGCCCCGACTGCAGCATCTGCGCGCCGAGGTCGCCGTTGACGACGCCGTTGCGCGCCGCCACCACGATCAGCAGCACCGCCACGCCGCCCGCGGTGGCCAGCGCCAGCAGGCGCTGCGTCATCACGCCGGCCATCAGCACCGGCAGCACCATCAGCGCGCCGAAGTTCATCGGCGCGTTCGCGCCCGCAAGGTGCAGCGCGCCGAACACGCCGAGGTCGACACCGATCGTCGCCAGCCACTGGGACCGCCGCTGCCCCGGCGCGACCTGCGGCGCCGTCAGCGGCTTGAAGCGCGGCAGCAGCCACAAGGTGCCGGCCTGCGCCGCATAGGCCACGCACAGCAGCGCCAGCGCCACCGGCACGCGGCTGCCCAGCAGGTTGCTGAACGCCATCGCCACCACCAGCGCGACACCGAGCGCCGCGCGCGCCGCCGCGTAGGTGCGGTAGATGCGCATCAGCGCGCTGTCGTCGGCCCCCGGACCGCGGCGCACCGCCTCGTTGGCCACCAGCCAGCCGGGGTCGAAGAAGGACTCGCCGCCGCCCGTGGTGTCGCTGGCGCGTCGGCCGGGGTGGCGGCGGTCGCCGCGGCGGCGGTCGCCGGCGCGGCGGTCCTGGCTCTGCGCCG
>CAUJHQ010000057.1 GCA_963204815.1 Pseudomonadota bacterium | reverse complement strand
CGCCCGGCGAAGGCTTCAAGCTCGCGATGCGCACGCTGGACATCTTCCGCGCCAGCGTGGCCGCGGCCGCGCTCGGCTTCGCGCGCCGCGCGCTCGACGAGGCGCTCGCGCACTCGAAGGCACGGCCGATGTTCGGCCAGCACCTGTCGGACTTCCAGCTCACGCAGGCCACGCTGGGCGACATGGCGGCCGACATCGACGCCGGTGCGCTGCTGACCTACCGCGCCGCCTGGTTGCGTGACGCCCGCGGCGCGCGCACCACGCGCGAGGCCGCGATGGCCAAGATGGTCGCCACCGAGAACGCGCAGCGCGTCATCGACCGCGCGCTGCAGTTGCACGGCGGGCTGGGCGTGAAGGTGGGGTCGGTCGTGGAGTCGCTCTACCGCGAGATCCGCGCGCTGCGCATCTACGAGGGCGCGACCGAGGTGCAGCGGCTCATCATCGGGCGGGACCTGCTGGCCGGCTGACGCCTGCGGCTCAGTCGCTCGGCAGGCCGGCCTTCAGCTGGCCGAGCAGGTCGAACAGCTGTGCCTGCTGCGCCGGCGAGAGGCCGCCGAACAGCTCGACGACCCAGCCTTCGTGGGCACGCGCCATCGTGCGGAACTGCCGCTTGCCGTCGGCGGTGAGCGCCACCGTGAAGGCGCGGCGGTCCTTCGGGTCTTCGCGGCGCTCGACCAGGCCTTCGGCCACCAGGCGGTCGGTGAGGCCGGTGACGTTGCCGCCCGTCACCATCAGCCGGCGCGAGAGTTCGCGCATCTTCAGCCCGCCGGGGTGGCGGTCGAGCTGGGCCATCAGGTCGAAGCGCGGCAGCGAACCGTCGAACTGTTCGCGCAGCCGCTGGCGCAGCGGCGCTTCGATCAGGTTGGTGCAGGCCAGCAGGCGCAGCCAGAGCCGCAGTGCCTGGTGGTCGTCGACGGTGGCCCGGGTCTCCGAGTCCACCGCCGGCGCCGTCAAGGCGCGCCGACGACCAGCCACAGGCGCGCGATCTCCGCGACGCCGTCGGTGCCCTTCACGCCGCGCAGCGTCTGCGCGGCGGCACCCTTGGCCTTGGCCGACTGCAGCTGCGCCATGCCCAGGCGCAGCTTGGCGTCCTCGGGGCGCTTGAGGCCGCCCTTGGCGATGCCTTTCTCGATCAGCGCGATGCCCTGGTCGACTTCGCCCATCGCGACGTAGGCGCTGCCGGTCTTGACGAGGTCGTCGCCGGTCTTCTGCGTCGCCGCTTCGGCGGCCTGGCCGGCGATGGCGGCCTTCTGCTCGGCTTCCTGCTTGAGCGCCAGGTCCTTCAGGCGCTGGTGGCGCGCGGCCTCGGCGCCGGTGCCCAGCGCGCCGGCCTTGTAGCCTTGCTCGATGATGCGGCGCGCCTCCGACGGCAGGCCCGCCTGCAGCGACAACTGCGCCAGTTCCATGAAGTCCTCGGTCTTCGTCAGCGTGCCGGTGGCCAGCTTGAGGCGCATGACGTCGATCAGGTAGCGGTCGCCGAAGCCGGCCTTGCGCGGCAGGCGGCTGAGATAGGCGTTCCAGTAGTCCTTCTTCGGGTAGTACTGAAGCAGCTTCTCCAGGCTGTTGACGTAGCCGGCGGTGTTGCTGGTGCGCTGCTGCGCGTCGGCCAGACGCAGCAGGTCGCCTTCCTCGGGCTTGCGGCCGGCCTGTTCGGCGGCGGCCACGGCGGCGCCCGCTTCCTTGGCGATCGCCGCGTAGTCGCCGCTGGCCGACTGCAGGTAGCTCTGCAGCTGCTTGACGGTGGCGCTGTTGTTGCCGGCGGCGACGGCCTTCTGCAGCCATTCACCCGCCTTCGCGTTGTTGCGCTGCTGGGCGTAGGCGGAGGCCAGCTGCTCGGCGATCTGGCCCAGCTCGGCGCCACTGACCTTGCCGGCCACCGCTTCGAGCGACTGCACCGCGGTCGCCATGTCGCCGGCGCGCTGCGCCGCGGCGGCCTTCATGCGGTCGATCGTGAGCTGCTCGGCCGGCGTGCGGTTGGGCACGTTCTCGGCTTCCTTCGCCTTCGCGAGGGCTTCCTTGGCCTTGCCGGCCTTGAGCAGTTCGGCCGCCTGTTGCAGCGGCTTGCCCACTTCGGCCCGCAGGCCCTGGGCCTGGGCCGACACGAGCCAGCCGGCGGCCAGCAGGGCGAGGGAGAGCTTGCGCAGCGTCGTCATCGGAAGGGTCGCCTACAGGAGAACTGGCTACAGGAACTGCTCGTTGCCGACGATGCCGATCTTCGTCACGCCCAGGCGCTGCGCGCTGGCCATGATCATCGCGACGACCTTGTAGGTGACGAGCTTGTTGGGGCGCAGGTGCACCTCGGGCTGGTCGGGTTGCGCCGCCACCGCCATCAGCCGCGCTTCCAGCGCCGCGCGGTCGGCGATGATCTCGCCGTTCCAGCCGATCGTGCCGTCGAAGTCGACGTCGATGCGGACGATCTCCGGCGGCTTCGGGGGCGGCTGGTTCTGGTTCGGCACCGGCATGTTCATCTTCACCGCGTGCGTCTGGATCGGGATCGTGATGATGAACATGATCAACAGCACCAGCATCACGTCGATCAGCGGCGTGGTGTTGATGTCCACCATCACCTCGTCGTCGCCGCCGCCGGAACCAACATTCATTGCCATGGCATGGTCCTCAGTTCGCGCGCACGGCGATGCCCGCCGGCGGCTCGGTGATGAAGCCGACCTTGAAGATGCCCGCGCGCTGGCAGGCCACGACGACGCGGCCCACCGATTCGTAGCGCACTTCCTGGTCGCCGCGGATGTGCACCTCCGGCTGCGGCTCCTTCACCGACTCGACCTTGAGCCGCGCCACCAGCGCCTCGATGTCGGGGATGCGCTCCAGGCCCCAGTAAATCTCGCCGTCGCGGTTGACCGCGATGACGATGTTCTCGGGCTTGGTCTGCAGCGGCAGGTTGCGTTCGCGCGGCAGGTCGAGCTTGATGGTCTGCGTGACCACGGGAATCGTGATCAGGAAGATGATGAGGAGCACCAGCATCACGTCCACGAGGGGCGTGGTGTTGATCGAGTTGTTGAGCTGGTCCTCGCCGCTGTCGTCGGCCGGACCGACCTGCATCGCCATCGCGGGTCTCCGGTGTGGCTCAGCGCTTGCCGGCCAGCAGCACGTTGTGCAGGTCGCCGGCGAAGGCGCGGGTCTGGTCCATCACCGCCTTGTTGCGGCGGATCAGCCAGTTGTAGCCCATCACCGCCGGCACCGCGACCGCGAGGCCGATGGCGGTCATGATCAGCGCTTCACCCACCGGGCCCGCCACCTTGTCGATGCTGGCCTGGCCGCTGATGCCGATCTTGACGAGCGCGTTGTAGATGCCCCAGACGGTGCCGAACAGGCCCACGAACGGGGCGGTCGAGCCGACGGTGGCCAGCACCGCCAGGCCGTCCTGCAGGCGGCTCTGCACGCTGCCGACGGCGCGCTCGACGCTCATGCTGACCCAGGTGTGCTTGTCGATGGACTCGACCATCGTGCCTTCGTGGTGGTCGCTGGCCTTGATGCCCTGCTCGGCGATGTAGCGGAAGGCCGAGCCTTCTTCCAGCGCACCGACGCCGGCCTTCACCGAACTGGCCTTCCAGAAGGTCTCGGCACCGGTCCGCGCGCTCTTCATCATCTGGCGCTGCTCGAACAGCTTCGTGAAGATGACGTACCAAGAACCCATCGACATGATGACCATGATGATGAGCGTGCCCTTGGCGACGAAGTCACCCTGCGACCACAGCGCCTTCAGGCCGTACGGGTTCTCGACCGCTTCTTCGCTCACGGCGGGTGCGGCGGCGGCCGGGGCAGCCGCGGCGGCGGGTTGCGACGCCGCTTGCGCCAGCACGGCTTGCGGGCCCAGGCCCGCGGCGGCCACCAGGATCGCGGCAGCGCACGACCGCACGAGTTTCATCAGGGACATCATGCCTCCAAGGGGGAAAAGGGGGTGCCGGGGCGGGGCCCAGGGCACCCGGAACAACCGGGCAGCGCCGTCGGGGGACGGAAGCTCACACGTCAACGTTTCAATGCCTTCGCCGGGAAGGGCCGGACCTACTCGAGCTTCCAGACGTACTCGACATCGAAGGAAGCGCCGACCGGCTTGCCGGTCTCGTCGATGCCGGGCCTGAACGTGCACTCGCTCAGCTTCTCGGTCGCGACGCGGTCGAGCATCTTGTGTTCGCGCGACGGGCCCGAAGACTTGAGCACCTCGACCCCGGCGAGCTTGCCGCTCGCGTCGACGCGGAAGCGGATCTTCGTCGTGCCCGTGGTCTCGGCCCGTGCTGCGGCGCGCGGGTAGTCGGCATTGCCCGGCGCGCAGGCCTTCAGGTTCGCGATCGCCGGTTGGGCGGCGACGCGCGGCGGCGCCGGCGGGGGCGGGGGGGCGGGTGGCGCTTCGGGCGCGGGCGGCGGCGCGATCGTCACCGGTGCCGGCGGGGGCGGCGTGGTCACGGTCGTGATCACCGGCGCCGGCACGGGCGGCGGGTTCACCACCACCTCGGGAGGCGGCACGAACGACGGCGGCGGCGGCGCGAACTTCGGCGGCGGCGGCAGGTTTTCCGGCGGCGGCGGCGGAGGCGGCTTCACCTCTTCGATGATCTTGGTCTCGAGCGGAGACTTGATCACCTCGACCATGCGCTGCGCCAGACCATTGAGCAGGGCCCATCCGAGCACCAGGTGCAGCGCCAGGACGACGCCGATACCCACCACGTGCTTGCCCGGGGCTCGTTGTTGCTGGGCGAAATCCACTCGAATCCTCCAGTCGTCCCCGCATTCTTTTGACACGGGGCGCTGCGACCATCTTCCGACGCGACCTTGTGGGCCACGAGCGACCAGGGTCGGCCGCGAAGGGCGCGACTATAGCTTGAAAGAACTGCGCCCCCTCTCGGGGCATCACCCTAAGACGGGGGAGCGCGAAACCGAAACTTTTGCGTCCGAACGATGCAAGAAGGAGGCCAGTTCGCGCGCGACGGCGCGTCGGCGCGACACGGCATCATCGGGTGCTGCACACGAAGGAAGGCATGGGCATGAAGGTCTGCATCGTCGGCGCCGGCGCGATCGGCGGGTTCATCGGCACGCGGCTCGCGGCGGCGGGTGATGCGAGCGTCAGCGCGCTCGCGCGCGGCGCCACGCTGGCAGCGCTGCGCACGCACGGCTGGCGCCTGCGCGAAGGCGAGACGCTGCTGCAAGCCGCGGTGCACGCGGCGTCGGACGCCGCGCACGAACTCGGCGCGCAGGACCTCGTCGTCATCGCCGTGAAGGGGCCGGCGCTTCCGGGGGTCGCGCGTGCCATCGGGCCGCTGCTCGGCCCGCACACGGTGGTGCTGCCGGCCATGAACGGCGTGCCCTGGTGGTTCGGCGACGGTGTGCCGGCGATCGGCGACGCGCCGCTCGAGACCGTCGACCCGGGCGGTGTCGTCGCCGCGGCGATCGCACCGGGGCGCGTGGTCGGCTGCGTCGTGCACGCCAGCACCGCGGTCGGCGAACCCGGCCTCGTGCTGCACCGCATGGGCCGCGGCCTCATCGTCGGTGAACCGCGCGGCGGCCGCAGCGAGCGCGCCGCGCGCATCGCCGCGCTGCTGGGCGCCGCCGGCTTCGACGTCACGCATTCGGAACAGGTGCGGCGCGACGTCTGGTACAAGTTGTGGGGCAACATGACGATGAATCCGGTGAGCGCCATCACCGGCGCCACCGGCGACCGCATCCTGGCCGACCCGCAGGTGCGCGGCTTCTGCAGTGCCGCGATGCGCGAGGCCGCCGAGGTCGGCGCGCGCATCGGCTGCCCGATCGAGCAGAGCCCCGAGGACCGCCACGCGATCACCGCCAAGCTCGGCGCCTTCCGCACGTCGATGCTGCAGGACGCCGAGGCCGGCCGCGCGATCGAACTCGACGCCATCGTCGGCGCGGTGCGCGAACTCGGCGCCCGCGTCGACGTGCCGACGCCGACGATCGACGCGCTCTACGGGCTGACGCGCCTGTTCGGCCGCGTGCACGGCCTGTACCCGGAGGCGGCCTCGACCTGACGGCGGTCGCGCCGCCGTACACTGCGGGGCGCATGAACCAGTCAGTACATTCCGGCCGCAAGGGCGCCCCGAAGGCGTCGGCGAAGAAGCGCCCGTCGCGCGCCGGCGGCGAGCCGGCGCGCACCAACGACCCGGCGCGCACGATGGCCGACATCCTCGACGTCGCCACGCGCGAGTTCTCCGAGAAGGGCCTGGCCGGCGCGCGCATCGACGTCATCGCCGAGGCCATGCGCACCAGCAAGCGCATGATCTATTACTACTTCGGCAGCAAGGAAGGGCTGTACATCGCGGTGCTGGAGGAAGCCTACCGGCGCATCCGGCACATCGAGACCGAACTCCACCTCGAGGACCTCGCGCCCGAGGACGCGCTGCGCAAGCTGGTCGGCTTCACGGTCGACTACCAGCTCGCCAACCCCGACTTCATCCGTCTCGTGATGAACGAGAACATCTACCGCGGCGAGTACCTGGCGCAGAGCAAGGCGATCCGCAAGCTCAACGTGCCGGCGATCGAGGGCCTGCGCAGCCTGTACGAGCGCGGCGTCGCGGCCGGCGTGTTCCGCAGCGGGCTCGACATGATCGACCTGCACATGTCGATCAGCGCGCTGAGCGTGTTCAACGTCGCCAACCGGCACACCTTCGCGCTGATCTTCCAGCGCGACTTCGACACCCCGGCGGCGCTGATCGCGCGCCGCGACAGCATCATCGAGATGGTGGTGCGCTTCGTGCGCCGGTAGGCGCAGCGGCGCTGACGGCGCATGTTCGGGTTTTCACCGATAAAAGAACTAACCAGTTCGTACATTATTCAATCCGACGCCTGCCCGACAGGCGCACGAAGGAGACAACGTGAGTTCCACGCCCGCGACCGGCGCTTCGCCGCTGGACCGCTTCTGTCGCCTGCTGGACATCCTGGCGGGCGCTGCGCTCGCGCTGATGGCCGTCATGGTGTTCGGCAACGTCGTGCTGCGCTACGCGTTCAACTCCGGCATCGCCGTCAGCGAGGAGCTGTCGCGCTGGCTCTTCGTGTGGATGACCTTCCTCGGCGCCGTCGTCGCCCTCAAGGAGCATGGCCACCTGGGCAGCGACATGCTCGTCTCGCGCCTGGGCCGCACCGGCAAGCGGGTCTGCATGGCCGCCAGCCAGCTGCTGATGCTGGGCTGCACGGCGATGTTGTTCCACGGCAGCCTGGCGCAGGTGAAGATCAACTGGGAGGTCGAAGCACCGGTCACCGGCTGGTCGATGGCCGTGGTCTACACCGCCGGCATCGCCTTCGCCGTGCCGGCCGCGCTGATGCTGCTGCACCAGCTGTGGCGCACGCTGGCCAACCGGCTGGCCGACGACGAACTGGTGATGGTGCAGGAGTCGGAAGACCTCGCGCAGATCAAGCACGGCCAGGGAGACTCGAAGTGACCGTCGCGATCTTCCTCGGGGCGCTGCTCGGCGCCATGGCGCTGGGCATGCCCATCGCGTTCGCGCTGCTCGTCTGCGGTGTCGCGCTGATGTGGCACCTGGACATGGTCGATGCGCAGATCCTGGCGCAGAACCTGATCAACGGCGCCGACAGCTTCCCGCTGCTGGCCGTGCCCTTCTTCATGCTGGCCGGCGAGATCATGAACGTCGGCGGCCTGTCGCGCCGCATCGTCAACCTCGCGCTCACGCTGGTGGGCCACGTGCGCGGCGGCCTCGGCTACGTGACGATCCTGGCGGCCGTGCTGATGGCCGCGCTGTCGGGCTCGGCGGTCGCCGACACCGCGGCGCTGGCGGCGCTGCTGCTGCCGATGATGAAGGCCGCCGGCCACGACGAGGCGCGCGCCGGTGGCCTGATCGCGTCGGCCGGCATCATCGCGCCGATCATCCCGCCGTCGATCGGCTTCGTGATCTTCGGCGTCGCCGCCAACGTGTCGATCGGCAAGCTGTTCATGGCCGGCATCGTGCCGGGCCTGCTGCTGGCGGTGGCCATCGCCATCACCTGGTGGTGGGTGGCGCGCAACGAGAACGTGACGCCGCCCAAGCCCGCGACGCGCGCCGAGAAGCTGGCGGCGTTCAAGAAGTCGACCTGGGCACTGTTCCTGCCGGTCATCGTGCTCGTCGGCCTGAAGATGGGCGTGTTCACGCCGACCGAGGCCGCCGTGGTGGCCGCGATGTACGCGCTGTTCGTCGCCACCGTGGTCTACCGCGAACTGAGCCTGGCGCAACTGCCGGCGGTGTTCATCAGCGCGGCAAAGACGACCTCGATCATCATGTTCCTGGTCGCCGCGGCCATGGTCTCGGCCTGGCTCATCACCGTGGCCAACCTGCCGGCCGAGCTGACCAGGATGCTCGAGCCGCTGCTCGACAGCCCGACGCTGCTGCTGATCGTCATCATGCTGATCACGATCGCCGTCGGCACCGCGATGGACATGACGCCGACGATCCTGATCCTCACGCCCGTGCTGATGCCGGTGGTGAAGGCGGCGGGCATCGACCCCGTGTACTTCGGCGTGCTGTTCATCATCAACAACGCCATCGGCCTCATCACGCCACCGGTGGGCACGGTGCTGAACGTCGTCGCCGGCGTCGGCCGCATGAAGATGGATGCGGTCACGCGCGGCGTGCTGCCGTTCATGCTGGCGCAGTTCGCGGTGATGTTCCTGCTCGTCCTGTTCCCCCAGATCGTGCTGGTGCCGTTGCGCTGGTTCTACTGACCCCCCGACCTCGACCCCGATTCCCGAAGGAGACAACCCCATGAAGCGTTCGATGATCAAGACCCTCGTCGCCGCCGCCGCGCTGGCGCTGCTCGGCACCGCGCAGGCCCAGGTGAGCGAGCGCGCGTTCAAGCTCGGCCTGCAGAACCCGAAGGGCCACCCGCTGGAGATCGGCGCCAGCAAGTTCGCCGAGATCGTCGCTGCCAAGTCGGGCGGCAAGCTGAAGGTCAACGTCTTCCCCGGCGGCACGCTGGGCGGCGACGCGGCCACCGTCTCCGCGCTGCAGGGCGGCACGGTCGAGATCACGGTGCTCAACAGCGGCATCCTGGCCAGCCAGGTGAAGGACTTCGTGGTCTACGACTTCCCCTTCATGTTCGCCAACCCGAAGGAGGCCGACGCCGTGGTCGACGGCCCGCTGGGCCAGAAGCTGCACGCCAAGCTGGCCGACAAGGGCATCGTCGGCCTGGCGTACTGGGAGCTGGGCTTCCGCAACATCACGAACGGCAGGAAGGCCATCAACACGGTCGACGACATCGCCGGCCTGAAGTTGCGCGTGATCCCGAACGCCATCAACGTCGACTGGGTGAAGGCGCTCGGCGCGAACCCCACGCCGATGGCCTTCCCCGAGGTCTACGCCGGGCTCGAGGGCCGCGCGATCGACGGCCAGGAGAACCCGCTGTCGGTCATCCTCGCCAACAAGTTCTACGAAGTGCAGAAGCACCTGGTGCTGTCGAACCACCAGTACAACCCGCAGTCGCTGATCTTCAGCAAGAAGGTCTGGGACGCGCTGTCGGCCGACGAGAAGAAGATCCTGCAGGACGCCGCCGTCGAGGCCGGCCGCTTCCAGCGCCAGACCAACCGCGAGCTCGCGGCCGGCCAGCTGGCCGAACTGAAGAAGGCCGGCATGCAGGTGACCGAGCTCAGCGCCGCCGAGCAAGGCAAGCTGCGCGACAAGATGAAGCCCGTGATCGACAAGCACGGCGCCGAGATCGCGGCCACCGTGGCCGAGCTGCAGGCCGAACTGGCCAAGCTGCGCAAGTGAGCCTGGTCCTCGAAGCCCGGGCCGCGCCCAACGTGACCGCCACGCCGGACAAGCTGCTCGTCGGCCTCATCGGGGCCGGCATCCAGCGTTCGCTGACGCCGGCGATGCACGAGGAGGAGGCGCGCGCCCAGGGCCTGCGGCTGCACTACCAGCTGATCGACCTGGACCGCGCCGGCCAGGGGCCGGAGGCGCTGCCGACGCTGCTGAGCGCGGCGCGCACGATGGGCTTCGCGGGGCTGAACATCACCTACCCGTGCAAGCAGGCGGTGATCCCGCTGCTCGACGACCTGTCGGACGAGGCGCGCGCGATGGGCGCCGTCAACACGGTCGTCTTCGCCGACGGCCGGGCCGTCGGCCACAACACCGACGGCAGCGGCTGGCGCTGGGGCTTCGAGCGCCAGCTGCCGGGCGCCGACCTGCGCCGCGTGGTGCTGCTGGGCGCCGGCGGCGCCGGCTCGGCGATCGCTCACGCGGTGCTGCGCATGGGCGCGGCGGCGCTCGTCATCGTCGACAGCGACGGGCCGCGCGCGAGCGCGCTGGCGGCGTCGCTCAATGCGGTCTACCCCGGTGCGCGTGCCAGCGGCTCGACGAGCGCGCGCGACGCGCTGCAGGGCGCGAGCGGCCTCATCCACGCCACCCCCACCGGCATGGACAAGCTGCCCGGCCTGCCGCTCGACGCGACCCTGCTGCGCCCCGACCTGTGGGTCAGCGAGATCGTCTACTTCCCGCTCGAGACCGCGCTGCTGAAGGCCGCGCGCGCGCTCGGCTGCGGCATCAGCGACGGCGGCGGCATGGCCGTGGGGCAGGCGGTCCGCGCGTTCGAGCGCTTCACCGGCCGCCCCGCCGATGCCGCACGCATGGATGCGCACTTCAGGCGTCTCGTCGCCCAACGCCGCTAGGAGCGCGACCATGCCCACGACACTGGACCGCGAAGCCGCGCTCGCCACCGCCAACCCGCTGGGCTTGGAGGGCATCGAGTTCGTCGAGTACGCCACGCCGCGCCCGCAGGCGCTGGGCCAGGCGCTGGAAGCGATGGGCTTCCGCCCGGTGGCGCGCCACCGCTCGCGCGAGGTGCTGCTGTACCGCCAGGGCGGCATGAACGTCATCGTCAACGCGCACGGCGTCGCACCCGGCGCCGACGCGCCGGTCATCGCCGCCGTCGCGCTGCGCGTCCGCGACGCCGGCCGCGCCTGGCACGAGGCGGTCGCGCGCGGCGCCTGGCCGGTGCCGGTGGCGGTGCAGCCGATGGAGCTGCACATCCCCGGCATCCACGGCGTCGGCACGAGCCGCCTGTACTTCGTCGACCGCTGGCGCGAGTTCTCCATCTACGACGTCGACTTCGTGCCCATCCCCACGGTGGACGCCGCCGTGCCGGCGACCGCCGGGCTGCACTGGTTCGGCCTCGTGCAATACATCGGCCGCGGCCGCAGCGACGACTGGACCGCCTTCTACCGCGAGCTCTTCGGCCTGAAGCCGCTGCCGGCCGAGCGCCGCTTCGGCATCCTGCCGGCGGGGCGCGTGCTGGCCTCGCCCTGCGGCACCTTCTGGCTGCAGCTGGTGGAGCCCGCCGCCGGCGCCGACGAGCCCGACGAAGCGCTGCAGCGCGTTGCCTTCGGCGCGCCCGACGTGGCCGCCGCGGTGCAGGCGCTGGCCGCGCGCGGCGTGCCGTTCGTCGACGGCGGCGGCCTGCGCGTCGAGGCGCGCGGCGCCCTCACGCAGGAACTGCAGCCCGGCCTGATGTTCGAACTGGTCCACCATGAGCAGCCGGCCTGACGCGCCGCGGCGCGAGCTCACCGAGGTGCGGCACATCGCCGACTTCGGCATGGACACGATCACGCTTGCCGGCCCGCTCGAAGCCAAGCTGCGCGCCATGCGCGAGGCCGGCTTCTCGCAGGTGATGCTGGCCGCGCGCGACCTCGTCGGCCACCCGCAGGGCTGGCGCGCCGCCGTGGCGGAAGTCAAGGCCTCCGGCCTGCGCGTCACCGGCTTCCAGGTGCTGCGCGACTTCGAGGGGCTGAGTGGCCACCTGCACGACTACAAGGTCGACATCGCGCGCGCCATGCTCGAGATGTGCGCCGCGCTCGGCAGCCCGGTGCTGCTGGCCTGCTCGTCGACCAGCACGCACGCCAGCGCCGACCGCGACGTCGCCGCGCGCGACCTGAAGAAGCTGGCGACCATGGCGCTGCCGCTGGGCATCAAGGTCGCGTTCGAGGGCCTCTCCTGGGGCCGCCACCTGAACGACTGCATCGGCGCCTGGGACGTCGTGCAACGCGCCGACATGCCCAACCTGGGCGTCGGCATCGACTCGTACCACAGCTTCGCGAACCAGGTGCCGCTGTCGGCGCTGGACGCGATCGACCCGCGCCGCATCTTCCTCGTCCAGCTGTCGGACTTCATGTGGCAGGAGGTGCGCACGCCCGAGGAGCGCATCGAGACGGCGCGCCACTTCCGCGTCTTCCCCGGCGAAGGCGTGCACAGCGAGGACACCGTGCGCCTGGTGCTCGCGCTGCACCGCATGGGCTACCGCGGCGACTACAGCTTCGAGGTCTTCAACGACGACTACCAGCAGCTGCCGCTGGAAACGGTGGCGCGCCGCGCCTGCCGCTCCGCCACCTGGCTGGCCGAGGACGTGCTGCGCCGTGCCGCGCCGCTGCCGCGCCAGGCGCGCCTGCGCGAGTTGTCGGGCGGCTGACCCGCCTTCAGCCCAGCCAGCCGCGCAGCCGTTCGTAGACGTCGCGCCGCGACAGCAGGTCCCAGTGGTCGGCGCCGGTGACGACGATGGTCTCCGCGCCGGGCAGGCCGAGCGCGCTGGCCACCGGCACGAGGCCGTCGCCCACGGTGCGTGAAGCCAGCGAGGCGGCATCGCCGCCGCGCGTCGCCGCCAGCGCCAGTGCCTGCACGCCGCGCGGCAGCGCCTTCGCCGGCAGGCCGTGGCGCAGGTCGGTGATGCCGGCGCTGCGGGCGCGGCCCAGGCGTGCGAACGGTGCTGCGTAGGGGCTCACGCCGAGCAGCGTGTCGACGAGGTGGCCGCCACGCTCCAAAGGGGCGCCGCGGTGCGGCGTGCCGAGGAAGGCGATCTTCTTCAGTCGCTTCGGCCAGGCCGCGCCGCGGCCGGCGTTGGCCAGCGCGGCGCGCGCGACCAGGCCACCCATGCTGTGGCCGACGATCGCGAGTTCATCCACCGGCACCGGCCAGGTGGCGACCAGCTGCTGCAGCTGCGCCGCGAGGTCGGCGCCGTTGGCGGCCACGCTGCGGCCGCTGTTGTAGTGCAGCCAGAGCGGCGTGAAGCCCAGTTCCGCGGCCAGCGCGCGACCGTGGTCGTGGCCCTGGCGCTGCCACTGCCCGTCGTTCATGCACAGGCCGTGCACCAGCACGAGCAGGCGGCGCTGCGGGTCGGCCAGCGTCGACAGGTCCAGCGGCCGGCCGTCCACGCGCAGCGCCATGCGGATGGCCAGCGGGTTGCCGCTGGCTTCGAGGTGGTCGCCCCAGACGCCGTTCAGCGCCGCCAGCGCCGCTTCGCGGCCGGGGGCGCCGGCGTGGCCGCTGGCCTCGGGTGGCGTGACGAGCGCGAAGGCGCGGTCGACCGTGCGCCCCACCAGGCCCATCGTGCCGCGCACGGCGCCGTACACCAGCGCGCTCGGCCCCGGCCTCGGCGGCGCCTTCGGCCGGCCGAGCGGCGGTGCCACGGCGGTGATCGTGTGGTGCAGCGTCTCGGCGATGCCGACGATGCCGACCGACGCGTCGACCGCCAGGCGCGACAGGCCGCGCAGGTCGGTGGCGCGCAGCCAGGGCGCGGCCGGGGTCTTGGTGCTCATTCGGACAGCATCGCCTGCGCGGCTGGGTTGCGGCACCCAATCGCGCGGCATCATGCGGGCACGCCAACCCTCGAACCGGAAGACCCGCATGAACCAAGACCTCTTCGACCAGGGCCCGCAGACGCGCCGCGAGGTGCTGGGCGCCGACTACGTCGATGCCGCCATCGCCAATGCCGACGACTTCACGCGCCCGCTGCAGGAGCACATCACCCAGTACGCCTGGGGTGACATCTGGAACCGCCCCGGCCTGGACCGGCGCACGCGCAGCCTGCTGAACCTGGCCATGCTGACGGCGCTGAACCGGCCGCACGAACTGCGCCTGCACGTGAAGGGCGCGCTGCGCAACGGCGTGACGAAGGAGGAGATCCGCGAGGTCTTCATGCAGACCACCATCTACTGCGGCGTGCCGGCGGCGCTGGACAGCTTCAAGGTCGCGCGCGAAGTCTTCAAGGAAGTGGGCGCCTGAACCGCCCTTAACCTGCGCTTCACGCGCCCGTGTCACGCTGCGCGCCCGGCCCACCCCCCGAACCCGATGCGAGTCCTGCTGGTCGAAGACGACACGATGATCGGCGAGAGCCTGCGCGAGGCGCTGCGCCGCCAGGGCCTGGCCGCCGACTGGGTGCGTGACGGCCGCGCCGCCGACGCCGCGCTGGCGAGCGAACGCTTCGATGCCGTGCTGCTGGACCTGGGCCTGCCGCAACGCGGCGGGCTGGAGGTGCTGAAGGCGCTGCGCGCGCGCGGCGACCTGACGCCGGTGATCGTCGTCACCGCGCGCGACGCGCTGGCCGACAAGGTGGCGGGCCTCGACGCCGGCGCCGACGACTACCTCGTCAAGCCCTTCGAGCTCGACGAACTGCTGGCGCGCCTGCGCGCGGTGGAACGGCGCCGCGCCGGCCGCACGAGCACCGTGCTCGCCGTCGCCGACCTCACGCTCGACCCGGCCACGCGCGAGGTGGCGCGCGGCAGCCGCGCGGTGCTGCTGTCGGCACGCGAGTTCGCGGTGCTGCAGGCCCTGATGGAGCGCCCCGGCGCCATCGTCTCGCGCGCGCAGCTCGAAGACCGCCTGTACGGCTGGGGCGAGGAGCTGGAGAGCAACGCCATCAGCGTCTACATGCACCAGCTGCGGCGCAAGCTCGGCGACGACGTGCTGCACACGGTGCGCGGCCTGGGCTACTACGTCGGCCCGGCCAAGCAGGGATGAGCGGCGCGCGGTTCGCCTCGGTTCTCGGCTCGCTGCGCGCGCGCCTGTTCGCCTTTCTGCTCGCGCTGGCCGCGCTCACGTCGCTGGCGGTCGGCAGCGCCACCTACATGAGCGTGCGCGCCGAGGCCGACCAGCTGTTCGACTACCACCTGCAGCAGATGGCGCTCTCGCTGCGCGACCACGGCGGCGTCTCGGCCGACGAGCGTTCGGCGCTCGCCAACCCCGACTTCGACTACGTGGTGCAGATCTGGTCGGCCGACGGTGTCGCGCTCTACACGAGCCGCCCGCAGGGCCTGCGAGAGCCGCTGCCGCCGCGCGCCGTGCTCGGCTTCAGCGAACAGCGGCTGGGCGACGCCACCTGGCGCATCTTCGCCGCCGCGACGCCGTTGCGCGTCGTCCAGGTGGGCCAGCCGCTGGCCGTGCGGCGCGGCCTGGCGGCGGCGGCGGCGGGGCGCAGCGTGCTGCCGATCGCGATCGCGGCGCCGCTGGTGGCGCTGGGGCTGTGGTGGCTGGTGGGCGTGTCGCTGGCGCCACTGCAGCGCGTGGTGGTGGCGGCGCGCGCGCGTGGCGCCGGCTCGCTGGAGCCGCTGCCGGTGGACGGCCTGCCGGGCGAAGTCGCGCCGCTCGTGGGCGCCTTCAACGGCCTGCTCGAACGCCTGGCCGCCGCCTTCGACGCCCAGCGCGATTTCGTCGCCGACGCGGCGCACGAACTGCGCACGCCGCTCACCGCGCTGAAGCTGCAGATCGGCCTGCTGCAGGGCGCCGACGACGCCGCCACGCGCGCAGCCGCGCTGGCCCGGCTGCGCGGCGGCGTCGACCGCGCGGCGCACCTCGTCGAGCAACTGCTCGCGCTGGCACGCGCCGAACCGGGCCGCGCCGCCGCGATGGCGGACCTCGACCTCGCCGCCGTCGTGCGCCAGGCGCTCGCCGATGCCGCGCCGCTGGCCGCGGCGCGCGGCGCCACGCTCGACGCCGACCTGCCCGATGTGCTGCCGCAGCACGGCGACGCGCAGGCGCTGCGCAGCCTGGTGCGCAATCTCGTCGACAACGCCGTCAAGCACGCCGGCGCCGCGCCGCGGGTGCGGGTACAGCTCGCACTCGACGGCGGCCGGCCGCGCCTGCGCGTCGACGACAACGGCCCCGGCATCCCGGCCGCCGAACGCGAGCGCGTGTTCGACCGCTTCCACCGCCGCGAAGGCAGCGGCGGCGACGGCAGCGGCCTCGGCCTGGCCATCGTGCGCGCGGTGGCGCTGCAGCACGGCGCCCAGGTCACGCTGGGCGACGCGCCGGGCGGCGGCCTGCGTGCCGAACTGCGCTGGTCCTAATCTCCGCCTCACCTTCGCTTCACCGACCCCTCACGCAGGCCGCGCAGAGTGCGGCGCATGGCCGGTTCCGGCCCCAACCGTGAAGGAGAGTTCCCGATGAAGCGCAACCTCATGGCCGGCGCCGTCGCGCTGGCCGTCACCGCCATCGCCACCACCGCGGCCGACGCCTGGACGCTGCCCTGGCTGCACCCCGCGCAGGACCGTGCGCCCGTGGCTGCCGCGGCCACCGAGGCCCCCGCACGCGGTGACCCGCTGCCGGCCGGCACGCTGCCGAACTACCGCGCCATCGTGCAGCGCCAGGGGCCGGCGGTCGTCGGCATCACGGTGGCCGGCACGCGCGACGCGAGCGACCGCGAAGGCCCCGGGGCCGACGACGACCCGTTCTTCCGCTTCTTCCGCGGCGTGCCCGGTTTCCGCATGCCGCCGCAGGGCGCGCAGCCGTTCCGCGGCCAGGGCTCGGGCTTCATCGTCAGCGCCGACGGCCTGGTGCTGACCAACGCCCACGTCGTGCGCGACGCCAAGCAGGTGACGGTGAAGCTGACCGACCGCCGCGAGTTCGCCGCCAAGGTGCTGGGCAGCGACCCCGCCACCGACGTCGCCGTGCTGAAGATCGACGCCAAGGATCTGCCCACCGTCACGCTGGGCGACCCCGCCGGCGTGCAGGTGGGCGACTGGGTGCTCGCCATCGGCGCGCCCTACGGCTTCGAGCAGACGGCCACGCAGGGCATCGTCAGCGCCAAGGGCCGCTCACTGCCGGGCGACAGCGTGGTGCCCTTCATTCAGACCGACGCCGCGGTGAACCCCGGCAACAGCGGCGGCCCGCTGTTCGACGCCGGCGGCCGCGTGGTGGGCATCAACGCGCAGATCTACTCGCAGAGCGGCGGCTTCCAGGGCCTGGCGTTCGCGATCCCGCTCGACGTGGCGCTGCACGCGAAGGCGCAGATCGTCGCCAAGGGCCGCGTCGACCACGCGCGGCTGGGCGTGACGCTGCAGGACCTGTCGGCGCCGCTGGCGGCGTCGTTCGGCCTCGAGCGGCCCGACGGCGCGCTGGTCGCCAGCGTGGCGCCGGGCAGCGCGGCCGAGAAGGCGGGCCTGAAGGCCGGTGACGTGATCACCGGCGTCGACCAGCAGCCGGTGCGTGTGGCGGGCGACCTGTCCAGCCGCGTCGGCCTGGCCAAGCCGGGCGACAAGCTGCTGCTCGACGTCTGGCGCGACAAGGCCGCGCGCGAGGTGCGCGTGGCGCTCGGCGCGGCCGACAAGGACAGCGCGCCGGTCGCGTCGGCGGCCGAGGGTGCCTCGCTCGGCCTCGCGGTGCGGCCGCTGGCCCGCGCCGAGCTGGCGCAGGCCGGGCTGGACCACGGCCTGCTGATCGAGCGCGTGAGCGGGCCGTCGCAGTGGGCCGGTGTGCAGCCGGGCGACGTGCTGCTGGCCATCAACGGCAAGCCGGTGCACGGTGTCGAGCAGGTGGGCGCGGTGCTTCGCCAGCACCCGAAGCAGGTGGCGCTGCTGCTGGCGCGCGACGGGCAGCAGCTGTTCGTGCCGGTGGCGCTGGGCTGAGCGTCGGTCAGTGCGGCAGCGCGGTGACGGCGCCGTCCACCGTCACCGCCGCGCCGCTCACGTAGCCGGCGGCGCCGCTGGCGAGGAAGAGGACGACGTTGGCCACGTCCTCCGCCACCGCGATGCGGCCCAGCGGCAGCCCGGTGCGCACGCGCGCTTCCACCGCCTCCAGCGACAGGCCTTCCATGCGCGCCTGCGCCTGCAGCCCTTCGGTCATGCGCGTGGTGGCCACCAGCCCGGGGTTGACGACGTTGATGCGCAGGCCGCGCGGCGCGAAGGCGCGCGCGAGGCCGGCGCTGGCGAGCATCAGCGCCGCGTTCGCGGCGCCGCCCGGCAGGTGCGTGGGCGTGGCGACCATGCCGCCGGTGCCGACGATGTTGACGATGGCGCCGGCGCCGCGCGCCGCCATGCCGCCCAGCGCGGCCTGCATCGCGTGCACGGTGGTGAAGTACTTGGCGTCCATCGCCGCGTGCCAATGTTCGGCGCGCAGTTCGTCGGGCGGCGTGCGCTGCGCGGCGCCCGCGCTGTTGACCAGTACCTGCAGCGGGCCGAGCGCGGCTTCGGCGTCGCGCACCATCGCGGCGGCGGCGGCCGCGTCGCGCAGGTCGGCGGCGATGGCGTGCACCGCGTGCCCTTCGGCCTTCAGCGTGGCGACGGCGGTGTCCAGATGCTCGCGCGAGCGCGAGGCGATGGCGACCTTCGCGCCTTCGGCGGCGAAGGCGCGCGCGCAGGCCAGGCCGATGCCCTTGCTGCCACCGGTGACGAGGATGACCTGCCCTGCAAGTCCGAGATTCATGCGATGCCCCTGCGACGACGATGTCGCCGCAATGATCGCACCGCCGGTGTGGCCGGGTTCAGCAGGCGCGCGCGAGCGGGCCGAGCGTCAGTTTCTCGAGCACCGAGAGCGTGTTCTCGACGTCGCGCGCGGCGAGCATCGAGCGCGGGGCCAGGCCCCATTGCACCGCAGTGCCGTACTGGGCGCGTGCGGCGTCGAAGGGCAGGGCGAGCAGGGTCGACATGGCGTGCGCGGCGGCGCGCGCCACGGCAGCGCCGTCAGGCGGGGCCGCAAGCGGGGTCGGGCGCATCGTCGGCGCCTCAGAACGGGAACAGCCCGGGCGCGAACGCGCGCAGCCCGGGGCGGCTGCGGGTGTCGATCTCGCGCATGCGGCGCTCGAGGTCGTAGAGGTCGACGGCGCCGCCGAGATAGGCCTCGTCGGCCTCGTTCTGGCTGGGGAAGCGGGGGAGGAGAGCCTGGATGAGCTCCATCAGTTTGGACATGGTGAGTCCTCTTTCGTCAGGGTACGGACAGAATGTTAGGGTAAACCCTGAACATTGCAAGAGATCGCGGGCCGGCGACCGCGCGAAAGTGCCGTTCCGGGCCGCCACGTCGCGCGATGAGCGGGCCGCTGCCGCCCGCGCCCCGCGGGGTGCCTGCGCGATCCGGTCCAATGGCGTCATGACGAACCCGATCGACTTCGCCCTGCGTGGCGAGCACATCACGCTGGAAGCCCTGCTGAAGGCCAGCGGCCTGGCCGCCGGCGGCGACGCGAAGGCGCAGATCGCCGCCGGTGCCGTGCACGTGAACGGCGCGCCCGACCTGCGGCGCGGCCGCAAGCTGCGCGCCGGCGACGTGGTCGAGTTCGCCGGCCAGCGCGTGCAGGTGCAGGGCGGCTGAGGCCGCGCCCGTCAGCCGACCGGCGGCGTGTAGGCCGCCACCTTGTCCTGCTCGGCAGCGTCGTTGCGCGCCACGATGGCGCGCGCCGCTTCGGTGTCGCTGAGGTTCACGGCCTCGTGCGGCACGCCGCCGGGCACGAAGAGGAAGTCGCCGGCGGTGCTGACGACCTCGTGCTCGAGGTGCTCGCCCCAGCGCGTGAGCACGCGGCCTTCGAGCACGTAGATGCCGGTCTCGTAGCCCAGGTGCACGTGCGGCTGCGAACGCGCGCCCGGCGGAATCACCACGAGGTGCATCGACAAGCCGGCCGCGCCGACCGTCTGCCCGCTGATGCCCACGAAGTACGGCAGCCGCTGCAGCGTGGCCACGGCCGGCTGCGGGCGGATGGCCTGGATGCGGGGCGTGTCGGTCGGCATGCGGTGCTCCGTCGTCGTGGTTCAGGGCCCGAGGTCGCGCAGGCCGCGGCCGTCGGGTGGCAGGTCGTCGAAGGCGTCCGGCGTGCCTGCGAAGCGCCGGCGCACCGTGTCGCATTCGCACTGGCAGCCCGCCTCGATCATCGTTCTGCTCCGTTCGCTGCTGTGGTTCGGTGCTGTGTCAAGCCGCCGGGTGCGCGACCCCGTCACGCTGCCGGCCGGCGCAGCTTGACCATCGGCAGCGCCTGCGGGCCCAGCGCGCCGTGCCGGTAGGCGACGAAGCCCGCCGACGCGTAGAGCGCCAGTGCGGCCGGGTTGCGCGCGCTCGCGGTGACGCAGAACCCGAGGCCCGCGCCGCGTGCGAGCGCCTCGCGCAGCAGCGCGCGGCCGATGCCCCGGCGCTGGTGCGCCGGGTGCACGACGAGCGCGCTGATCGCGACTTGGCCCGCTTCGTCGTCCGGGCCCACCGCCAGC
Source organism: Pseudomonadota bacterium (assembly GCA_963204815.1). Taxonomy (GTDB): domain Bacteria; phylum Pseudomonadota; class Gammaproteobacteria; order Burkholderiales; family Burkholderiaceae_C; genus Rubrivivax. The sequence continues at coordinate 6,208 of CAUJHQ010000057.1, read as the reverse complement.
ACGCCGACGAGGTGAGGCCCGTCGCGCGCGCCGAGGTGGAAGTCGGTGCTGGCCATCACGTCGCCGAGGCTGCGGCCGGGGGGCGTGTCGGCGGGCGCCAGGCCGATCTGCACCGCTTCCTGCTGCTGCGCGAGCGCGAACACCGCCTGCACCTCGAGCGCGACCTCGGGGTCGCGCGTCTGGAGCGGCTGCACGCTGAGCATGGTGCGGCTACGCGATGTCCGCGCCGCGCGCGAGCAGCAATTCGCGCAGCACCGAGCGGTGGCAATGCGCTTCGTCCGCGCAGTAGCAGCCGACCGACAGGTGCGTGCCGTGCGACAGCTGCGCCAGCAGGTTCAGCGAGTGCACGGCCGCCGGCTCGGCCATCTCCGCGCGGTAGCTGCGAATGAAGGCCGCCCACTGCGCCGGCGTGCTCGCCGCCTGCCCGGCCTTCATCGTTGCGGCCGACGGCGCCAGCACCGGGAACCAGACGTCGTACCAGTCGCCCGACGCGAACTCGCTCTTCGGCACGCCGCGAGGCGGGCGCCGCACGGTGCCGATGCGTGTGCCTTCGCCGGCGGCGCGCGGCGAACCCAGGCGCACGATGCGCAGCGTCATGGCGGCCCCGGGCGCACGACCTCGGCCGCCAGGCGGTCGAGGTTTTCTTCGTTCGCGTTCGCCACGAAGTCGGCGATGCGGGCGTGGTGTGCGGCCGTGTCGAAGGTCTGGCACCACGCGACCCGCGTGCCGGCGCCTTCGGCGTGCAGCGCGATCTCGAGCACGAAGTGGTGGCCGGAGAAGTGCTCGATCGCCAGCAAGCGGCCGGGCTCGATGCGCACGAACCGGCTCTCGTTCGGGTGGTCGCGGCCGTCCGGGCCGTGCATCGTCAGCCGCCAGCGGCCGCCGGGTCGGAAGTCGAACTCGTGGATCGTGTTGCGGAAGCCTGCCGGGCCCCACCAGCGCGCCACGCGCACGGGGTCGCTCATGGCCGCGAACACGGCGGCCGGCGGCGCGGCGATCAGGCGGCTGCGACGGTCCGAGCGTGCCTCGACCGGCTCGGTGCCGGTGGCCGCTGCGGCGCCGCTTTCGACGTGGCGCACGAAGTTGTCCAGGATCGCCTGCCAACCCTGGCGTTGCTGCTCGACGGAGTGGGTTTCTTCGGCGTCGAAGGTCTCGCGCACCGTGACGCCGCCGGGGCCGGGCAGGAACTCGACGCGCAGCGAGCGGTCGCCGAAGCTGCACTCGAGCCGTTGCTGCGGCATCACCTGGGTGTAGGTGCCGGCGAAGTCGAAGCCCATGCTGCCGTCCTTGGCCTCCATGCGCGACGAGAAGCCGCCGCCCACCCGCAGGTCGACGCTCGCGCTCGTCGTGTGCCAGTCGTCGGACGCGGCGTTCCACTGCGTGATGTCCCAGGGCGTGGTCCAGGCGCGCCAGACGGCGTCGAGCGGGGCGCGGGCGAGGGCTTCGATGGTGATCTGCATGCGATGGCTCCTTTCAGCGGTGGCCCGGGGTGGGCATTGTCGGGGTGCGCGGCCGGCGGCGTCACTCCATGACCCACGACGAACGGAGCCGGCGCGGATCGACCGCTCGCGCCGGCGCGGTGCCGCACGCGACAGAATGCCCCCTTGTTCGACCGACCCTCCGGAGACGCGCGATGCCGCCCCAGGTGCTGATCAGCGAAGTCGGGCCGCGTGACGGCCTGCAGAGCGTGAAGGCGACGATGCCGACGGCGCACAAGCTTGCCTGGATCGACGCGCTGTTCGCTGCCGGGCTGCGCGAGATCGAGGTCGGCTCGTTCGTGCCGGCGCGCCTGCTGCCGCAGATGGCGGACGTGGCCGAGGTGGTGCGCCATGCGCTGCGCCACCCGGGCCTGACGGTGATGGCGCTGGCGCCGAACCGGCGTGGCGTCGAGGCGGCCTTGGCCGCCGGCGTGCACAAGGTGACGCTGCCGGTGTCGGCGAGCGAGGCGCATTCGCTGGCCAACGTGCGCAAGACGCGCGCGCAGATGGTCGACGAGGTGCGCGAGATCGTGGCGCTGCGCAACGGGCAGGCACCGCACCTGCGGGTCGAGGCCGGCGTCTCCACCGCTTTCGGGTGCACGCTGCAAGGCCCGGTGCCCGAGGACGACGTCGTGCGGCTCGCCGCCGCGCTGGCCGAGGCGGGCGTCGACGAGGTCGGTCTTTCCGACACCACCGGCATGGCCAATCCGGCGCAGGTGCGCCGGCTCTTCGAGCGCGTGCGTGCCGAGATCGGCGCGCGCACCGGTGCCGCCCACCTGCACAACACGCGCGGACTGGGCCTCGCGAACTGCCTTGCCGCCTTCGACGTCGGCGTGCGCACGTTCGACAGTTCGCAAGGCGGGCTGGGTGGCTGCCCCTACGCACCCGGGGCGTCGGGCAACGTCGTCACCGAGGACCTGGTCTTCATGTTCGAGGCGATGGGCATCGACACCGGCATCGACCTCGACCAGCTCACCGTGGCCCGCGCCGCGCTGCGGGCCGGCCTGCCCGGCGAGCCGCTGTACGGCATGACGCCAGAGGCCGGGCTGACCCGCGGCTTCGTCTACGCCGACGGCCGCGCGGCCGCCGGCGATCAGACCCGCGCCAGCTTCCGGTAGTGCGTCTCCAGGCTCTTCGCGTCGGTCAGGCCGAACATGAGGCGGATGCGTTGCATCAGCGTGAGCGGCTGGATGCGACCGTCCGGCATGACGAGCACGGTGCCGAGGATGGGTTCGTCCTCGATCCGGGATTCGGTGAACTCGCGAGCGTAGGCGGCGTGCTTCATCGTGGTCTCCTGCCCCGAGCGGGGTTGTGGCGCAGGAAGATATCAGCCGAATGTAACTGAAGGTACGACCGATCCGCGAGGCCGGCGTGTCAGGTCCTTGTGCAGGGTCATCTGCGGGCCCTGGTCGGAGGTCGGCGTCCTGCGAAGGGAACGCGGGATCTCGCGCAGGCGACGGGCGTCGCCCTCCAGGAAGTGCTGGGCGGACATGCCGTCCCGGCGCACCAGCATGACGTATCGGCTGGTGCGCTCGACGAGCGTGCCGATGGCGGAACGACCACCGGCCCACTTGGTCAAGTCGCCCTCCCAGTGACGGGGGGCGATGCGAGCGGCCACCTCGGGAGGACGCAAGTGGAAGGAAAGATGCTAGTTGCCGCGAGACATGAGTGCGAACTCCGAGGGGATGGGGAGTGTTGCACTTCAAATCCGAGGTCGTCGAAAGACCCAACGATCAAGCTAAGCCGACCGCAGAGACAGGTGCTGTAAGCCCGGATCGCGACGATAGTACGACTGGCGAGGTACGGGCTTAGAGAGCCTGCCTAGCGGGTCGGCTTGAGCGACGGGTTAGCCCTCGCGCAGGAACCGCGCAATCTCCGAATATGTAGGGCACGGGCATATCGAGAGCGGCAAAAGCCTCGACGGGCGTAGGTTCGCGGAACAGGGCGTGCGACCATCGATTGACGTTCACCACAGAGTCGGCGATTGCGAGCTGACGTTGTGCTGGCGTTGCAGCCCAGCTGCCGTTCCCCATCCAGAAATCGATGAAGTGACCAGCTGCGGCGTCCTTGTTCCCCTGCCTCAGTTCAGTGGCAGCCGCAGCGACGGCATTGCGTATGCCGTCAGCGCCATTGGGTTTTGGATGCCGAGCGTCTACAAGAGAAAAGAGCGTCGGTTCGTAGAGCGCCATGGCGCTGACGCGCGAGCGATGCTGCAGCGCTGCAATCAAGGCCATTGCTGCTCCATACGAGTGCCCGACCATTGAAAGCCTGGGACCAGCGGCGGAAAAGACGGGGGCCAGGAGTTCTACTTCGTCCTGCAGGTAGATCTCGCGGTCAGAGAGCCACTCAGGACTCTTTCCAGAGCCGTATGAGTCCGGCGACAGCACGCGGTGCGTTCCTGCAAGCTGCTCTGTCAGGGCTCGCCACTGGCTGGATGTGCTGGCTTTGAGTGCAGGCAGATAACAGCCGGACCGAGTCCGGTGTCGCGAAAGAACGGCTGCGGCTTAGACCTTTCGAGTGCCAAATAGGTGGAAGGCGCGGTCTAACGTTTGAACTAAGGCGGGACCGGCGGTGGGGTGCTTGGCCCGCGAGGCCGATGATGCAGCACACGGCTTTACGGGCAAGTGCCCCGCCGTTGCGCCTCGCGTTGACCGAGGTGTTAGGCCGCACGGCCTGCGCTGATGCCGCGCTATGCCGCGGGCGTGGACCCCTCGGTTGCTGACCCTGCGACTCACCTCCGCCGGGGCCTGGACTTGCCTTCGTGATCTATGTAGTCCGAGAAGTCGTCTTTGGTTGAGAAGCTCAATGGAAGTTCGTACTTCAGAACCAGCTTCAGCGCCTCCGTCGACTGAGGTGTTGGCGGACTGGCGGGATCTTCCCTGTAGTACCAAACCACACCCTGCTCCTCCTTCAGCTTGGCAAGGCGTTGATCGAGGTCCTGGAGCGTGGCGAGCGAGCTGTTGACGACGATCACCCCGTTGGCGAGCACAGACAGTTCGAGGACAGGCCTGCGCTGTGCCAGGAGAGCCAAGGGCGACGCGAGTGCAGCGGCGATGAGCGTCCGACGCCTGAGAGTCATGTGCGTAGTGTTCGACTGGTTGATTGATGCTCGGACATCGAAGATGGGTTTCGTGCGGCCTAACGTTCGAGGTAACGCGGGACCGACGGATTGGTGCCAGGCCCGCGATGCCGATGATGCACCACATGGCTTCGCGGGCCTGGTGCCAAGCCGTTGGGCCTCGCGTTGACCGAGGGGTTAGGCCTCCGGTTTGCGCTTGGCGAGGGCTGGGTCCTTCTTGCTGGCCCCAAGCGGCCGAGGCCTTGCGCTGAGGATGCGTTTGACTTCAAGAGACTCTCGATCTGCGATGACGTTCAAGCAAGCGCAGTCATAGCCGTAGCTGCGATTGGAGCGAACCCATTCGCCCTTACGAAACTCGGGCCAGTCACCTTTCGCCTGATGCCCACCTTGGATTCCTACAACCCACTCAGCACCCCGGTCGACTAGCCGTGCATTGCCGGGAGTTGGGTTCGAGAACCAGCCGCAGCGCAGCTGCGGTTTGCGTTGACGTGGTTCGGCCGCGACCGCACTCTGCGAAATGAAGCATGAGAGCACGGCCGACGGTGCACGCGAGCTTGCGCTTCGGAGGAACAGGGGTGTCGCTGCGCCGGACACGGTGACTATTTCGGAGGCCAAACGTTCGAGGCGAGGCGGGACCTACGGCGAAGCGCCAGGCTCGGCGGAGGGATGATGGACAACACCCGGAGCCGGGCCTGGTGCTTTGCCGTTGGGCCTCGCCTCGACCGAGGGGTTAGGCGTCGGACTAATCGATTAGACCCAAGTATTCAAGATAATCAACGATCGGCTTGCCGTCATGGAGAAACGTCTTCATTGCCGGTTTGGCTCCTCCTGGGGTGACATAAGAAGTCCCGGGAAGCCCCTGCCATCCCAAAGAGTATATCTGATATTCGGTCAGGGTCTCGCTCATGTGCGGACTAACGTACCAGAGAAGAAAGTTGTTGAGGAAGTGAATATCGTCCAACGTATAGTCTAAGGACTTGAGCGATGCCAGCAACTTGTTCCTGGTGTTTGGAGTGCCAAGCCTTGACGAGACTTCCTTGAGATCAAGCGACAACTGGTGGATGTATTTCTCTTCGCCATAAGAGTCGCGCAGCAACCATTCGCCATGTCGTTCCAGCAATTGAAGGAGCCCATCTGTCTTGATAGAGCCAGGCGGCATCGAATCGATGCGGCCGCTCAGCGTGAGGGCAACTTCAGAAAGCCACTCGTGGTTGTGTCGCATCTCCTGTGCCGTCTTCAGCAACAGCTGACCTCGCTCTTGGATGAGCGGGTCGGACTTGGTGAGGGGCCAGATCGTCAGAAGGAGCGACCCTAGGCCAATCGGTAGGCCAATCACAGCCGCCCAGAAGGACCACTTGGTGGGCAGGGACCACTTCCGATACTGAGTACGTGTTGGAATCACAGAAGATCCGGGCCGTCTCAAGCTTGAAGTGCAACGCCGGCGATCTGATCGAGTTTGATCTGATCGAAGACTTCTTGAGGCGTAGCGAAGTCCAGGATCTTGCGAGGCGTGTTGTTCATGACGTACTCGATGCGGCGCAGATCTTGGTCGGTGAATGGTGAGAGGTCAATGCCCTTGGGGAGGAACTCGCGGATGATGCCGTTGGCGTTCTCGTTGGAGCCGCGCTGCCAGGGGCTGTGGGCGTCGCAG
>CAUJHQ010000056.1 GCA_963204815.1 Pseudomonadota bacterium | reverse complement strand
AGCAGGCCGGCGTCGAGCAGCGCGCCGTGCAGTGCACGGTTGCTGTTGTCGACCTCGAGCCGCTTGCACAGCGCGTCCAGCGAGTTCGCCTTGCCGGGGAACATCTCGCGCGCCATCAGCAGGCTGTCGGTCACCTTGTCGACGTGCTGCGCGAACTTGCCCTTGCCGATGCGCGAGAGCTCCTCGTTGAGGAAGCCGACGTCGAAGGCGGCGTTGTGGATGATGATCTCGGCGCCGGCCAGGAATTCGAGCAGTTCGTCGGCGATGGCGCCGAAGACGGGCTTGCCGGCCAGGAACTCGTCGGTCAGGCCATGGATGCGCACGGCATCGGGGTGGCTGGAACGCTCGGGGTTCAGGTAGTGGTGCAGCGTGCGGCCCGACAGGCGCCGGTTCACCATCTCGATGCAGCCGATCTCGACGATGCGGTCGCCGCTGTCGGCCGACAGGCCGGTGGTCTCGGTGTCCAGGAAGATCTGCCTCATGCCCTTGCCTCCGCGCGCCGGCCGAACCACCACCACAGGCCGGCGCCGGTGGCGATCATCGGCAGGCACAGCCATTGCCCCATGCTCATGTTCAACGCGAGCAAACCCAGGAAGCTGTCGGGCTCGCGGAAGTATTCGGCGATGAAGCGGAACACGCCGTAGCCGATGATGAACGCCGCCATCACGCGCCCCGGCGCGCGCGGCTTGCGGCCGTACCACCACAGCAGCAGGAACAGCAGCAGCCCTTCGAGCAGGAACTGGTACACCTGCGACGGATGGCGCGCGATGGCGCTGCCGCTCTGCGGGAACACCATCGCCCACGGCAGCGAGGGGTCGGCCGCCCGCCCCCACAGTTCGCCGTTGATGAAGTTGCCGACGCGCCCCGACGCCAGGCCGGTGGGCGCGCAGGGCGCGACGATGTCACCGATCTGCAGCCACGAACGCTTGCGCTGCACGCCGAACCACATCAGCGCCAGCACGACGCCGAGGAAGCCGCCGTGGAACGACATGCCGCCCTTCCACACTTGCAGGATCTCGAGCGGGTTGGCGAGGTAGTGACCCGGCTTGTAGAAGAGCGCGTAGCCGAGGCGGCCGCCGACGACGACGCCGACGACGCCGTAGAACAGCATGTCCTCGACGTCGCGCCGTGTCCAGCCGGCCTCGGCGTACCAGGGCTTGCCGACGCGCCGCGCGGCCAGGAAGAGGAACAGGCCGAAGGCGACCAGGTAGGTCAGCCCGTACCAGTGGATCTGGATCGGCCCCAGCGACAGCGCCACCGGGTTGAACTGGGGATGCACGAGCATCAGCGACTTCCCTTGCGGGCGAGGTTCGGTGCCGGTGATTGTCGCCGCTCGGCGCTGCCCGTCTGCCGCACGTGGTCGACGAAGCGCTGCACGACCGGCGACGCCGGCGGCCGCCAGACCAGGCTGGTCTCGCAGGCCAGCGCGGCACCGGCCAGCGGCCGGTAGACGACGCCGGGGCGCTGCAACTGCATCAGCGAGGCCGGCACCCACGCCAGGCCGATGCCCGCCGACACGAGGTTCACGATGGTCTGCATCTGGATCGCTTCCTGCGCGATGGCCGGGGTCGCGCCCTGCGCGCGGTAGTGGCCGACGATGGCGTCGAACAGCGACGGCGCGATCGCACGCGGAAAGATGACCAGCGGCTCGGCCGCCAGGCGGTCGAACGGCAGCGCCTTGCGCGCGGCCAGCGGGTGCGATTCCGGCAGCGCCACGACCAGCGGCTCGCGCAGCACCGACCACGCCGCCAGCCCGGCCGGCGCGGCGCCCTCGGCGTGCAGCACGAAGCCGGCATCGATCTCGCCGGCGGCGAAGGCGTCGAGCTGCACGTCCAGCGTGGCTTCGCGAAGCTGCACCACCACGTCGGGCTGCGCCGCGCGGAAGCCGCCCAGCCAGCGCGGCAGCGGCCCGTAGGCGATGCTCGACACGAAGGCCAGCCGCAGCCGGCCCGCCAGCCCGGCGGCGGCGGCCTGGGCGGTGCGCGGCAGTTCGTCGGCCTCCAGCAGCAGTCGGCGCGCCAGCGGCAGCAGCGCCACGCCGGCGGGCGCCAGTGCAACGCGCCGCTGCGTGCGCTCGAACAGCGGCGCGCCGAGCGTGCGCTCGAGTTGCTGGATGGCCTGCGTCAGCGGCGGCTGCGTCATGTGCAGGCGCACGGCGGCGCGGCCGAAGTGCAGTTCCTCGGCGACGGCGACGAACTGGCGCAGCGGGCGGAGCTCGATCATCGATATGTCCGGCAGATCAATGGCAGATCGCTAATATATTGGACTGCAGACTCGCGGCTCGCGATACTGGCAGGCTCTGATCCCCACGAGGAGACCGACGATGGCATCCAACCGCCGCTCGAAGAACATCACCGAAGGCGTCGCCCGGGCCCCGAACCGCTCGATGTACTACGCGATGGGCTACCAGGAGACCGACTTCGGCAAGCCGATGATCGGCGTCGCCAACGGCCACAGCACCATCACGCCCTGCAACAGCGGCCTGCAGAAGCTGGCCGACGCGGCGGTCGACCAACTGAAGGCCAGCGGCGCGAACCCGCAGATCTTCGGCACCCCCACCATCAGCGACGGCATGGCGATGGGCACCGAGGGCATGAAGTACAGCCTGGTCTCGCGCGAGGTCATCGCCGACTGCGTCGAGACCTGCGTCGGCGGCCAGTGGATGGACGGCGTGCTCGTCATCGGCGGCTGCGACAAGAACATGCCCGGCGGCATGATGGGCATGCTGCGCGCCAACGTGCCCAGCATCTACGTCTACGGCGGCACCATCCTGCCCGGCAAATACAAGGGGCAGGACCTCAACATCGTCAGCGTCTTCGAGGCCGTCGGCCAGTTCAGCGCCGGCAAGATGAGCGAGGAAGACTTCTGCCAGATCGAGCGCCGCGCCATCCCCGGCAGCGGCTCGTGCGGCGGCATGTACACCGCGAACACGATGTCGTCCGCCTTCGAGGCGCTGGGCATGAGCCTGCCGTTCGCCAGCACCATGGCCAACGTCGAGGACCCGATCGTCGAGCACACCAAGGCCGCGGCGCGCGCGCTGGTGAAGGCGGTCGAACTCGACCTGAAGCCGCGCGACATCGTCACCAAGAAGGCCATCGAGAACGCGGTGGCCGTGATCATGGCCACCGGCGGCAGCACGAATGCGGTGCTGCACTTCCTGGCCATCGCGCATGCCGCCGGCGTGGAGTGGAGCATCGACGACTTCGAGCGCGTGCGCCGCAAGGTGCCGGTGATCTGCGACCTCAAGCCCAGCGGCAAGTACCTGGCGATCGACCTGCACCGCGCCGGCGGCATCCCCGCCGTGATGAAGGTGCTGCTCGACGCCGGCCTGCTGCACGGCGACTGCATGACGATCACCGGCAAGACCGTCGCCGAGAACCTGGCGTCGGAGCCGCCGCTGCGCGCCGACCAGGACGTCATCCGCCCGCTGAAGAACCCCATGTACGACGAGGGCCATCTCGCCATCCTGAAGGGCAACCTCAGCCCCGAAGGCTGCGTCGCCAAGATCACCGGCCTGAAGAACCCGGTGATCACCGGCCCGGCGCGCGTGTTCGACGACGAGCAGAGCGCGCTGGCGGCCATCATGGCCAACCAGATCAAGGCCGGCGACGTGATGGTGCTTCGCTACCTGGGCCCGAAGGGCGGCCCGGGCATGCCCGAGATGCTGGCGCCCACCGGCGCGCTGATCGGCCAGGGACTGGGCGAAAGCGTGGGCCTCATCACCGACGGTCGCTTCAGCGGCGGCACCTGGGGCATGGTGGTCGGCCACGTGGCACCGGAAGCCTACGAAGGCGGCGTCATCGCGCTGGTGCACGAAGGCGACTCGATCACGATCGACGCCCACAAGCTGCTGCTGCAGCTGAACGTGCCCGATGCCGAGATCGCGAAGCGCCGCGCCGCCTGGAAGCAGCCGCCCCTGCGCTACACGCGCGGCGTGCTCGGCAAGTTCGCGCGCAACGCCACCACCGCCAGCCGCGGCGCGGTGCTGGACGGCTGACCTAGATCTTCGGGTCGCGCCGCTCGCCGCTGCCGGCGGGCGGCGGCGTGGGCGTGGGGGTCGGCGCCCCGGGCTTGCGTGCCGCGTCCTTCAGCACGCGGATGCGCTTGTCGCGCCGGATGTCCAGGCCCAGGGCCTGCATGTCGCGCTCGCGGCGCTGCACCTTGCGCGCTTCCATCTTGGCGATGGCGCGGCGCTGCGTGAGGCCGGTCGAGTCGGCGAAAGCCCACCACAGCACGGCCAGCCCGAAGGGCAGCAGGATCCACAGCCAGCCCCACTCCGCGACCGGGCCGAACTCGGTCAGCTTCATCAGAAGCAGCAGCACACCGACGACCAGAAACACCATCGCGAATTCCCCGGGAGCATGGGCTACCATGCGGCGCCCACCCACTGTAGCCGATCGCCCGCCCCTGATGAGAGCCTTCGCCGTGACGATTTGCTGCGCCGCGCTGCTGGCGCCCGCAAGCGTGCTCGCGAGCCCCGAGCTCGCCCGGCAGAAGGTCTGCATGGGCTGCCACGCGCTCGACCGCAAGCTGGTCGGCCCGTCGTTCAAGGACATCGCCACGCGCTACGCGGGCCAGAAGGACGCGGCGGCGCGCATGGCCGACAAGATCGTGCGCGGCGGCGGCGGCGCCTGGGGCCCGGTGCCGATGCCGGCCAACCCGAAGGTCAGCGCCGACGAGGCGAAGCGGCTGGCGGACTGGATCCTGTCGCTGAAATGAACGAAGGGCCCCTCGGGGCCCTTCGGCATTCGGCGCGCGGCCTGGTTCAGTTGGTCTGCGCCAGCTGGTCCAGGATCGCCGGGTTCTCCAGCGTCGAGGTGTCCTGCGTGATCGCCTCGCCCTTGGCGATGCTGCGCAGCAGGCGGCGCATGATCTTGCCCGAGCGCGTCTTCGGCAGGTTGTCGCCGAAGCGGATGTCCTTCGGCTTGGCGATCGGGCCGATCTCCTTGGCCACCCAGTTGCGCAGCTCGTTGGCGATCTTCTTGGCCTCGTCTCCGGTGGGGCGCGGACGCTTCAGCACGACGAAGGCGCAGATCGCCTCGCCGGTGGTGTCGTCCGGGCGGCCGACGACGGCGGCTTCGGCGACGAGGTCGGTGCAGCTGACCAGCGCCGACTCGATCTCCATCGTGCCCATGCGGTGGCCCGACACGTTCAGCACGTCGTCGATGCGGCCGGTGATCGTGAAGTTGCCGGTCTTGGCGTCGCGGATCGCGCCGTCGCCCGCCAGGTAGTAGCCCTTCAGCTCCGGCGGGTAGTAGCTCTTCTTGAAGCGCTCGGGGTCGCCGTAGATCGTGCGGATCATGCTCGGCCACGGCTTCTTGACGACGAGGATGCCGCCCGAGCCGTTCGGCACGTCGGCGCCGGTCTCGTCGACGATGGCGGCCTGGATGCCCGGGAACGGCAACGTGCACGAGCCCGGCACCAGCGTCGTCGCGAACGGCATCGGCGTGATCATGTGGCCGCCGGTCTCGGTCTGCCAGAAGGTGTCGACGATGGGGCAGCGGCCGCCGCCGATCTCGCGGTGGTACCACTCCCACGCGGCCGGGTTGATGGGCTCGCCCACCGAACCCAGGATGCGCAGCGAGCTCAGGTCGTACTTGCGCGGGTGCACCGCCTCGTTGCCCTCGGCGGCCTTGATCAGCGAACGGATCGCGGTGGGCGCCGTGTAGAAGATGCTGACCTTGTGCTTCTGGATCATCTGCCAGAAGCGGCCGGCGTCCGGGTAGGTGGGCACGCCCTCGAAGACGATCTCGGTGCCGCCCAGCGCCAGCGGGCCGTAGGTGATGTAGCTGTGACCGGTGACCCAGCCGATGTCGGCGGTGCACCAGAAGACGTCGTTGTCCTTCAGGTCGAAGGTCCACTTGGTGGTGAGCGCCGCGTGCAGCAGGTAGCCGCCGCTGGCGTGCTGCACGCCCTTGGGCTTGCCGGTGGAGCCGCTGGTGTACAGCAGGAACAGCGGGTGCTCGGCTTCGACCCACACCGGCTCGCACTGGTCGCTTTCCTTCGCGGTCAGCTCGTGCAGCCACTCGTCGCGGCCTTCGGTCCAGGCGATCTGGCCGCCGGTGCGCTTGTGCACCAGCACGTTCTTGATGCTGCCGGTGCCGGGCATCGCGAGCGCTTCGTCGACGATGGCCTTCAGCGGCAGCGCCTTGCCGCCGCGCAGCTGCTGGTCGGCGGTGATGATGGCCACCGCGCCGGTGTCCTCGATGCGGTCGCGCAGGCTCTGCGCCGAGAAGCCGCCGAACACGACCGAGTGGACAGCGCCGATGCGCGCGCAGGCCTGCATGGCGGCCACGCCTTCGACGCCCATCGACATGTAGATCATGACGCGGTCGCCCTTCTTGACGCCGCGCGACTTCAGCACGTTGGCCATGCGGCTCGTCAGCGCCAGCAGCTCCTTGTAGCTGACCTTCGTGACGGCGCCGTCGTCGGCTTCGAAGATGATGGCCGTCTTGTCGCCCAGGCCGCGCTCCACGTTGCGGTCGAGGCAGTTGTAGCTGACGTTCAGCGTGCCGTCCTCGAACCACTTGAAGAACGGCGCCTCGCTCTCGTTGAGCACCTTCGTGAAGGGCGTCTTCCAGCTCACCAGTTCGCGCGCCAGGCGGGCCCAGTAGCCGGCGTAGTCGCGCTCGGCCTCGGCGCACAGCGCGTTGTAGGCGGCCATGCCGTTGACGGCGGCCCCGGCGTTCACCGGCGGCGGGTAGACGGCGTACTCGGTGGGGGCGTCGGCGCTCGACATGGGGAGTCTCCTGATGTTGGGATGAACGGGGTATCCGATGGGCGCGAACAGTAGGGCGGGGCTCTTACGAACCGCTGACGCAAGGTTCCGCAAGGCCCGCCCTCTACAATTTAAGCGATCGGGCAGCCCGCCCGGAAAGCCCCACCTCCCGCGATGACCACTCCCTCGAACGGCCAGCCCTCGCTGGGGCCGCTGCCGCGCCTGATCTTCGCCAGCCGCTGGCTGCAGCTGCCGCTGTACATCGGCCTCATCCTCGCGCAGGCGGTGTACGTCTTCCACTTCTGGGTCGAGCTCGTGCACCTGATCGAGGCCGCGTTCGGCAACGCCGACGCGCTGGCCAAGCTCGTCGGCAGCATCGGCTACAAGAGCGACACGCAGGTCACGGCCCTGAACGAGACGATCATCATGCTCGTCGTGCTGGCGCTGATCGACGTCGTGATGATCTCCAACCTGCTCATCATGGTGATCGTCGGCGGCTACGAGACCTTCGTCTCGCGGCTGAACCTCGAAGGCCACCCCGACCAGCCCGAGTGGCTGAGCCACGTGAACGCCAGCGTGCTGAAGGTCAAGCTCGCCACGGCCATCATCGGCATCAGCTCGATCCACCTGCTGAAGACCTTCATCAACGCCGCCAACTACACCGACAAGGTGCTGCTGTGGCAGACCGTGATCCACATCGCCTTCCTGTTCTCCGCCCTCGCGATCGCGCTTGCCGACCGCGTGATGGTGCATGCGAACAAGGGCGGCGACCACTGAACCCCGGAGACCCGAGATGACGACCACCATCCGCCACGCCGACCTCGTCGAGAGCGTCGCCGCCGCGCTGCAGTACATCAGCTACTACCACCCGGCCGACTACATCGCCCACCTGGCGCGCGCCTACGAGCGCGAAGCCTCGCCGGCGGCGAAGGACGCGATCGCGCAGATCCTCACCAACTCGAAGATGTGCGCCGAAGGCCGGCGCCCGCTGTGCCAGGACACCGGCATCGTCAACGTGTTCCTGAAGATCGGCATGAACGTGCGCTTCGAGGGCTTCCCCGGCTCGATCGAGGACGCCGTGAACGACGGCGTGCGCAAGGGCTACCTGAACCCCGACAACGTGCTGCGCGCCAGCGTGCTGGCCGACCCGATCTTCGAGCGCAAGAACACGAAGGACAACACGCCGGCCGTCGTGCACATGACCGTGGTGCCGGGCGACAAGCTCGACGTGACCGTGGCCGCGAAGGGCGGCGGCAGCGAGAACAAGAGCAAGTTCGTCATGATGAACCCGAGCGACAACCTGGTCGACTGGGTCATGAAGACGGTGCCGACGATGGGCGCCGGCTGGTGCCCGCCGGGCATGCTGGGCATCGGCGTCGGCGGCACGGCCGAGAAGGCGATGATGCTCGCCAAGGAAGTGCTGATGGAGCCGATCGACATGTTCGACCTGCTCGCCCGCGGCCCGCGGAACAAGCTCGAGGAACTGCGCATCGAGCTCTACGAGAAGGTCAACGCGCTGGGCATCGGCGCGCAGGGCCTGGGCGGCCTGACGACCGTGCTCGACGTCAAGATCGCCACCTTCCCCACCCACGCCGCCAGCAAGCCGGTGGCGATGATCCCGAACTGCGCCGCCACGCGCCACGCCCACGTGGTGCTCGACGGCTCCGGCCCGGCCTACATGGACCCGCCCAGCCTGGACCTCTGGCCCGACGTGAAGTGGCAGCCCGACTACAACAAGAGCCGCAAGGTCGACCTGAACCAGCTCACGCCGGCCGAGGTGGCGAGCTGGAAGCCGGGCGACACGCTGCTGCTGAACGGCAAGATGCTCACCGGCCGCGATGCCGCGCACAAGCGCATCCAGGACATGCTGGCCAAGGGCGAGAAGCTGCCGGTCGACTTCACGAACCGCGTCATCTACTACGTCGGCCCGGTCGACCCGGTGCGCGACGAGGTCGTCGGCCCGGCCGGCCCGACCACTGCCACGCGCATGGACAAGTTCACCGAGATGATGCTGGCCAAGACCGGCCTCATCGCGATGATCGGCAAGGCGGAGCGCGGACCGGTCGCGATCGAGGCGATCCAGAAGCACAAGAGCGCCTACCTGATGGCCGTCGGCGGCGCTGCCTACCTGGTGGCCAAGGCGATCAAGGGCGCCAAGGTCGTGGGCTTCGCCGACCTCGGCATGGAAGCCATCTACGAGTTCGACGTGCGCGACATGCCGGTCACGGTGGCCGTCGACGCCCAGGGCACGAGCGTGCACAACACCGGCCCGAAGGAGTGGCAGGCGAAGATCGGCAAGATCCCGGTCGTCACGGCCTGAACACCTGATCCGTGACTCAGCGTTTCGACGTCCACCCGCAGAACCCGCAGCCCCGCCTGTTGAAGCAGGCGGCGCAGATCCTGCACGACGGCGGCGTGGCGGCGATCCCCACCGATTCGAGCTACGCGCTGGTGTGCCGGCTCGACGACAAGGCAGCGGCCGAACACCTGCGCCGCATCCGCCAGGTCGACGAGAAGCACCACCTGACGCTGCTCTGCCGCGACCTCAGCGAGCTGGCGCGCTTCGCGCGCGTCGACAACCGCCAGTACCGCCTGCTGAAGCTGGGCACGCCGGGGCCCTACACCTTCATCCTCGAGGCCACGAAGGAAGTGCCGCGGCGGCTGTCGCACCCGTCGCGCCGCACGATCGGCCTGCGCGTGCCGGACCACAAGGTCACGCAGGAACTGCTGGCGCTGTTCGGCGAACCACTGCTCGCGACGACGCTGATCCCGCCGGGCGAGAGCGAGCCGCTGAACGACGCCGACGAGATCGTCGAGCGCCTGCAGAAGCAGTTGCAGGCGGTGGTCGACGCCGGCGCCTGCCCGATGGAGCCGACCACCGTGATCGACCTCACCGACGACACGCCGGCGCTGGTGCGCCAGGGCCGCGGCGACCTGGCGAAGCTGGGGCTGTAGCGGCCGCCGCGCTCAGAGCGCGGCGGTGACGATCATCTCGACCTTCCACTCGGGCTTGGCGAGCTTGGCCGAGATGGTGGCGCGCGGCGGCGCATGGCCGGCCGGCAGCCAGGCCTCCCAGACGGCGTTCATCGCCGGGAAGTCGGCCAGGTCGGGCAGCACGATCTGGCACATCAGCAGCTTGCCCTTGTCGGTGCCGGCGCGCGCCAGCAGCGCGTCGATGGCGGCCAGCACCTGCCGGGTCTGGCCCGCGATGTCCTGCGTGGCGTCGCCCGCCACCTGGCCGGCGAGGTAGCAGACGCCGTTGTGCACGGCCATTTCCGACAAGCGCGTGCCGACGTCGAAGCGCTGAACCATCAGTGTTTCCCTTTCTTGTGGTGATGCGAGTGCCCGTGCGCGTGCGCACGCGCATGGGGCGGCGCGTGCGCCGCCGGCGCCGCCTTCTGGCCGAGCCGGGATTCGGTGCCCGCGATGAGCTTGCGGATGTTGCCCTCGTGGCGCCAGACGAGCAGGAGGCTCATCGCGACGATGGCCACGATGCCCGGCTCGACGCCCCAGATCAGCGCCTGGTAGAACGGCGCGAAGGCGGCCGCCACCAGCGAGGCGAGTGACGAGTAGCGGAAGAACGCGGCGATGATGACCCAGGTGAGCAGCGTCGCCAGGCCCAGCCACGGGTTCAGCGCCAGCAGCACGCCGGCGGCCGTGGCCACGCCCTTGCCGCCCTGGAAGCGGAAGAAGACCGGCCAGAGGTGGCCGATGAAGGCGCCCAGCCCGACGAAGGCCGCGGTGGTGTCGCCGAGGCCGAAGCGCGGCCCGTAGATCAGCGCCAGCAGCACCGGCACGTAGCCCTTCAGCGCATCGAAGGCCAGCGTCAGCAGCGCCGCGGCGCGGTTGCCCGAACGCAGCACGTTGGTGGCCCCGGGGTTGCCGGAGCCGTAACTGCGCGGATCGGCCAGGCCCATGAAGCGGCTCACGATGACCGCGAACGACAGGGAGCCGACGAGGTAGGCCGCAAGGACCGCACCCGAGGCAGTGAGAATTGTCATGGGCACTCAGTGTACGTCCGCCGCTTCGGCGCCCCGAGGGTGTCGCGAGGGTGCAGCACTGCACACCCGGCACTCGCTGTTTTCTGTTCGCCGGGGGCTGGATAGATGACAATGACCCGTCAGAAAAGATCGAGGTACGGGGAGATCACCGGGGGGACGCCAAGGCATCGCGCATGGAGAACAACACCATCACCACCGCCCAGGCCGCCAAGCGACTGGGCGTTTCACCGCAGACCGTGCAGAAGAGGGTCGACGCCGGCTTCCTGCCCGCCTGGAAGACCGTCGGCGGCCATCGCCGGCTCGACGCCGACGCGGTCGAGCGCATGGTGGTCAGCCGCCGATCGCCGGGGCTGGCCGCCGAGGCGCGCAAGCCGTCGCTGCTGCTCGTGGAGGACAACCCGGTCACCGCGGCCATGCTCGAGGCCCAGTTGCGCGAGCTGCGCCCCGATGCCGACGTGCGCGTGTTCGCCGACGGCTTCTCGGCGCTGCTCGACGCCGGCCGCCAGGTGCCCGACCTGCTGATCACCGACATCGACCTGCCCGGCCTCGACGGCCTGGCCATGGTGCGTCAGCTGCGAGAGAACCCGTCGACGCAGCCGATGCGCATCGTGCTGGTCACCTCGCACAGCGCGACCGAACTGTCGCGCTTCGGCAGCCTGCCCGAGGGCGTGCCGCTGCTGCACAAGCCGGTCTCGAACGACGCGCTGGCGAGCGCCATCGGCGTCGCCGCCGGCAACGGCGCGAGCACCGACGCCGCCTGAACCGGTGCCGGCGCGCTACAGCGCGCAGCGCACCGGCCGCGCCGACAGCGTGGTCGTCAGCACCGCCGGCGTGATGCCCACCAGGTAGCCGCGCCGGCCGCCGTTGATCAGGATCGTCGGCAGCGCGAGCACCGTCTCCTCCACGTACACCGGCAGCGCCTTGCGGGTGCCGAAGGGCGAGGTGCCGCCGACGAGGTAGCCGCTGGCGCGCTGCGCCGCTTCGGGCGTGCAGGGCTCGACCGACTTGGCGCCGATCGCGCGCGCCAGGTTCTTCGTGCTGACCTGGCGGTCGCCGTGCATCAGCACGATCAGCGGCTCGGCCTTCTCGTCCTGCATCACGAGCGTCTTCACGACCATGTGCTCGTCGACGCCGAGCTGGCGCGCCGACTCGGCGGTGCCGCCGTGGTCGACGTAGTCGTACGGGTGCTCGGTGAAGGCGATGCCGGCGCGGCGCAGGAACTGCGTTGCCGGCGTCTCGCTGACATGCTTGTCCTTCTTCGCCATCGCCGCCGCCCTCACTGCCCCGGGTCGCGGTGGCGCCAGCGGATCGCGTCGATGGCCGCCAGCAGTTCGGGCGACAGCCCGATCGGCCAGGCGGCCACGTTCTCTTCGAGCTGCGCGATCGAGGTCACGCCGACGATCGTGCTGGCGACGCGCCAGTTGCGGTAGCAGAAGGCCAGCGCCATCTGCGTCGGCGTCAGGCCGTGCGCACGCGCCAGCGCGTTGTACTCGCGCGCGGCGGCCAACGCGTCGGCGCGGCCCCAGCGCTGCGCGCGCATCGTCGGGAACCTGGCCAGCCGGCCGAGCGCGGGCTGGTCGGCGTCGAAGCCCGGGCCGTCGTACTTGCCGCTCAGCGAGCCGAAGGCGAGCGGCGAGTACGCCAGCAGCGACACGCCGCTGCGGTGCATCACCTCGTCGAGCCCGTTGTCGACGACGCGGTTGATCAGGCAGTACGGGTTCTGCACCGTCGCCACGCGCGGCAGGCCGTGGGCGTCGGCCAGACGCACGAACTCGGCAAGGCCCCAGGGCGTCTCGTTCGACAGCCCGATCGCGCGCACCTTGCCGGCCTTCACCAGCGCCGCGAAGGCCTCGAGCTGCTCGCGGATGCCGGTGTACTCGCGGTCCTTCGTGGGGTCGAAGTAGACGGCGCCGAAGCTCGGCGCATTGCGGTTCGGCCAGTGGATCTGGAACAGGTCGATGACGTCGGTCTGCAGGCGCTTCAGGCTGGCGTCGCAGGCGTTCACGATGTCGGCGGGCGTGAGGTCGGGGCTGCCGTCGCGGATCCAGTCCATGCCGCGCGCCGGGCCGGCCACCTTCGTCGCCAGCACGGTGCGGCGGCGCGCCCCGGGGCGGCTGGCATACCAGCGGCCGATGATCGACTCGGTGCGCGTGTAGGTTTCGCGCCGGCCGGGCACCGGGTACATCTCGGCGGTGTCGATGAAGTCGATGCCGAGTTCGAGGGCGCGGTCGAGGATGGCGTGCGCATCGGCTTCGGCCACCTGTTCGCCGAAGGTCATCGTGCCCAGGCAGATGCGGCTGACGGTCAGCTCGCTGCGCCCGAGTCGGGTGGACTCCATCGTGTGCTCCATCGCTTGCGGAAAAGGGCGGCAGTGTGCCGCAGAACCCGCAGCACCATCGGTTAAGGTCGCGCGCTGCCACCATGCCGCCCGCGCGCCCCGCACCCGCCGCCCGCTCCGCCGTGCTCGCTGCCGTGCTGCTCGCCCACGTCGGCCTGTGGTGGGTCGCGCAGGCGCTGGGCGTGTGGCGCGAGCGGCAGCCGCCGACCGCGGCCGCGCCGCCGCTGCAGGTGCGGCTGTTCGTGCCCGCGCCGCTGCCCACCGACGAAGCCCGCCTGCCGCTGCCGGCGCCGCGCCCGCCGCCCGTGCCGGCGCCGCTGGCGCCGCCACCCGTCGGCAGCACGGCGGTGCCCGAGGCGCCGGCCCTGCAATGGATCGCACCCGCCCCCGCGCCGGCGGCGCCGGCGGCACCCCCACTCGCCGCAGCGGCGCCCGCACTGGTGCTGGACCTGCCGCGCCGCGCATCGGCGCCGGCCCGTTCGCCCGCGCTCGACGACCCGCGCGCGAACAGCCGACGGCCGACGCTCGAATCGCGCATCGCCGGCGCCACCGGCGGCGCCACCGACACCGGCGGCGCGTGGACCGAGGAGCCGCTGGCCGACGGCCTGATGCGCATCCGCCGCGGCCGCGAATGCTGGATCGTCGCCCCCAACCGCGACGGCCAGCTCGACCCGTTCAACCAGAGCACGACCGCGAAGCCGCGCGCCGCGACCGCCTGCTGAGCCTTCGGCGGCCGTGGCGCCGCCAACGGCGTCACGCCCGAGGCCGTCGGTCGCAAATTCCGCTTGCGCTTTCGGCGCCATGGACATAAATTCCATTCCGTTGAATGGACAAATATTCCATGGAACGAACCACCGATCTCCCCGAAGCCGCGGACAGCCCCACCGACGAGCGCGCGCGCATCGCCCAGACCGCCGCACTGGCGATGCTGGTGCCGCTGGCGCGCTGGCTGGTGCGCAGCGGCGTGCCCTACGCCAGCTTCGCCCCGGCGCTGAAGTCGGTCTTCGTCGAAGGCGCGCGCCAGGAACTGGAAGCCGCCGGCGCGAAGGTGACCGACTCGGCGCTGAGCGTGCTGTCGGGCGTGCACCGGCGCGACATCCGCGCCTTCGGCCACCGGCCCAGCCACGACACGCCGCCGAAGGCGCCCTCGGTCGCGTCGCAGGTGTTCACGCGCTGGGTCACCGACACCGCGCTGCGCGGTGCCGACGACCGCCCGCTGGCGCTGCCCAAGGGCGGCCCGGCGCCGTCGTTCGACGCCCTCGCCCGTGCCGTCTCCAGTGACGTGCACCCGCGCACGCTGCTGGCCGAGATGCAGCGGCTGGAACTCGTCGAGGTCGACGACGACCACGTGCGCCTGCGCATGCAGGCCTTCGTGCCGCAGCGCGGCCACGGCGAGCGCGCGATGACCTTCTCGGCCAACGTCGCCGACCACATCGCCGCCGCCGTGCACAACCTGGGCGCCGACGAGGGCCGCTTCCTGGAGAACGCGGTCTTCGGCAGCGGCCTCACGGCCGAGTCGGTGGCGGCGCTCGGCGACAGCGCGCGCGCCCTCTGGGCGCCCGCCTTCGAGCAGATGGTGCGCGACGCCACGCAGCGCTTCGGCCACGACCGCGGCAAGCCCGAGGCCCACATGCGCATGCGCTTCGGCGTGTATTTCTACGCCGAGCCCGACGAACGCATGGTCGCGCAAGGCGGCGCGCCGCCACCGCCGCGCTGAACCGCCACCGAACGAGCACCGAACCCCGCGCGCTGCGGCGCCCACCCTCCTCCATCCCCGGGAGAACCTTCCATGAAGACCCACCACCCACGCGACCGCCGGCTGCCCCTGCTGGCCGCCGTGTTCGCATTCATCGTCGCGCTGCTCGCCGCCTGCGGCGGCGGCGACGGCGGCATCGGCTCCGGCGGCACCGGCGCCAGCAGCGGCTACGCCGTCGGCACCGTCAACGGCTTCGGCAGCATCTACGTCGGCGGCGTGCGCTGCGACGACACGCGCGCCCGCCTCGGCATCGTCACGACCGCCGGCGCGCCGGCCGAAGGCACGCCCGACGTCAAGCTCGGCCAGCGCGTCGAGATCGAGTTCGACCCCGGCAGCGCCGCCTGCCGGGTGATCGAGGCGCGCATCGACCCCGAGGTCGTGGGCCTCGTGTCCAGCGTGTCGCCGCTGGTCGTCGCCGGCCAGCGCATCGTCGTCGTCGGCGATGCGAGCATCGCGCCGGCCACCGTGTTCGAGGGCTTCGCCGACGCGTCGGCGCTGCGCGTCGGCGACCGCGTCGAGGTGCACGGCCAGCGCATCGTCGTCGCCGGCGTCGGCATCGTCGTGCGCGCCACCCGCATCGAGCGCAAGCCGGTCAGCGACACCTGGGTGCGCGTGAGGGGCACCATCTCCGGCGTCACCGCCACGCAGTTCACGATCGGCGGCCTCGTCGTCAAGCGCGACGCCGGCACGCGCATCGCCCCGGCCGGCACCACCTTCGCCGACGGCCAGACCGTCGTCGCCTGGTCGAACACGCCGGTGGCCGCCGACGGCAGCATCGACGCGAGCGCGATCCGCCTCGCGCTGCGCCTGTTCGCCGACCAGCAGCAGGTGCGCGTCGAAGGCCCGGTCTCGGGCTGCAGCGCCACGCCGTGCACGTTGCCGAAGATCGACGGCCTCGCGGTCGACCTCTCGGGCGCCACCTTCCCGTTCGGCAGCACCGCCGACGTGGCCGACGGCATCGCGATGTTCGTCGAAGGGCGGTGGGATGCCGCGCGCGCGGTGCTCGTGGCCACGCGGGCCATCGTGCGGCTGCGCGACGTGAACGCCGGCGACGTGACGCTGATCGGCCTGGTGTCCGACTTCGTCAGCGCGAGCGACTTCTCGGTGCGCGGCGTGCCGGTGACGACCGACGGCAGCACGGTCGTCGAGGCCGGCTGCACGGTGGCCGAAGGCCGCATCATCGGCATCCGCGGGCAGATCCGCAACGCGCAGGTGGTGGCCAGCCGCATCGAGTGCCTGGCGCTCGCCGACGGCCTCACGCTGGACATCTTCGGCGGCATGCTGAACGTCGACACGACGGCGAAGACCTTCAACCTCGCCGAAGGCCCGTACCGCGTCTACACGCTGACCTGGGACGACAACACGGTGTTCGGTGGCGGCCTCACGCCGCAGGGCCTGGCCGACGGCGTGCGCGTCGGGCTGCGCGCCGTGCTGACGGACGGCAAGCTGCTCGTCAAGCGCATCGTCGCCGACCCGCTGCCGACCAACGCCCCGGGCGGCGCGCTGTACTTCGGCAACTACGGCATCGCGCACGACGTGTCGGCGACCGGCCTCACGGTGGGCCGCATCACGATGAACATCGTGCCCGGCACCACCGTGGTCAACGGCACGGTGGTCGACGGCACGCCGGTGCGCACCTGGTTCTACCGGACGTCGATCCTCGCGCCCTGGACGGCGCTGCAGGTCACGGCCATCACCTGGCAGTAGCGTTCCATGCGGCGCGTGCGCGCTGCTCCTCCTGGAGCCGCAGCACGCGCCGCTGCACCTTGCCGGTGGTCGTCATCGGCAAGGCGTCGATGAACTCGATCTCCTTCGGGTATTCGTACGGCGCCAGGCGCCCGCGCACGTGGCGCTGCAGTTCGGCGACCAGCGCCTCGCCCGCCACGAAGCCCGGCGCCAGCACCACGTAGGCCTTGACGACCGCGCCGCGCTCGGCATCGGGCTTGGGCACGACGGCGGCGTTCGCGACCGCCGGCTGCTTGACGAGACAGTTCTCGATCTCGCTGGGGCCGATGCGGTAGCCGGCGGCCTTGAAGACGTCGTCGCTGCGACCCTGGTACCAGAGGTAGCCGTCCTCGTCCATGACCGCGGTGTCGCCGGTGCGGCACCACGAAGCGGCAGGGTCGCCGGTGAACTTGGCGCGCGTCGCGCGCTCGTTCTTCCAGTAGCCGAGGAAGAACACCGGGTCGGGCGCGCCGTGCACGTCGAGCCGGTGCACCGCCACGTCGCCCGGCGTGCCGCGCGGGCATTCGTGGCCGGCGTCGTCGATCACCGCCACGCGGTGGCCCGGGTAGGGCCGGCCCATGCTGCCGGGCCGCGCCGGCCACGCGGCGTGCACGCGGCCCTTGCCGTCGCGGTAGCTCTGGCAGTTGCCGACGATGTAGTTGATCTCGGTCTGGCCGAACATCTCGTTGACCGTCAGGCCCAGCGCCTTGCGGCACCAGGCGAAGACGGCATCGCCGACCGCTTCGCCGGCGCTCATCACCGCTTCCAGTTTCAGCGCATAGCGCGTGCGCGGCGCCGGCACCGCCTTCATCATCGCCTTCAGCGCAGTGGGGAACAGGAAGCTGTGCGTGACGCCGTGGCGCTCCATCAGCTCGAAGGCGCGCTCGGGCGCGAAACGGCCCTGGTAGGCGACGATCTCGCGGCCGAAATACAGCGTGGGCAGCAGCGCGTCCATCAGGCCGCCCGTCCAGGCCCAGTCGGCAGGGCTCCAGAAGACCGCCGGCGCGCCGCTGGCGGTGTGCGGGAACCAGTTCTGGCTGCAGACGAAGCCGGTCAGGTTGCCGATCAGCGCGCGGTGCGGGATCAGCGCGCCCTTCGGCGGGCCGGTGGTGCCGCTGGTGTAGATGAGCACGGCCGCGTCGTCGGCCTTCGTGCGCACGGCCGCGACGCGCGTGCCGGGCGGCGCCAGCGCGGCCGACCAGTCCACGCTGCCCTGCCCCGCCGCCGCGCCGGCTGCCACCACGTGCGCGAGTGCCGGGCACTCGGCGCGCACCGCGTTCACGTTGGCGATGGAAGTCTCGTCGGCGATGGCCACGCGCGCCCCGCTGTCCTGGAGCCGGAACGCCAGCGCCTCGGGACCGAACAGCATCGACAGCGGCATCGCCACCGCGCCCAGCCGGTAGAGCGCGATGTGGGCGATGGCGGTTTCGGGCCGCTGCGGCATGACGACGGCGACGCGGTCGCCGCGCTGCACGCCCAGCGTGCGCAGGCCGGCGGCCAGGCGGTCGGCCGCGGCGTCGAGCTCGGCGTAGCCCAGCGTGCCGGCGCCGCCGTCCTCGTGTTCCCAGCGGATGGCGTTGCCGCCGCTCGCGGCCCAGCGCGTGCAGCAGACCTCGGCGATGTTGAAGAACTCGGGCACCTGCCAGCGGAAGCCGCCGTGCAGCGCATCGTATTCATCGGTTCTGGCCATGGGCCGGCAGCTTACGCGGCACCGCGCGCCGCGCCGAGCCGGCCTTTCCCTCAGCCGGCTTCAAGTCGGCGGGCTCGGGGCCGAAATAGGACACAAGCCCTCGGCATCAGAAATCAGGTCCTCCATGAACTTCACTGCACTGTCCTTCGTCCGCAACCGGGTGCAGGTCGGCACGCCCCTGCCGTTCAACGTGCGCAACGCCGACCGCACGCTGCTGCTGGCGCGCGGCCAGCGCGTCGAATCGGCGGCGCAGCTGGAATCGCTGTTCGCGCGCGGCGCGCTGGTCGACCTGGCCGAAGTCGTGCCGGCCGCCGAAGCCGTCGACCGCCTGCCGCGCGAGCAGCTGCCGCGGCGCTGGAACGCCTGCCTGGACCGCATGGCGCAGGCGCTGCAACACGCGCCGCACGACGAATTCCGCACCGCGCTGGACGAGGCGGCGACACCAGTCGTCGCGCTGATCGAGCGCGACCCCGATCTCGCGATTTTCCAGGTCCTGCGCAACGAAGGCGGCAGCGCGGCCGAGTACGGCGTGCGCCGCTCGCTCGACAGCGCCATCGCCGCCTACCTGGTGGCACAGCGCCTGGGCTGGGACGCCGACTCGATGCACAAGGGCTTCAAGGTCGCGCTGACGATGAACGTGGCGATGCTCGAACTGCAGGGCGTGCTCGCGCGCCAGCGCACCGCGCCCACGCCGACGCAACTGCAGGCGCTGCGTTCGCACCCGCAGCGCAGCCGCGAGGTGCTGGAACTGGCCGGGATCACCGACACCGACTGGCTGCAGGCGGTGGAAGACCACCACGAAGTCGAAGGCGGCGGCGGCTACCCGCGAGGCCTGTCGGCGGTGAGCGACCTCGCCTCGCTGGCGCGCCGCGCCGACACCTACACCGCCAAGCTCGCGGCGCGCTCGCACCGCGACGCGCTGGCCGCCGACGTGGCCGGGCGCCAGATGTTCATGCAGGACCCCGGCCACCCGATGACGGCCGCGCTCGTGAAGGAATTCGGCATCTACCCGCCGGGCTGCGCCGTGCGGCTGGCCTCGGGCGCGACCGGCATCGTGGTCGGGCGCGGCGAGCAGATGACGGCCCCCGTCGTCGCCTGCCTCACCGACGCCGACGGCACCGCGCTGCCGGCCCCGGAACGGCGCGACACGGCGCTGCCGCAGCACCGGGTCGTCGCCGTCATCGGCGAGCGCAGCATCAACGTGCGCGTGACGGCCGAGAAGCTGATGGCGCTGGCAGGCCGCTGAGCCCGCGGGCGGGCGCTCAGCCCACCGGCGCGTACTTCGCGAGCGCGTCGCCGGCGAGGCGGCAGATGCGCCACTCGGGCATCACCGTCGCGCCCATGCCTTCGTAGAAGCGGATCGCGTTCGCGTTCCAGTCGAGCACGCTCCACTCGAAGCGGCCGCAGCCGCGCTCCACCGCCAGCGCGCCCAGGCGCGACAGCAGCGCACGGCCGATGCCGCTGCCGCGGTGCGCGGGCTGCACGTACAGGTCTTCCAGGTACAGCCCGGGGCACGCCAGGAAGGTCGAGAAGTTGGTGAAGAAGAGCGCGAAGGCGACGACCCCGCCGTCGACCTCGGCCACCATCGCCTCGGCCGCCGGGCGCTCGCCGAAGAGGTGCGGGTGCAGCTTCTCGGGCGTGGTCTGCACCAGGTGCGTGAGCTTCTCGAAGGCGGCCAGTTCGTGGATCAGGCCGCTGATGGCGGGCAGGTCGCGCGGCTCGGCGGCGCGCAGGGTGAACGCAGTGCTCATGCGCGCCATTGTCACCGCCCCGACAGCGCCGCCGCGGGTCCAGCGCTTACAGTGCCGGCCGATGGATGCCCTCGCCCCCTACCGCGCCCGCCGCACGTCGGCGAGCCTCTTCGTGCCGCTGCGCGGCCTGCGCTACCACGTGCACCAGTGGGGCGACGGCGCGCTCGCCACGCCGGCACGCCCGCCGCTCGTGCTGCTGCACGGCTGGATGGACGTCGGCGCGTCGTTCCAGTTCGTCGTCGACGCGCTCGCCGAGGCCGAAGGCTTCGATCGCCTGGTCTACGCGCCGGACTGGCGCGGCTTCGGCCGCACCGAGGCGCCGCCGACCGACACCTACTGGTTCCCCGACTACCTGGCCGACTTCGACGCCCTGCTCGACCGCCTGGTGCCCGATGGCCCCATCGACCTCGTCGGCCACAGCATGGGCGGCAACGTGGTGATGAGCTACGCCGGGCTGCGGCCGGTGCGCATCCGCCGGCTCGTCAACCTCGAAGGCTTCGGCATGCCGGAGACGCGCGCCGAGCAGGCGCCCAAGCGCCTCGTGCAGTGGCTCGACGAACTGAAGACCCCGGCCGCGCTGCGCGACTACGCGAGCGCCGCGGAGGTGGCCGACCGCCTGATGAAGAACAACCCGCTGCTCACGCGCGACAAGGCCGAGTGGCTGGCGCCGCACTGGGCGGCGCCGCGCGCCGACGGTCGCTGGCACGTGCAGGGCGACCCGGCGCACAAGCGCGTGAACCCGGTGCTCTACCGCAAGGACGAGGTGCTCGCGGCCTGGAAGCTCATCACCGCCCCGCTGCTGTGGGTGGAAGGCGACCTCACCGACACCACGCAGTGGTGGGGCCACCGCTACCCGCGCGAGGACTTCGAGGCCCGCCTGGCCACGGTGCGGCAGGTCGAGCGCGAACGGCTCTCGCCCTGCGGCCACATGCTGCACCACGACCAGCCGCAGGCGTTGGCGCGCCGCATGGCCGCCTTCCTGGCCTGACGGCGCGAGGGGCCGCGTGCCAAAATCGCGGGTTCACACCGAACCCAGGCGATCCCATGGACATCGAACACATCAACTCGATCGGCACGCTGCTCGCCGACCTGAGCGCCCGCACCGAGCAGCTCCGGGGGTATCTTTGACTACGACCGCAAATCGCTGCGGCTGAACGAAGTCAAGGCGGCGCTCGAGAACCCGAGCGTCTGGAACGAACCGAAGCGCGCCCAGGAACTGGGGCGCGAGAAGAAGAGCCTGGAGACCGTGGTCGAGACCATCGACCACCTGTCGTCCAACCTCGCCGACAACACCGAGCTCTACGACATGAGCAAGGCCGACGGCGACGTGGCCGGCCTCGCCGCCATCGAGGCCGAGGCGCATGCCTTGCGCGCGACCGTCGAGCAGCTCGAGTTCCGCCGCATGTTCAGCAACCCGGCCGACCCGCTGAACTGCTTCATCGACATCCAGGCCGGCGCCGGCGGCACCGAAGCCTGCGACTGGGCCAGCATGCTGCTGCGCCAGTACCTGAAGTACTGCGAGCGCAAGGGCTTCAAGGCCGAGGTGCTCGAAGAGACCGAGGGCGACGTCGCCGGCATCCGCAGCGCGACGCTGAAGGTCGAGGGCGACTACGCCTTCGGCCAGCTGCGCACCGAGACCGGCGTGCACCGGCTCGTGCGCAAGAGCCCGTTCGACAGCTCGGGCGGCCGCCACACGAGCTTCGCGTCGCTCTTCGTCTACCCCGAGGTCGACGACTCGATCGAGATCGAGATCAACCCGGCCGACGTGCGCACCGACACCTTCCGCGCGTCCGGCGCCGGCGGCCAGCACATCAACAAGACCGACTCGGCGGTGCGGCTCACGCACATCCCGACCGGCATCGTCGTGCAGTGCCAGAACGACCGTTCCCAGCACCGCAACCGCGACGAAGCCTGGCAGATGCTGAAGAGCCGCCTCTACGAGCACGAGATGCGCAAGCAGCGCGAAGCGCAGCAGAAGCTGGAAGACACCAAGACCGACGTCGGCTGGGGCCACCAGATCCGCAGCTACGTGCTCGACCAGAGCCGCATCAAGGACCTGCGCACCAACGTCGAGATCAGCAACACGCAGAAGGTGCTCGACGGCGACCTCGATCCGTTCATCGAGGCCAGCCTGAAGCAAGGCCTGTGATGCGCCGCCGCTATGAAGCGCTGCTGTTCGACCTCGACGGCACGCTGATCCACAGCATGCCGCTGCACCACGACGCGTGGCGGCAGTGGCACGCGCGGCACGCACTGCCCTTCGACGACGCAGGCTTCTTCGAGGCCACCGCCGGCCGCACGAACGACGAGATCCTGCGCGACCTGTACCCGGCGCTGGACGACGCCGGCCGCGCCGCGCTGGCCGAGGAGAAGGAAGCGATCTACCGCGCGGAAGCGGCGCGCTCGCTGACGCTGATCGACGGCGCGCTCGACGTCATGGAACGCGCGTCCGCCGCGGGCACGAAGCTCGCGATCTGCACCGCCGCGCCGCCGGGCAACATCCGCGTCGCCTTCGAGCGCTTCGGCCTCGACCGGCTGGTGGGCGCCGTCACGAGCCCGGCCGACGGGCTTCGCGGCAAGCCGCACCCGGACATCTTCGCCGAGGCCGCGCGCCGACTCGGCGTGCCGCCGGCGCAGTGCCTCGTGTTCGAGGACGCGCCGCTGGGCATCGAGGCGGCGCGGCGCGCCGGCATGGCCGCCGTCGCTCTCACCACCACGCTGCCCGCGGCGGCTTTCGCGAGCCACCCGAACCTGCGCCACACGATGGCCGACTTCGTCGGCTTCGATCCCGACACCCTCATCCCCGAAGAGAACGCCCATGCGTGAAGGCACTGCCCCCGTGGTCCGCCGGCTCGACTACGCGCCGCCCGCCTACTGGATCCGCCGGGTCGACCTCGTGTTCGACCTCGACCCTGCGAAGACCATCGTCTCCAGCAAGCTCGCGATCGAGCGCAACCCGGCCGGCCCGGGCGGCGCGCTGCGCCTGCACGGCGAGGACCTGAACCTGCTGCGCGTGATGGCCGGCGGCGAGAGCGTCTCGTTCCGCCACGAGGATGGCGCGCTCGTCATCGACAACCCGCCGGCGGCCGACAGCTTCGTGCTCGAGATCCGCAACACCTGCGCGCCCGAGAAGAACACCCAACTGTCGGGCCTGTACACCTCGGGCGGCGGCTTCTTCACGCAGTGCGAGGCCGAGGGCTTCCGCCGCATCACCTACTTCCTGGACCGGCCGGACGTGATGGCGGTCTACAGCGTCACGCTGCGCGCCGACAAGGCGAAGTACCCGGTGCTGCTGTCCAACGGCAACCTCGTCGAGCAGGGCGCGCTGGACAACGGTCGCCACTTCGCGACCTGGCACGACCCGTTCCCGAAGCCGAGCTACCTGTTCGCGCTGGTGGCGGCCGACCTCGTGTGCCGCGAGCAGAAGATCCGCACGCGCGCCGGCAAGGACCACCTGCTGCAGGTGTACGTGCGGCGCGGCGACCTCGGCAAGACCGAGCACGCGATGGCCTCGCTGGTGGCCAGCGTGGTGTGGGACGAGGCGCGCTTCGGCCTGCCACTGGACCTCGAGCGCTTCATGATCGTCGCCGTCGAGGACTTCAACATGGGCGCGATGGAGAACAAGGGCCTGAACGTCTTCAACACGAAGTACGTTCTCGCCAGCCCCGCCACCGCCACCGACGACGACTTCTTCGACATCGAGAGCGTCGTCGGCCACGAGTACTTCCACAACTGGACCGGCAACCGCGTCACCTGCCGCGACTGGTTCCAGCTGAGCCTGAAGGAAGGCCTCACGGTCTTCCGCGACCAGCAGTTCAGCGAGGACATGGCCGGCGAACCGACGGCGCGCGCCGTGCGCCGCATCGAGGCCGTGCGCGGCCTGCGCGGCGTGCAGTTTCCGGAAGACGCCGGCCCGATGGCGCACCCGGTGCGGCCCGACAGCTACGCCGCGATCGACAACTTCTACACCGCCACCGTCTACGAGAAGGGCGCCGAGGTCGTGCGCATGATGCACACGCTGGTCGGCCGCGAAGGCTTCGCGCGCGGCATGGCGCTGTACTTCCAGCGCCACGACGGCCAGGCCGTGACCTGCGACGACTTCGCGCAGGCCATCGCCGACGCCAACCCCGGCAGCGCACTCGCGACGCGGCTGGAAGGCTTCAAGCGCTGGTACGCGCAGGCGGGCACGCCGCAGCTGTCGGCGCGCGGCCACTGGGACGCCGACACGCAGCGCTACACGCTGGTGCTGTCGCAGCACGGCCATGCCTCGCCCGGCCAGCCGCAGAAGGCCCCGTGGGTGATCCCGGTGGTGATGGGCCTGGTCGGCCACGACGGCCGCGAACTGCTGCCCGAGCAGACGCTGGTGCTCGACGGCATCGGCCAGACCTTTGTCTTCGAAGGCATCGAGCGCCCGCCGGTGCCGTCGCTGCTGCGCGGCTTCTCGGCGCCGGTGATCCTGAACGACGGCCTGTCGGACGCCGAGTTGCTGGTGCTGCTGGCGCACGACAACGATCCCTTCAACCGCTGGGAAGCCGGCCAGCGCCTGGCGCTGCGCCGCATGGTCGCCGCGCTGGACGCCGAGACGCCGGAGCCGCTGGACGAGGCCTTCGTCGCCGCGATGCGCGCCGTGCTGCGCCACCCGGCGCTGGACGCCGCGTTCAAGGCGCTCGTGCTCACGCTGCCCAGTGAAGGCTATGTGGCCGAGCAGCTGGACGCCGTCGATCCGCAGAAGATCCACGCGGTGCGCCTGCACCTGCGCGCCGAGCTCGCCGCACGCCTTCACGACGACTGGGCCTGGGCCTTCGACGAGCACCAGGTCAGGGAAGGCTACGCCGCCACGCCGGCGCAGGCCGGCCGCCGCGCGCTCGCCAACCTCGCGCTCGCCATGCTGTGCCTGCACGCCGCGAAGAGCGCCAACCCGGTCTGGCCGGGCCGCGCCTACCAGCGCGTGAAGGACGCCAGCAACATGACCGAGCGCCTGGGCGCGCTGGTCGCGCTCGTCGAGTCGCAGGCCGAGCTGGCCGACGCCGCGCTCGCGCGCTTCCACGCGCAGGCCGGCGGCGAGGCGCTGGTGGTCGACAAGTGGTTCGCGGCGCAGGCCGGGGCCTCGGAGCCGCTGGGCGCTGCGGCCGGCCGCGTGTTCGCGCGCGCGAAGGCGCTGCTCAAGCACCCGGACTTCACGCTGAAGAACCCGAACCGCGCGCGCAGCCTGCTGTTCCCGCTGTGCCTGCAGAACCCGGCCGCGTTCCACCGCGCCGACGCGGCCGGCTACGTGTTCTGGGCCGAACGCCTGGTGGAACTCGATGCGCTGAATCCGCAGCTCGCGGCCCGCTTCGCGCGCGCGATGGACCGCTGGAGCACGCTCGTCGAGCCCTACCGCAGCGCCGCACGAGAGGCCGTCGCGCGTGTCGCCGCGCGCACCGACCTGTCGGCCGACGTGCAGGAAATCCTCAACCGAGCCCTGGAGGCGGGTGAATGAAACGTGTCAGCCTGACCCAATACCTCGTCGAGCAGCAGCGCGAGCACGGGCGCATCCCGCCCGAACTGCGGCTGCTGATCGAGGTTGTCGCCCGCGCCTGCAAGCACATCGCGATCGCCGTCAACAAGGGCGCGCTGGGCGACGTGCTCGGCAGCGCCCACAGCGAGAACGTGCAGGGCGAGATCCAGAAGAAGCTCGACGTCATCAGCAACGAAGTGCTGATCGAGGCCAACGAGTGGGGCGGCCACCTCGCCGCGATGGCCAGCGAGGAGATGGACTCGATCCACGTCGTGCCCAACCGCTACCCGCAGGGCGAGTACATGCTGCTGTTCGACCCGCTGGACGGCTCGAGCAACATCGACGTCAACGTCTCGATCGGCACCATCTTCAGCGTGCTGCGCAAGATCGGCCACGCGCGCGGCGTGTCGGAAGAAGACTTCCTGCAGCCGGGCAAGCAACAGGCCGCCGCCGGCTACTGTGTCTACGGCCCGCAGACCATGCTGGTGCTGACGGTGGGCAATGGCGTCGCGATGTTCACGCTCGACCGCGAAACCGGCTCGTGGGTGCTGACGCAGCAGGACGTGCGCATCCCCGAGGACACGAAGGAGTTCGCGATCAACATGTCGAACCTGCGCCACTGGGCCCCGCCGGTGAAGCGCTACATCGACGAGTGCCTGGCCGGCAAGACCGGCCCGCGCGGCAAGGACTTCAACATGCGCTGGGTGGCCAGCATGGTGGCCGACGTGCACCGCATCCTGATGCGCGGCGGCGTCTTCCTCTACCCCTGGGACCAGCGCGAGCCCGAAAAGCCGGGCAAGCTGCGCCTGATGTACGAAGCCAACCCGATGGCCTTCCTGGTGGAACAGGCGGGCGGCCTGGCGACGAACGGGCGCGAGCGCATCCTCGACATCGTGCCGACCCGGCTGCACGAGCGCGTGAGCGTGATCCTGGGATCGAAGAACGAGGTCGAGACCGCGACCCGCTATCACGCGGAGTGACGCGCCGCCGAGGCGGCGGCGATAGGCCCACTAGTGGCCGAATCAAACAGACCTGATCGTCACCGAGTCATGTCAGAGCAGGGCCGCGCAGCGATGCGCGGCCCTGCCTGTTGTTGGCTGTCGAAAGACGCGTTATTCCTGACGCAGCGTGTCGCCTGATCGACCCTGATCGCCCTAGACTGCCGACTCGACAATTTCTCCGAATCCAGCGATCCATGCTGCCCAAGACCCTAGCCCTCATCGACGACGACGCCGACTTCACCGACTCCTTCTCGAGCTTCCTGCGCGAGCAGGGCGTGGGGGTGAGCGTATTTGCCGACAGCAGCGACCTGCTCGCCAGCGAGTCCCCCTTCGGCTACGACTTCTACGTCGTCGACCTGATGCTGCCCGGCGTCGTCGGCGACGAACTGATCCGCATCCTGCGCCGCCGCACCGATGCCGGCGTGCTCGTGGTGTCGGGCAAGGTCGGCTCGTCGGTCTTCGAGGCCGTGATCGACGCCGGCGCCGACATGTACCTCGAGAAGCCGGTCGGCATGGAGCAGATCCTGCTGGTCGTGAAGGCGCTCTACCGCCGCGCCGTGCTGCGCGGCCAGCGCGAGCAGGGCTGGACGGTGGACCTGCGGGCGGCGCAGCTGATCGCGCCCGACGGTGCCAAGGTCGACCTGTCGGACACCGACATGACGGTGCTGCGCTGCTTCCTCGATGCCGAGGGTGGCATCGTCACGCGCGACACGCTGATCTCGCGCCTGGGTCGCGAGACCGCGAGCACGCTCGACAACACGCTGCACGCCACCATCTACCGGCTGCGCCGGCGGATCGAGAAGGCGTCGTCGAGCCTGGTGCCGCTGCAGAGCGAGCCGCGCGTCGGCTACATCTTCCGCGCGCCGCTGAAGTCGTTGTAGCGGGCCCCCGGCCACGGGGTACCGTGGCCCCCCCCCGATGGGGTACGCCGGCCACGTGCGGGGTCAGGAAGGCTCCTGCCCCTGCGGCACGCTCAGCGTGAACACCGTGCCCTCCGGGCCGGAGCGCACATCCACCGTGCCGCCCTGCAGGCGCATCGCCATGCGCACGATGTAGAGCCCCAGGCCCTGCCCGGGCAGGTCGTGGCGGCCGCGCACGCCGCGCTCGAACAGGCGGCCCAGCAGGTCCGGCGCGATGCCGGGGCCGGCGTCGGCCACCTCGAACACCACCGCCAGCGGGTCGTCGCTGTCGGCCACGCGCAGCGTCACGCTCGAGCCCGGCACGCTGTAGGCGAGCGCGTTGTTCAGCAGGTTGCGCAGCGCCAGCCGCATCAGGCCGACGTCGAGCGCGGCGGTGCGCACGTCGGTGTCGCGCGCCACGCGCACGCGGCCACGGCCGTCGGGCGGCAGGTCGCCGAGACAGAGCTCGACGAGGATGTCGATGTCGGTGTCGCGCAGCGGCGTCGGCCGCTGGCCGACGAGCAGCGTCGACGCGGCGAGGATGTTGTCCAGCCCGCCGGTGATCTGCCGCAGCACGCCGCGCGCGCGCAGCACGCGCGGGCGGGCCGCGCCCTGCAGCGCCTCGGGCTGCAGCGCGTCTTCCACGCCCTGCAGCACGGCCTGCGCGTTGTGCAGCGGCTGGCGCACCTCGTGGGCGATCACGCGCAGCAGTTCCTGGCGTTCGTCGGACAGCTGCTTGAGCTCGGCCGCCTGGCGCTCGGCCTCCTCGCGGCGCGCGTTCGCGGCGGCGAGGTCGGCGATGCGGGCGGATTCGCGGCGCTGCAGGTTCTCCATCGCGAAGCCAAGGTAGCCCACGTTGCCCCACAGCGCGGCCAGCAGGCCGGTGACGAGCACGAAGGCGACGTCCAGGCCGAGCGAGCCCTGCGCTGCGCCCGCCACGCCCTCCAGCAGCGACAGCAGGCGCAGCAGCAGCGCCACACCCAGCATCGCGTAGGTCAGCGCCACCATGCGCGCGCTGCGGCTGTCGGCCTCGATCGACAGGCGCCGCGCCTCGTGCGCGATCAGCAGCGAACCGACGGCGACGGCGACCAGGTTGTAGGCAATGCGCACCCCCTCACCCGAGCGGCCGATGACGACGTACAGCGCGAAGGCCGCGACCACGACCGCCGCGACGCCGCGCCACGGCACCGTGCGGCCCCGCTCGAGGCGCAGCGCGGTCCAGCGCAAGCCGTAGCCGACGTAGCCGAGCGCGTTCGCGAACTCGAAGGTCAGCAGCGCGGGCAGATTCGCCCGCAGCCCGAACAGCATGTAGGCCACACCCGACAGCGCGGCGCCGCCGCACCACAGCGCCGTGATGCGCGTGTCGTGGCGGCCGCGCAGCACGGACCACACCGTCAGCGGCATCAGCGTGTAGATCAGGCCGACGACGAAGATCGTGGTGTACGGGTCGAACGGCAGGCGCGGCAGCATGGGCGGGCGATGTTAGCGCCGGGCTGCGCCAGAATCCCGGCAGGACAACGGCAACGAAGGAACGGCGATGAGCGGCGGCAGCGATTTCGGCCTCGTGGGGCTGGCGGTGATGGGCCAGAACCTGGTGCTCAACGCGGAGAGCCGCGGCTGGCGGGTGAGCGTCTTCAACCGCACGCCCGAGGTCACGCGCGAGTTCGTCGCGCGCCACGCCGGCA
This sequence comes from Pseudomonadota bacterium, assembly GCA_963204815.1. Lineage (GTDB taxonomy): Bacteria > Pseudomonadota > Gammaproteobacteria > Burkholderiales > Burkholderiaceae_C > Rubrivivax. Next base: position 1,983 of record CAUJHQ010000056.1, on the reverse strand, counting down.
AGCGGCTGGTGGCGGCCGACACGCTCGGCGCCTTCGTCGACAGCCTGGCACGGCCGCGCCGCGTCATGCTGATGGTGAAGGCCGGCAGCGCGGTGGACGCCGTCATCGAGCAGCTGCTGCCGCTGCTGGCACCGGGCGACATCGTCATCGACGGTGGCAACAGTCTGTACGCCGATACCGAGCGCCGCAGCGCCGCGCTCGAAGCACGCGGCCTGCACTACCTGGGCACCGGCGTCTCCGGCGGCGAGGAAGGCGCGCGCAAGGGCCCGTCGATCATGCCCGGCGGCACCGACGCCGGCTGGCAGGCGATGCGGCCCATCTTCGAGAGCATCGCCGCGCGCGTCGACGGCGAACCCTGCGTCACGCACATCGGCGCCGGCGGCGCCGGCCACTACGTGAAGATGGTGCACAACGGCATCGAGTACGGCGACATGCAGCTGATCTGCGAGGCCTATTCGCTGTTCAAGGCGGCCGGCCTCTCCGCCGACGAGATGGCCGCGGTGTTCGAGCAGTGGAACGAAGGCGAGCTGCAGAGCTACCTGATCCAGATCACCGCGAAGGCGCTGGCCCAGAAGGACCCGGAGACCGGCCTGCCGCTGGTCGAGCTGATCCTGGACAAGGCGGGGCAGAAAGGCACCGGCCAGTGGACCCTGCTGAACGCGGCCGAGAACGCCGTCGTCGTGAGCACCATCAATGCCGCCGTCGAGGCGCGCGTGCTGTCGTCGAAGAAGGCCGAGCGCGTGGCCGCGAGCCGCCTGCTCGTCGGCCCGGCGCCGTCCATCACCGGCGACCGCGCGGCGCTGGTCGCGAAGGTGCACGACGCGCTCTACGCGTCGAAGATCGTCAGCTACGCGCAGGGCCTGGACTTGATGCGCACGATGAGCCAGAAGAAAGGCTGGGCGCTGGACCTGGGCGCCATCGCCGGCATCTGGCGCGGCGGATGCATCATCCGCGCGCGCTTCCTGAACCGCATCACCGACGCCTACCGCGCCCACCCCGCGCTCGGCAACCTGATGCTCGACCCCTTCTTCAACGGCGTGCTGACGCGCACCCAGCAGGCCTGGCGCGAGGTGGTCGCGCTCGCCGTCAGCCAGGGGCTGCCGGTGCCGGCGTTCAGCGCGTCACTGGCCTACTACGACAGCCTGCGCAGCGAACGGCTCAGCGCCAACCTGCTGCAGGCGCAGCGCGACTTCTTCGGTGCCCACACCTACGAGCGCACCGACAAGCCGGCTGGCCAGACCTTCCACACCGAGTGGCCCGAGGTGATCGGCTGAAGCCCGGCGGACGGCTGGCTGACGACCGGCCGAAGCTCAAGCCGCCAGGTACGCGGCCATGCCCTTCAGCGTGAAGAGCTTCGGGTAGTCGGCCTCGGGGATCGCGCGGCCGCTCTTCGCGGCGAGGCCGATCACCAGGTTCAGGAAGTCCATCGAGTCGAGGTCCAGCGCCTCGCGCAGGTCTTCGGTGTCGCCCACCGTCGCCAGGTCGGCCTCGGGGGCGATGCCGGCCAGCACCTCGGCGGCCAGCGTGCGCACGTCGTGTTCGTTCATCGCGAAGGTCCTCGGTCGAAGGGGGTCAGAGGGTGTCGGGCGACCGCAGCGCGCGGTCGATCGCGGCCAGCAACTGGCCGCCGACATGGCCGTCGCTGGCGCGGTGGTCGGCGGCCAGCGTCACGCTGACGAGCGGCCGCGCGACGACCGCGCCGTCGACGACCCAGGGCCGCTCGACGACGCGGCCGAAGCCGACGATCGCCACCTGCGGCGGGTAGATCACGCCCAGCACGCTCTCGGCGCCGCGCTCGCCCAGGCTCGTCACCGTGACGGTGGGGTCGGTCAGCTCGCTGCTGCGCAGGCCGCCGGCGCGCGCACGCTGCACCAGGTCGCGCAAGGCCGCCATCAGCGCCGGCAGCGGCTGGCGGTCGGCATCGTGGATCGCTGGCGCGACGAGGCCGCCGCCGCGCAGCGACACCGCCCAGCCGACGTGGAT
>CAUJHQ010000055.1 GCA_963204815.1 Pseudomonadota bacterium | reverse complement strand
CTGCACACCCTCAAGGCAAAGGTCTGACATGGCCCTCATCGACATCCAGGTGCCGGACATCGGCGACTTCAAGGACGTGGCCGTCATCGAAGTGCTCGTGAAGCCCGGCGACAGCGTCAAGGCCGAACAGAGCCTCATCACCGTCGAGAGCGACAAGGCGTCGATGGAGATCCCGTCGTCGCACGCCGGCGTGGTGCAGGCGATCAAGGTGAACGTGGGCGACAAGGTGAACCAGGGCACGGTGATCGTGTCGCTCGAGGCTGCCGGTGCGGCGCCCGCGCCCGCGCCAGCAGCACCGGCCCCGGCGCCCGCCGCTGCACCGGTGGCCGCCTCGCCCGCCCCGGTGGCGGCTTCGGAAGCCGGCGGCGCCGACCTCGAGTGCGACATGCTCGTGCTCGGCGCCGGCCCCGGCGGCTATTCGGCTGCCTTTCGCGCCGCCGACCTGGGCCTGAAGACGGTGCTGGTGGAGCGCTACGCCACGCTGGGCGGCGTCTGCCTGAACGTGGGCTGCATCCCGAGCAAGGCCCTGCTGCACGTCGCCGCCGTGATGGACGAAGTGAACCACTTCGCCGACCTCGGCGTCACCTTCGGCGCGCCGCAGGTCGACCTGGGCAAGCTGCTCGCGCACAAGAACAAGGTGGTGGGCAAGCTCACCGGCGGCCTCGCGGCGATGGCCAAGATGCGCAAGGTGACGGTGGTGCAGGGGCAGGGCGAGTTCGCGGACCCGCACCACCTGAAGGTCGCGATGGCCGACGGCAAGGTGCAGACCGTGCGCTTCAAGCAGGCCATCATCGCCGCCGGTTCCGAGGCGGTGAAGCTGCCGTTCCTTCCGAAGGACGACCCGCGTGTCGTCACCAGCACCGGTGCGCTCGAACTTCGCCAGCGGCCGGAGCGCATGCTCGTCATCGGCGGCGGCATCATCGGCCTGGAGATGGGCACGGTGTACTCGACGCTGGGCGCGCGGCTCGACGTTGTCGAGATGCTCGACGGCCTGATGCAGGGCGCCGATCGCGACCTCGTCAAGGTCTGGCAGAAGATGAACGCGCACCGCTTCGACAAGCTGATGCTGAAGACGAAGACCACCGGTGCCGAGGCCACCGCCGATGGCATCCGCGTCATGTTCGAAGGCCTGGACGGCACGAAGAGCGAAGCTGTCTACGACCTCGTGCTGCAGGCCGTGGGCCGCACGCCGAACGGCAGGAAGATCGGCGCTGACAAGGCCGGCGTCGCCGTCGGCGAGCGTGGCTTCATCCCGGTGGACGTGCAGATGCGCACCAACGTGCCGCACATCTTCGCCATCGGCGACATCGTCGGCCAGCCGATGCTGGCGCACAAGGCGGTGCACGAGGCGCACGTCGCCGCCGAGGTGGCGGCCGGCGACACGAAGGCGCAGTTCGACGCCCGCGTGATCCCGAGCGTGGCCTACACCGACCCCGAGGTTGCGTGGGTCGGCCTCACCGAGGACGAGGCCAAGGCCAAGGGCGTGAAGGTCAAGAAGGGCCTGTTCCCCTGGACCGCTTCCGGCCGCGCCATCGCGAACGGCCGCGACGAAGGCTTCACGAAGCTGCTGTTCGACGCCGAGACGCACCGCATCCTGGGCGGCGGCATCGTCGGCACGCATGCCGGCGACATGATCGGCGAGGTGGCGCTGGCCATCGAGATGGGCGCCGACGAAGTCGACATCGGCAAGACCATCCACCCGCACCCGACGCTGGGCGAAAGCATCGGCATGGCGGCCGAAGCCGCCCACGGCACCTGCACCGACCTGCCGCCGCCGCGCAAATGAAAAAGGGCCCCGACAGGGGCCCTTCGATGGCGCGGGAAGCGGCTCAGGCCTTCTTCGCCCAGGCGCTGCACCAGCCCTTGGCGGCGACCTTCTTGCCGGCGAAGAGCGGGCAGCCGCCTTCGGCGTCCGTCGCCTTGCCCTGGAAGAGCGCGCAGTTGGCGCAGGATTGGCCGGCGGCGTAGTTCTTGAACTTCGCCTTGTCGGCCTTCGTGGCGTCGGCCACGTAGCCCAGCGCGACGGCTTGCGGGTCCTTCTCGCCCACGAGCTGCGCCTGGGCGCCGCGGGCGGCCAGGAGCGCCGCACCGGCGACGGGAACGATCTGGATGAAACGACGACGTGAGGTCATGCTCGGGGTCTCCGTGAGTGAGGGAACTGCGTGGCCACCGGCCAAGGGGCCGACGACACAGCCCGTGACGCTAACGCAAGTCGGGGCCGGCCGGATGACCCGGGGCCATCGAATGTCGCGTGCACGCCGCGTTCGCCGCGAGAATGCGAATCGTTCCTGTGTCGCGACTGCGCGCCAGTGCATCGCACGGACTTGACGGCGCGTGCGCGAGTCTCTACACCCTTCGCGACGAACGTTTCGTTCTCTCCACGACCATCCGAGCGATGACCCTGCGCCAACGCGCATCCAACTGGCTGGCCCACCTGGTGGGTCGCGCGCCGAACCTGCCGACCGTCGAGTTGCCGCACCGCGAGGCCACGCGCATCGCGCCCGAGCACGACACGCCGGTGGCGCGCCAGCGCAGCGCGGTCGACGAGCAGGCGCGCGAGCTCGAGGCGTTGCGGCGCCAGGCCCACACCGACGCCGTCACCGGGCTGCCCAACCGGCGCAGCTTCGTCGGCCGTCTCGCCGCCGCTCTGGCCGATGACGGCACGCCGGCCACCGGCCTGCTGATCCTGCGCGTGCTGCAGCTGGAAGGACTGAACCTGCGCATCGGCCATGAAGCCACCGACTTGCTGCTGGCGGCGGCGGCCGACGTGCTGGCGGCCTACCCGAAGCGCGTGCCGGGGGCGTTCGCGGGCCGGCTGAACGGCACCGACTTCGCGCTCTGCCTGCCCGTGAGCGGCGTCGCCGAGGAAACCGCGGGCACGCTGATGCGCGCGCTGCGCGCGTCACCGGCCGGCGCCGCGGCGGGCATCGAGCTCGTGATCGGCGGCGTCGACGGCCTGGCCGGCCCCGGTGCCAGCGAAGCGCTCGCGGCCGCCGACCAGGCGCTCGCCGGTGCCGAGGCGGCCGGGCCGTTCACGATCGAGATCCACAGCGCCACCGATGACGCACCCGGCCCGCTCGGAGAACGCGCGTGGCGCCGCCTCATCGAGCAGGCGTTGACCGAGGGCCGCGTCGCGCTCGGCGAAGTGCCGGTGCGCGACGCCGCCGGCGCGCCGCTGCACCTGGCCTGCGCGCTGCGCGTGCAGATCGAACCGGGCGGACCCTTCCTCGTCGCCAGCCGCTGGCTCGCGATGGCCTCGCGTGGCCGGTTGCTGCCGGCGGTGGACCTGGCGGCGCTGGAACTGGCGATCGCCGCCACCGGCAACGACGGCCACCCACGCTGCGTGCACCTGAGCGCGACCTCGCTGGCAAGCCCCGGCTTCGTCGGCGAGGTGCAACGGCGCCTGGAGCACGCTGGCGACGCGGCACGCGGCATCTGGATCGTCGTCGCCGAAGGGCCGTCGCTCGAGCGCTCGATGCCGCGCCTGCGCGAGGCGGCTGCGGCCTGGCGGCGCCACGGCGTGCACCTGGGCCTGGAGCACGGCGGGGCCTCGATGCAGAGCCTGCCGCGGTTGGCGGCGATCGGCCTCGACCACCTGCGCATCGGCGCGCGCTTCCTGCGCGGCGCGGCGCACGAAGCTGCGGTGCGCGAGTTCGCCAGTGCGCTGGCCGCGCTGGCGCATGGGTTGGGCTGGAAAATCATCGCCGAGGACATCGACGACGAGCGCGACCTCGCCGCGCTGTGGGAGATCGGCTACGACGGCGCCACCGGCGCCGTCGCCGGCAGCGCCGACTGACGCCGCGCGACTCAGCGCTTGAGCGGCGGCGCGGCCTGGATCAGCTTCGCGGCGCGGTCGTCCAGCGCTTCGCGGCCCGCGGTCTGCAGCTGCACGACCTCGGCCGGGCAGCGCGCCGGCAGGTCTTCGGCCATCCGCGCTTCGTCCTCGCCCGGCATCGGCTGCTCGGCCGGCACCTTCAGGCCGAGCTCGCGCGTCAGGCGCTGCATGGCGGCCAGCGTGCGCGCCTGGGCGACGGCGTGGTCGAACTGCGCGTTCGTCAACGCACGGCGCGCCGTGTAGAGCTCGTTCTCGGCGTTCAGCAGGTCCAGCAGGCTGCGCTGGCCGATGTCGAACTGCTGGCGATAGGCATCGCGCGCCTTCTCGATGGCCACCGTGTTGCGGTCCAGCACCTGTTGCTGCTCGGCGAGCTTGCGAAGGTCGCTGTAGGCGATGGCGACGGTCTGGCGGGTGTCGCGGCAGGCCTTGTCGCGCAGGTCGGCGGTCTGGTTCAGCAGGTGGGTGGCCTGGCGCACGCGCGCCTCGTCGGCGCCGCCGTTGTAGAGGTTCCACGACAGCACGATCTCGGCCGAGGTGTCGCGCTTCTGGTCGGGCACGCCGTCGAAGTTGCGGCCGGCGCCGGTGCGCACGCGCGCTTCCACGCGCGGCTGGTAGGCGCTCTCGCGCGCCTGGGCACCGGCGCGCGCGGCACGCAGCGCCTCGATCCCGGCGCTGATGGCGGCGTTGTCGCGCAACGCACCGGTGATGGCGTCGACGGCCGATGTCGGTAGCGCCGTGCCGTCGAGGGTCTTGAAGGCCAGCGTGGCCGGCGGAAGCGTGCCGACGATGCGCTGGTAGCGCGCCGACACGTCGTGCAGGTTGGCGGTCTCGCTGAGCAGGTTGGACTCGGCCAGTGCCAGCCGCGCGCCGGCCTGTTCGAGGTCGACGCCGCGGCCGACGCCGGCCTCGAATCGCGAGCGCAGCTGACCGTGCGCATAGCGGTGCTGCACGTAGTTGTCTTCTGCCAGCGCGACGAGCCGGCGGAAGCGCAGCACGTCGTAGTGGGCACGCGCCGCCTCGAGCGCGGCGACCTCGGTCGCGTCGGCCAGCTCGTACCAGCGCACGACGCGCTCGCGCTCGCTTCGGCGCGCCTCGCGCAGCGTGCCCTGGCCGTCCCACAGCAGCTGGCTCGCACTGAGCGCCACGCCGGTCTGGTTCAGGCTCTGGCCTTCCGGGTTGCGCGTGGTGATGCGGTCGGAGGTGCGGCCCGCACTGGCCTCCAGGCCGATGCGCGGGCGCAGGCCGGCGCGCGCGATCGCGATCGACTCCTCGCCACCGCGCAGCGCGTTCAGGCGCGCCGTCACCTCGGGCTGCGTCTCGATGGCCCGTTGCGCCGCATCGCGCAAGGCAGGGTCGACTTGCGCGTGGACGGCACCGGAGAGCAGGGCCGCCGCGGTGGCGACGAGGCGGTATCGTGTGGGCTTCGGCATGAGTGGTCTGAGGGAGGGGCGGCACGCCACCCGCTCATGATGAGAACGACTCAGTTATGTTAGCGGCAATGTGAGATTCCACACGTCTCCGTTCCGTGCGAATTGCGCGTCAGCCCACGGCCTCAATGGCGGCCATGCTGCGTCCGAAACCCCAGGCATCGCGATGGCCTCCCGCCGCGCCCCGACCTGCCTCACCCGACACCCTTGACCCGAGCGAAAAGCCCGTCGCCGGCGTGCGCTGCCCTGCGTGCGATGGCGCGGCTCGTCCTCGCTGGCCTGTTGCTGGCGGCCGGGCCGGCGCTGCAGGCCTGGGATGCCGACCGCATGCAGCGCGCCGCCGACCGCCTGGGCCCGCGTGCGGTGGCCGGCGCGCGGCTGCTGCAGCCGCTGCTGCGCGAGGTCGCGGCACAGGACGAAGCGGCCCGGCTGGCACGCGTCAACGAGTTCTTCAACCGCCGCATCGTCGCGCGCGACGATGTCGACATCTGGGGCCGCACCGACTACTGGGCGAGCCCGCTCGAGACGCTGGACAAGGGCGAGGGCGACTGCGAGGACTACGCCATCGCCAAGTACTTCAGCCTGCTGGCCACCGGCGTGGCCGTGGAGCGCCTGCGCCTGGTCTACGTGCGGGCGCAGCAGGGCGGCCCGGGCGGACCGACGATCGCCCACATGGTGCTGGCCTATTACGCCACGCCCGCCGCCGAGCCGCTGATCCTGGACAGCCTCGTCACCGAAGTGCGCCCCGCCTCGCGCCGCCCCGACCTGCAGCCCGTCTTCAGCTTCAACGGCGAAGGCCTGTGGCAGGGGGCCGGCACGCAGCCGGTGGCGGACGCGTTGAGCGGACTGTCGCGCTGGCGCGAGGTGCAGGTGAAGGCGCGCGCCGAGGGATTCCTGTGACACCATCCAGCCCGCAGAAGGGGAAGGGGGAGAGAGGATGCCGCTGATCCGCCAGGTCTGGCTCTTGTTGTTTGCCGTGCTCGGCCTCGCGGTCGGCGGTGCGGTCGTCGTCAACCTGCTGTCGGCGCGCGACACGCTGGCCGACCAGGTGCGACTGAAGAACGCCGACAACGCGCAGGCGCTGGCGCTCGTGCTGTCGCAGCAGCGCGGCGACACGGCGCTCATCGGCCTCGTCATCAAGGCCCAGGCCGACACCGGGCACTACCGGTCGATCCGTTTCGAGGCGGCCGACGGCAGCACCGTCGAGCAGCGCTTCGACGGCGCGCCGGCCGGTACGCCCGGGTGGCTGCGTGCGCTGCTGCCGATCGCGTCGGAGCCGGGGGTGGCGCAGGTGTCCGACGGCTGGCGCGCGCTGGGCAAGGTCACCGTGGTCACGCACGTCGAGCACGCCTACGCGGCGCTGTGGCGCGGCGGCTGGCGCGCGCTGCTGTGGATGGTGCTGGTCGGCGCGCTGGCGGCGCTTGTCGCGCGCGCCGGCGTGCGCCGGCTGCAAGCGCCGCTGGACGCCACGGTGGCCCAGGCGCAGGCCCTGGCCGACGGACGCTACGTCACCGTCGCCGAGCCGGCGGTGCCCGAACTGCACCGCGTCAGCGCGGCGATGAACACGATGGTGCAGCGCGTGCGCGGTCTCATCGAAGCCGAAGCCGCGCAGGCCGACCGCTGGCGCCGCCAGGCGCATTGCGACGCGCTCACCGGCCTGCCGCACCGCGCGCACTTCCTCGACCGCCTGGCTGCGCTCGCCGCGCGCGAGGACGGCGCCGCCGGCGGCGCGCTCGTGCTGCTGCGCGTGGCCGACCTCGACGACGCCAACCGCCGCCTCGGCCGCCATGAGGTCGACGCCGCGCTGCGCGCGCTGGCGGCAGCGTTGCAGACCGAGGTCGACCGCGGCCCCGACGCGCTGGCCGGGCGCCTGAACGGCACCGACTTCGCGCTCTTCCTGCCCGACCGCGGCCAGGCCAGCGACGATGCCGTCGACCAGCTCGCGGCCACGCTGCGCGCGCGTCTCGCCGAGAGCGGGCTCGACGCGCACCTCGGCGCGGTCGAGGTGCCGCCGACCTGGACCGCCAGCACACTGCTGGCGCAGGCCGACCTCGCGCTCGCGCAGGCCGAGTCCGGGGCGCCGTTCGAGATCGTGCGCCTGGCCGAGCCCGCGCCGGCTGGCGGCGGCGAGCAGGCCTGGCGCGACCAGCTGCAGGCCGCGCTGGCGGGCGGGCGCACGGCGATCGCCGAGTTCCCACTGCTGGGCGTCGGCGGAACGCTGGTGCACCTGGAATGCCCGCTGCGCGTGGGCCTCGCCGAAGGGGCGGCGCCGGTGCCCGCCGCGCGCTGGCTGCCGATGGCGCTGCGCACCCGGCTGACGGCGCCGCTGGACGCGCAGGCACTGCACCTGGCGCTGTCGGCCATCGCCGAAGACCAGCGGCCGCGCTGTGTGAACCTGGCGCCTCCGTCGCTGCTGGATCCCGATTTCGTCGACAACCTGCGCGACCGCCTGATGGCCGCGCCCGGCCTGGCGCAGCAGCTGTGGCTGGAACTGCCCGAAGCCGCCGCGCTCGAGGACCGGCGCGCGCTGCAGGCGTTCTCGCGCCTGCTGCGGCCGCTGGGCGTGCACTTCGGGCTCGAGCACGCGGGCAGCCAGTTGCACCGGCTGGAGCGGCTGTACGAGCTGGGGCTCGACTACGTCAAGCTCGACGCCGCGGTGTGCACCGGCCTCGTCGACAACGCGGCGGCGCAGGAGTTCGTGCGCGGCACGGTGCGCCTGCTCGCCGGCATGGGCGCCCAGACCTTCGCCGAAGGCGTGACGCGCGCCGAGGACGCCGACGCGCTGTTCGCCTGCGGCGTCGCCGGCGTCACCGGGCCCTGGGCGCGCCCGGCCTGAGCACGGCGCCGGGCCCGCGCGTCAGGCCCCGGAATCGACGATCAGCTTGCCGCGTTCCAGCAGCGTCTGGATGATCGTCGCGTCGCTCGCGTTGCCCGCGAGGCCGAGCGATGCGCGCAGGTCCACGCCCTCGAAGACGATGCGCTGGTCCTCGGCATTGCTGTTGTAGGCGCCGCCGGCGAAGCCGCCGGTGGTGCTGATGCGCAGCGTCGTCGTGCCGCCCACGGTGTTGAAGTCGAGGAAGCGGTCCAGCGTGCCGGTGGTCTCGCCCACCAGCAGGTCGCGCAGGTCGAGCGCGTCGCCGCCGTTGGCCGGTGAGTTCGCGTCGAAGCCCACGACCGTGTCGACGGCGCGGCCGCTGCCCGCGCTGCCGCGGTCGGCGAGCGTCCAGGCGAAGACGTCGGCGCCGGCGCCGCCGATCAGGCGGTCGTTGCCGACGCCGCCGTCCAGGCGGTCGTTGCCGTCGCCGCCGTCGAGCGTGTCGGCGCCGCTGCCGCCGAACAGCGTGTCGTTGCCGCCCTGGCCGAGCAGTTGGTCGTCGCCGTCGTTGCCGGCCAGGCGGTCGGCTCCTTCACTGCCGCGCACGATGTCGTTGCCGCTGCGCGCGATGATGAAGTCCTGCGCGCCGGTGCCGTCGATCGTCTCGCCGCTGTTGCCGCCCACGCGCACGCCGATGCGGTTCACGTTGATGCTCACGGTGGACGCGCTGGTGTCGCCGTCGCCGTCGACGATCACGTAGCCCATGGTTTCGGTGATCGCGCCGCGGATGCCGTCGGGCCCGATGTAGCGGTAGCGGCCGCTGTCGAGTTCGACGGCGAAGCTGCCGCCCTGCGCCGTGGCCACGGTGAGCGTGTTGGTCGTCGTGTCGAAGCTGCCCTGGTTCGCGCCGCCGGTCACGTCGATGGCACCGCCGTTCGCCGGGTCGTAGGTGTAGACCGTGCTGCCGAACTGCAGCGACAGCACGCGGCCGCCGTCGGCGCCGATGCCGCTGGTCGGCAGGTCGAAGGTGCCGCCGGCCAGAAGCGAGTTGTCGACGACGGTCGGCACCGTGGCCGCGAGCACGCTGTCGAGCTGGTTGAAATCGGTGACCAGCAGGCCGTTCACGTTCTCGCTGATCTGGCCGTCGTAGGCCACCGGATTCAGCGGCCCGAGCGCTGCCGCGGTGCCCAGGCCGACCGCGAACGACCGGATCTGGTTGGCGTTCAGGAAGTTCACCCAGGCGGCTTCCTCGGTGGCGTTGATGGCCGCCGAGTTGCTGCTGGGCTGGCCGTCGGACAGGAAGTACAGCGCGTTCTGTGCCCCGTCGATGCGGCCGGTGGACGACCAGCCGCTCTGCGCCGCCGACAGCGCGGCGTCGTAGTTGGTGCCGCCGGTGGCCGTCAGCGCAGCGAGCTGCGCCTTCGCCTGGTCGATGCTCACCCACTCCGTGCCCACCGGGCTGCCGCCGCTGGAGAAGGTGACCAGCCGCACCTTGACGTCGCCGAAGGCGTCGTACTGCTCCAGCAGGCGCTCGACCGCCGCCACGGCGGTCTGCAGCCGCGTCTCGCCGCCGATGCCGTCGGGCGTGTCCATGCTGCCGGAGATGTCCAGCACGACCATCAGGTTGGTGTCGATCATCGACAGCGACGCCACCTGGCTGGGCGGGGCCGTGACCGGCGCGTCGTCCTCGATGTTCAGCGTGATGGTGCCGCTGCCCGTGGCCTGGCCGTCGCTGGCGCTGACGCCGATCTGCAGCGAACGCACGTCCTCGACGTTGGCGCCGGCGTGGTCGATCGGCGCCGACAGCGTGACCGTGTAGTTGCCGCCGTTGTCGATGGTGACGGTGGCCACGGTGTGGCCGCCGGCGCTGCCGACGAGCGTCTGCGTGCCGCCGCCCGACCACGTGACGGCGACGCCGCCGGAGCTCAGTGCCGCCGTCGGCGCGTTCAGCACCACGCTGACGCTGGCACTGTCGATGTCGGCGATGTCGACGCGGCCGCTGGCGGTGGTGCTGTCGGTGGTGTCCGGGGTGCCCGCGCTGTCCTGCACGCCGCCCGTCAGGCCTTCCTCGGAGACGCGGGCCACGGCGTTGCCGACCGTCGGCGCGTCGTTCACGGCCGACACGTCGAAGGTGATGCGGTTCGCGCTCGGGTCGGTGTCCTGGCCGCCGTTGGCGGTGCCGCCGTCGTCGCGCACCTGGAAGCCGAATCCGGCATAGGCGCTGCCGTTGGCATTGGCGGCCGGCACGAAGCGCAGCAGTCCGGCGTCGAGCTGCGCCACGGTGACGACGGTGCCGGCCGTGACGGCCACGCCGTTGAACAGCAGCGTGCCCTGGCTCGGCGCCTGCACCGTGACCGACGCGAAGGCGTTGCCCTCGCCGGCGGCGTCGGCGAAGCCGAAGTCGGCGCGGCCGAGCACGTGCGTGCCGTCTTCGACGATCGTGATCGTGCGGTCGGTGCCGGACGGCGCGTCGTTCACCGGCGCGACGTTGATCGTCAGGCTGTCGCGGTCGACCAGGCCCTGGCCGTCGCGGCTGGTCACGACCAGCGTGTCGGCGCCCGAGAAGTTGGTGGCCCCCTGGTAGGCCAGCGTCGCCAGCGTCGCGTTGATCGCCGCCTGCGTGCCGGCGAGGGTGACGGTCCCGCTGCCGTTGGCGCCGCCGACGATGCTGGCGCCCGCCGCCACGGCGAGCTGCAGCGTGCCGTTGGCCACGCTCAGTTCCACCGTCGCGAGCTTGAAGCCGGCGTTGGCGCTGCCTTCGTCGGCGTCGCCGACCGCCAGGCCGGTGATCGGCGTCAGGCGGTCCTCGAAGGCGGCGACCGTGCCGGGCAGCGTGTTGACCGGCGCGTCGTTCGGGTCGGGCAGCATCGTCAGCGCGGAGACGGCGACGTTGCTGTCGGCGCTGCCGTCGTTCACCGTCACCGCGAAGCTGCGGGTCGTGAGGTCGGGGTTGCCGAGCGTGTTGTCGAAGCGGATGGCACCGAGCGCGAGCGCGTAGTCGGCCGCCGATGCGGCACCGACGAGCGTGACCGTGCCGCCGGCCACCGTGGCCGTGATGCTGGCCGGCAGCGGGCCGACGCTGAGCACGTCGCCGGCCTGCGCGTTGCCGAGCGTGACCGTGGCGCGCTGGAACACGCTGCCGTCGATGTCGGCGATGACGACGTCGGCGTCGACGATGCGCACCGCGCCGCCACCGGCGGTGAAGCTGCCCTGGCGGTCGGCGCCAGTCGCGCCGCTGGAGTCGTCGCCGTCGAGGTCGAGCACCGGAGCGTCGTTCGTGCCGGTGATGCCGACCGTGATGGTGGTGGTCGAACCGTCGGTCAGCGACACCGTGAAGCTGTCGCTGGCCGCCTGGCCGCCGGCCAGCGGCTGCGCATTGGCACCGAGCGTGTAGCTCCACTGGCCGTTGGCGCCGAGCGTCAGCGAGCCGTAGGCGCCGGCTTGGGTGGACGGCACGAAGGCGAGCGCGGGGTTGTCGGCGTCGGTCGCCGTCAGCGTGCCGGTGGTCGTAGGCGCGGTGTCTTCGATTACCGCGCCGGTACCCGACGAGATGACGGGTGCGTCATCGGTACCCGTTACCGTGATCGTCACGGTCGTGGCCGAGCCATCGGTCAGCGTGACCGTGAACGTCTCGGTGACGATCTGGCCGCCGGCGAGGCTCTGAGCCGCGGCGCCGAGCGAGTAGGTCCACAGGCCATCGGCCGCGAGCGTCAGTGCACCGTACGCGCCGTTCTGCGTGGCCGGCACGAAGGCGAGCGCGGGGTTGTCGGCGTCGGTCGCCGTCAGCGTGCCGCTGGTCGTAGGCGAGGTGTCTTCGGTGACCGCCCCAGTGCCCGAAGAGATGACGGGCGCGTCGTCGGTGCCGGTCACCGTGATCGTCACGCTCGTGGTCGAGCCGTCGGTCAGCGTGACGGTGAAGGTCTCAGTGACGACCTGGCCGCCAGCGAGGCTCTGCGCGGCAGCACCAAGCGTATAGGTCCACCGACCATCGGCCGCAAGCGTGAGCGCACCGTACGCGCCGTTCTGCGCGGCCGGCACGAAGGCGATCGCGGGGTTGTCGGTGTCGGTCGCGGAGAGTGTGCCGCTGGTCGAAGGAGCGGTGTCTTCGGTGACCGCACCGGTGCCGGACGAGATGACGGGGGCGTCATCGGAGCCAGTCACCGTGATCGTGACGGTCGTGGTCGATCCATCGGTCAATGTGACCGTGAAGGACTCGGTGACGACCTGGCCGCCGGCGAGACTCTGCGCGGCAGCACCAAGGGTGTAGGTCCACTGACCATCGGCCGCAAGTGTCAGCGCACCGTATGCACCGTTCTGCGCGGCAGGCACGAAGGCGAGCGCGGGGTTGTCGGCGTCGGTGGCCGTCAGCGTGCCGTTGGTGGTCGGCGAGGTGTCTTCGGTGACGGCACCGGTGCCCGACGAGATGACGGGGGCGTCATCGGTACCCGTCACCGTGATCGTGATGGTCGTGGTCGAGCCATCGGTCAGCGTGACCGTGAAGGTCTCCGAGACGACCTGGCCGCCGGCGAGCGCCTGGGCCGCCGCGCCGAGTGCGTAGGTCCACTGGCCATCGGCTGCGAGCGTGAGCGCGCCGTACGCGC
>CAUJHQ010000054.1 GCA_963204815.1 Pseudomonadota bacterium | reverse complement strand
GCGCATGCCGACGTTCATGCCGCGCACCTGGGCGTTCATGCGCTCGGCGATGGCCAGGCCGGCGGCGTCGTCCTTGGCGCTGTTGACACGCAGGCCCGAGGACAGGCGCTGCATCGAGGTCGACAGCGAGGTCGTCGACATCGCGAGGTTGCGCTGCGCGTTCAGCGAAGCGACGTTGGTGTTGATGGTCGAGCCCATGTTCCTTACTCCAGAAAGTTGATCAGTCGAAGGTTCCCGGCGAGAGCGCCGGCATATCCCGGATCACGTTCGCGGCCTCTTCTTCGCCGTTCCCGTGTTCCCGTTGCCCGCTGCCGCGAGGCGCCCCTTGCAAGAAGGCACCCCGTGGCATCCGCCCGCGCTAGTCAACCGTTGAAGACCCCACCGCACCTTGTGCGCCCTGGGCATCGGCCGGCCAACCGGACCACGGAGCCGATCTGCATCAACCCCGTTGAGCCCGGTATCGGTTCGGCCGCGGCGGAACTTGAGAAGGGCGGGGGCCCGTCTCGGCGGCCCGGACACGCGCTTGAGGCGGTCCGATGCGGCGGAATGCACGCCGAAACCGCCCCTGTTCCGCGTTTTCGGGGCTAGGCGGCTGCCTAGAGTCGCACGCGGGGCATGCCTGTCGCATGCCGAACCCGTTCGTTGCCGGAGCTTGCATGTCGACTGCCCTGTCCACCCCGTCCAACGCCCGCGCCGGTCTGCGCGTGGCGGCCCCCGCCGCGAAGAAGGCGGTGCCGCAGCGCGGCTCGTCGGCGGCGCACCAGCAGTGGAGCCAGGGGGTCACGCTGGCGCGCCAGGGCAAGCTCGCGCAGGCGGCGGCCTGCTTCGAGCGGGCGACGAAGCTGTCGCCGTCGGTGCCGCTGTACTGGCTGAACCTGGCGAGCACGCAGCGCAAGCTGCGCCGCGCCGATGCGGCGATGGACGCGGCGCGCCGCGCCTTCGCGCTCGACACCTCCAACGACATGGCCTGCCACCTGCTGGCCGAACTGCTGCGCCTGAACAACCGCGACGCCGAGGCGCTGCAGGCGCTGTCCGCGCTCGATGCCGACACGCCGCGCAGCGCGCAGCACTGGATGCTGCGCGGCGCCGTGCTGATGTCGCTGGCCCGCTGGCAGGACGCCGCGCTCGCCTTCCTGCAGGTGCTGGCCGAGAAGCCGGCCGACATCGAGGCCTACCTGCAGCTGGGCTTCGCGCTCGCCAACCTGAAGCGTTATGCCGAGTCGGCCGAATGCTTCCGCACGGTGGCGATGGTCGACCCGGCGCACTTCGGCGGCGCCGTCTACGCCGCCCACTACGCCGCCTGGGCCTGCGACTGGGCGCAGGGCGAAGGCGACGCCGAACGGCTGGCGCAGGCGCTCGCGCTGCAGGTCGAGGGCGTCGAGCCGCCGTCGTTCAGCCCGTTCTGCCTGCTGTCGATGAACGACGACGCCGCGATGCACCGCCGCGCCGCCGAGATGGAAAGCACGCGCATCGCGCGCGACGTGCGCGCCGCCAGCGCGCGCGCCGTGCCGACGCGCTGGCCCGAGGCCGAGGCGGCGCTCGCCGCCGGCAAGCTGAAGATCGGCTTCGTCAGCGCCGACTTCCGAACCCACGCCACCAGCATGCTGCTGGTGCAGACGCTGGAGCGCCTCCCGCGCGAACGCTTCGAGGTCGTTCTCTACTCGCACGGCGCCGACGACGGCAGCGCGCTGCGCCGGCGCATGGAAGGCGCGGCGACGAGCTTCGTCGACTGCACGCAGATGAACGCCACCGAGCAGGCCGGCCGCATCCAGGCCGACGGCATCACGATCCTGGTCGACCTGTCCGGCTACACCGCGAGCACGCGGCTGGGCGTGTTCGCGCTGCGGCCGGCGCCGCTGCAGGTGCTGTGGCTGGCCTACCCGAGCACGATCGGCGGCGACTTCATCGACTACGTCGTCGGCGACCCGATCCTCACGCCGATGGCGCACGCGGCCGACTTCCGCGAGCAGATCGCCCAGCTGCCGCTGACCTACGAGCCCACCGACGAGCGCCGCGAGCACCCCGAGCCGCTGGACCGCGCCGAGTGCGGCCTGCCGGAGGACGCCTTCGTCTTCGCCTGCTTCAACCAGAGCTACAAGATCACCGAGCCGGTGTTCACGCGCTGGTGCCGCATCCTCGAACGCGTGCCCGCTAGCGTGCTGTGGCTGCTGGTGCCGCAGGAGGAGATCCAGGAAGCGCTGCGCGCGCGTGCCGTCGAACGCGGCATCGACCCGGCGCGGCTCGTCTTCGCGCCCTTCGTCGACCCGGTGCGCCACCTGGCGCGGCTGCCTCAGGCCGACCTCTTCCTCGACACGTTTCCGTACGGCGCCCACACCACCTGCAGCGATGCGCTGTGGATGGGGTTGCCGGTGCTGACGCAGGTGGGCCGCAGCTTCAGCGCGCGCGTTGCGGCGAGCCTGCTCAACGCCGTCGGCCTGCCGGAGATGGCGGTCGGCGACGAGCAGGCCTACGAGGAACGCGCCGTCGCGCTGGCCACCGTGCCGGGCGAGCTGGCGCGCCTGCGCGACCACCTGTGGGACGAGCGCGCGAACCTGCCGCTGTTCGACAACGAGCGCTTCACCGGCGAGCTCGCGGCGCTGTTCGAGCGCATGGTCGGGCGCTGGCAGCAGGGCCTGCCGCCGGCGCCCCTGCCGGCGGCCTGACGCCGGCAGCACCCGCGTTCGCGGCGGCCTGAGCGGCGCCGCGGCGCGAGCGGGGCCTTCGGCGCCCGGCGCGCGGGGGCTGGTCTAATCGCGGCCTGCCGATGGCCGCTCCAACGACCCCCACCCTCCGCCGCCGCCTGCTCGCGGCCGGTGCGCTTGCGCCCTGGGTCGCGCCGGCGCGCTCCCAGGCCGCCGAGGGCGCCGCCTACCGCCCGTGGCCGAAGTCGAAGCCGACACCCGCGCTCGAACTGCCGGCCTGGGAGAGCCCGCCGGTGCGCCTGGCGGCGCTGCGCGGCCAGGTCGTCGTGTTGAACTTCTGGGCCAGCTGGTGCGAGCCCTGCCGCGCCGAGATGCCGTCGCTGGAACTGATGGCCGAGCGCCACAAGGGCGACCGCCTGCAGGTGCTGGCCGTCAACTTCCGCGAGACCGACGGCATGATCCGCCGCTTCCTCGAGCAGACCGATTTCTCGCTGCCGATCCTGCGCGACGCCGACGGCGCCGCCGCGCGGGCCTGGCAGGTGCGCATCTTTCCCAGCACGGTGGTCATCGGCCGCGACGGCCGCGCCGCCTTCACCGTCGTCGGCGAAGTCGACTGGGGCGGCGCCGAGGCCCGCGCCTGGATCGCGCCGCTGCTCTGACACCCACACACACAAGGAGGACCCATGACCCACGCCATCCAACGCCGCCGTCTGCTGCAGGCCGGCCTCGCCAGCGCGCTGCCGCTGCCCGCCGCGTTCGCGCAGGAGCGCCGCTTCGAGCCGCAGGTCGGCCCCTGGCGCACCTTCGAGGTGACGACGACCGTCGACGTCGCCGAGCCGAAGGGCCGCACGCAGCTCTGGATGCCGGTGCCCGACGTCGACAGCGACTGGCAGCGCCCGCAGGACAACGCCTGGGTCGGCAACGCGACGAGCGCGCGCATCGTGTCCGACCCGGCGCGTGGCGTGCGCTTCCTGCATGCCGAGTTCGACGCCGGCGTCGCCGCGCCCAAGCTCACGCTGACGAGCCGCCTGCAGACGCGCAACCGCGCGGTCGACTGGTCGAAACCGGGCAAGGTGAGCGAGGACCCCGCCGTGCTGCGCGCCAACCTCGCCCCCACCGAACTGCTGCCGGTGGACGGCATCGTGCGCAAGACGGCGCAGGCGGCCACGCGCGGCGCGAACACCGACCTGGAGAAGGTGCGCGCGATCTACGGCTGGGTCGTCGCCAACGCCTACCGCGAGCCGAAGACGCGCGGCTGCGGCACCGGCGACATCAAGGCCATGCTCGAGACCGGCAATCTCGGCGGCAAGTGCGCCGACCTCAACGCCGTGTTCGTCGGTCTGTGCCGTGCCGCCGGCGTGCCGGCGCGCGACGTCTACGGCCTTCGGCTGGCGCCGTCGGCCTTCGGCTACAAGGAGCTGGGTGCCAACTCCGCCGGCCTGAAGGGCGCGCAGCACTGCCGCGCCGAGGCCTACCTGAAGGGCTTCGGCTGGGTCGCGATGGACCCGGCCGACGTGCTCAAGGTGGCGCGCCAGGAGACCGCCGAGTGGATCAAGGACACCAAGCACCCGGTGGTGGCGCCGGTGATGGCCGGCCTCTTCGGCCGCTGGGAAGGCAACTGGGTGGGCTGGAACACCGCGCACGACATCCGCCTGCCCGGCAGCGCCGCCAAGGGCACGCTGCCGTTCCTGATGTACCCGAACGGCGAGAACCAGAGCGGTCGCTTCGACGAGCTGGCGCCCGACACCTTCAAGTACACGATCGCGGCGCGCGAGCTGACGACCTGAGTCCAGGATCGCCGGCGCCGCCGGCCGCATCGACCACGGCGCGACGGCACTGGTGAAGGCGCTAACCGGCATCGGCCACGCACCCGACGACGATTGCCGACGCGAAGCGCCAGGTCGTGTCGCAAGGCACGGTGCCGATCATGGCGCGTGCCGGCGACCGCCGCTGGCGCACACTGGTGTTCTGAGGCCGCGTCAGACGCTGCAGCCGCTGTCCACCGCCGCCTGTGCCGTGACCGCCACCGGTTCCGGCACGCGGAAGCCGTAGCGCACGGCGGTCAGCTCGGCGAGGATGCTGACCGCGATCTCCGGCGGCGTGCGCGCGCCGTTCTTCAGCCCCACCGGGCCGTGCAGGCGTGCGAGCTGTGCGTCGGTGAGGCCGAAGTGTTCCTTCAGGCGCGCCGCGCGCTTGGCCTGGTTGACGCGCGAGCCGATCGCGCCGACGTAGAAGGCCGCGCTCGCCAGCGCCTCCATCAGCGCCATGTCGTCGAGCTTGGGGTCGTGCGTGAGTGCGATCACCGCGGTGTGGCCGTCGACCTTCAGCTCGCGCACGGTGTCGTCGGGCATGGTGCGCAGCAGCGTCGCGCCCTCGACGTCGAAGCCGGTCGCGTACTCCTCGCGCGGGTCGCAGACGATCACCTCGTAGCCCAGCGCGCCGGCCATGCGGGCCAGGTACTGCGTCAGCTGGCCGGCGCCGATCAACAGCAGCCGCCAGCGCGGGCCGTGGTGGGTGGTGAGCGTGGTGTCGGTGAGCTGGAGTTCATCGGCATCGCCAGCGGGCTGCAGCTCGACCTCGCCGGTGGCCAGCGTCAGCACGCGGCGCAGGCGCTCGCCGCGCGCCAGGCGTTCGATCAGCTCCGGCAGGCGGGTGCGCGGCTCGACCGGTTCCAGCACCAGCTCGATCAGCCCGCCGCAGGGCAGGCCGAAGCGGTGTGCGGTGTCGGCGTCGATGCCGTAGCGCACCACGTCGGGCCGGCCGCTGGCCAGCGCGCCTGCGCGCGCCTTCTCGATCAGGTCGTCCTCGATGCAGCCGCCGGACACGCTGCCGGCGACGAGGCCATCGTTCCGGATCGCGACAGTCGAGCCCGGCGGCCGCGGCGCTGAACCCCAGGTCCGCGTGATGGTGCACAGCACGACGCGGTGCCCGCTGTCCTGCCACTGCACGATCCGGCGCAGCACCTCGAGGTCGACGTTGTCCATGCGCACGAAGGTAGCGGCTGCGGCGGCAGGGCGCGCCCTGCGGGCGACCCCTATGAAGCGGCGTGCATGGGTGACGCTTCGACCCCTTCCCAACCCCTATGGCAGCCGCTTCATAGGGGATAGCCGGTCGATGCGCAGGCCGCGTCGCGCTCCTAGCATTCGCCGAGAAGCATCACCAGTCAGGAGACAAGCGCATGACGACGATCACGCTCAAGGTCAACGGCAAGACCGTGACCGGCGAAGCCGACCCCAGCACGCTGCTCGTGCAGTTCATCCGCGAGACGCTGCGCCTCACCGGCACGCACGTCGGCTGCGACACCGCGCAGTGCGGCGCCTGCACCGTGCACGTCGACGGCCGCGCCGTGAAGAGCTGCAACATGCTGGCCGTGCAGGCCGCCGGCCGCGAGGTGACCACCATCGAAGGCCTCGCCGCCGCCGACGGCACGCTGCACCCGATGCAGGCCGCCTTCCGCGCCTGCCACGGCCTGCAGTGCGGCTTCTGCACGCCGGGCATGGTGATGAGCGCGGTCGACCTGGTGCAGCACCACGGTTGCCACAGCGAAAGCCAGGTGCGCGAGGCGCTGGAAGGCAACATCTGCCGCTGCACCGGCTACCAGAACATCGTTGCCGCCGTCCAGCAGGGCGCCGCGGCCATGAAGCCTTGACGGAGGAAAAGCAGACCATGAACGCCCCCGAGAACTTCATCGGCAAGCGCGTCGAGCGCCGCGAGGACGCCCGCTTCCTGACCGGCCGCGGCCAGTACACCGACGACATCACGCTGCCCGGCCAGAGCCACGGCGCCTTCCTGCGCAGCCCCTACGCGCACGCCCGCATCAAGAAGCTCGACACGAGCGCCGCCGCGCAGGCGCCGGGCGTGCTGGGCATCTTCACCGGCGAGCACTTCAAGGCCGTCGGCGGCCTGCCGTGCGGCTGGCTCATCAACAGCCTCGACGGCACGCCGATGAAGGAGCCCAAGCACCCGGTGCTGGCCGACGGCAAGGTGCGCTACGTGGGCGACTGCGTGGCGCTCGTCGTCGCCGACACGCTGGAACAGGCGAAGGCGGCCGTGCAGCTGATCGAGGTCGACTACGACGAACTGCCCGCGGTGGTGGACACCGCGCGCGCCAAGGGCGCCAGCCAGCCCGGCCAGGCCGTGCACGACGAGGCGCCGGACAACGTCTGCTACCACTGGGGCATCGGCGACAAGGACGGCACCGACGCCGCGTTCAAGAACGCCGCCCACGTGACGACGCTCAGCTTCCGCAACAACCGCCTGGTGCCGAACGCGATGGAGCCGCGCGCCGCCAACGCCGCGTACGACCCCAACGCCGACAGCTACACGCTGTACGTGAGCAACCAGAACCCGCACGTCGAGCGGCTGCTGATGTGCGCCTTCGTGCTCGGCATCCCCGAGCACAAGATGCGCGTGGTGGCGCCCGATGTCGGCGGCGGCTTCGGCAGCAAGATCTTCCTCTACGCCGAGGAGACGGCGCTCGTCTTCGCGAGCAAGCAGGTCAAGCGCCCGATCAAGTGGACCTGCGAGCGCGGCGAGGCCTTCCTCTCCGACGCCCACGGCCGCGACCACGTCACGACCGCCAAGCTCGCGCTCGACAAGGACGGCAAGTTCCTCGCGCTGCGCGCCGACACCACGGCCAACATGGGCGCCTACCTGTCCACGTTCGCGAGCAGCATCCCGACCATCCTGCACGCCACGCTGCTGGCCGGCCAGTACACGACGCCGAAGATCTGGTGCGAGGTGACGGCGGTGTTCACGAACACCGCGCCGGTCGACGCCTACCGCGGCGCCGGCCGCCCCGAGGCCACCTACCTGCTCGAGCGCATCGTCGAGACGGCCGCGCACGAGCTGAAGATCGACCCCGCCGAGCTGCGCCGCCGCAACTTCATCAAGACCTTCCCGTACGCCACGCCGGTGGGCCTGACCTACGACACCGGCGACTACGACGCGACGATGACGCGCGCCATCGAGCTGGCCGACGTGGCCGGCTTCGCGAAGCGCCGCGCCGCCAGCGAGGCGAAGGGCCTCAAGCGCGGCCTCGGCTACAGCGCCTACATCGAGGCCTGCGGCATCGCGCCGAGCTCGGTGGCGGGGGCGCTGGGCGCGCGCGCCGGCCTCTTCGAGGCGGGCGAGGTGCGCGTGCACCCGACCGGAAAGGTGACGATCTTCACCGGCAGCCACAGCCATGGCCAGGGCCACGAGACCACGTTCGCGCAGGTGGTGGCCGACCGGCTGGGCATTCCGCTGGACGACATCAGCATCGAGCACGGCGACACCGGCAAGGTGCTGTTCGGCATGGGCACCTACGGCAGCCGCTCGCTCGCGGTGGGTGGCACCGCCATCGTGAAGGCGGTCGACAAGGTCATCGCCAAGGGCCGCAAGATCGCCGCCCACCTGATGGAGGCGGCCGACACCGACGTCGTCTTCGAAGGCGGCGTCTTCAAGGTCGCCGGCACCGACAAGGCCGTGCCCTTTGCGAGCGTGGCGCTCACCGCCTACGTGCCGCACAACTTCCCGCACGACAAGCTGGAGCCGGGCCTGAACGAGAACGCGTTCTACGACCCCAGCAACTTCACCTACCCGGCGGGCAGCTACGTCTGCGAGGTCGAGATCGACCCCGCCACCGGCCACACGCGCATCGACCGCTTCACCGCGGTGGACGACTTCGGCAACGTCATCAACCCGATGATCGTCGAAGGCCAGGTGCACGGCGGGCTGGCGCAGGGCATCGGCCAGGCGCTGCTGGAACACGGCGTCTACGACACCGAGACAGGCCAGCTGCTCACCGGCAGCTACATGGACTACGCGATGCCGCGCGCCGACGACTTCTGCCACTTCACGGTGGAGACGGCCAAGGGTACGCCCTGCACGCACAACCCGCTGGGCGTGAAGGGCTGCGGCGAGGCGGGCGCGATCGGCTCGCCGCCGGCCGTCATCAACGCCATCTGCCATGCGCTGGGCGTGAAGGACGTGCCGATGCCGGCCACGCCGTACACCGTCTGGAAGGCCGCCCGCGCCGCACACTGAGGAGACCACGACATGCAGACCTTCGCCTACCAGACCCCCGCCAGCGTGGCCGACGCGGCGCGCGCCGCCGGTGCTTCCGGCGCCAAGATCGTCGCCGGCGGCCAGAGCCTGCTCGGTTCGATGAAGCTCGGCCTCGCGGCGCCCGAGGCGCTCGTCGACCTCGGCGCCATCGCCGAGCTGAAGGGCATCACCGTGGCCAACGGCGTGGTGCGCATCGGCGCGATGACGACGCACGCCACGGTGGCCGCGAGCGCCGATGTGCGCAAGGCGATCCCGGCGCTCGCCGAGCTTGCCGGCAAGATCGGCGACCGCCAGGTGCGCAACCGCGGCACGATCGGCGGCAGCCTCGCCAACAACGACCCCGCGGCCTGCTACCCGGCGGCCGTGCTGGGCCTGGGCGCCACCGTGCACACCAACAAGCGCGACATTGCCGCCGACGACTTCTTCCAGGGCCTGTACACCACCGCGCTGGCCGAGGACGAGGTCATCACCGCGGTGAGCTTCCCGGTGCCCGAGAAGGCGGGCTGGCAGAAGTTCAAGCAGCCGGCGTCGCGCTTCTCGATCGTCGGCGTGTTCGTCAGCAAGGGACCGAAGGGTACGCGGGTCGCGGTCACCGGCGCAGGTGCCGGCGTGTTCCGCGCCAGTGGGCTGGAAGCCAAGCTGGCGTCGAACTGGTCGGCCGCCGCGCTCGCCGGCGCCACCGTCAGCGCCGACGGCCTCAACACCGACCTGCACGGCTCGGCCGAGTACCGCGCCGCGCTGATCCCGGTGCTGGCCGCGCGCGCCGTCGGCTGACATCGGCCACCCTGCCACGGTCGAAACGCCGCCGCGGTGCGGCGTTTCCTTTTGGAGCAACACACCCGTGACCTCGACGGCCCTGCCGACCAGCATCGACGAGACCGAAGCGCGCCTGGCCGAACGGGACTACGTGCCCGACCGCGCGCTGGCGACGGTGATCTACCTCGCGCTGCGCCTGCAGCGCCCGCTGTTCCTGGAAGGCGAGCCCGGCACCGGCAAGACCGAGGTGGCGCGCACGCTCGCGGCCATGCTCGGCCGGCCGCTGATCCGCCTGCAGTGCTACGAGGGCCTGGACCTCTCGGGCGCCGCCTACGAGTGGGACTACCCGCGCCAGATGATGGAGATCCGCCTCGCCGAGCGCGACGCCAGCGTCACGCGCGAGTCCCTCGCCACCGAGCTCTTCAGCGAGCGTTTCCTCAGCCAGCGCCCGCTGCTGCAGGCCATCGACCCGAAGCGCGCCGTTCCGCCGGTGCTGCTGATCGACGAACTCGACCGCGCCGACGAACCCTTCGAAGCCTTCCTGCTCGAGGTGCTGGCCGAGTTCCAGATCACCATCCCCGAGCTCGGCACCGTGAAGGCGGTGCAGCCGCCGATCGTCGTGCTGACGAGCAACCGCACGCGCGAGATCCACGACGCCGTGAAGCGCCGCTGCCTCTACCACTGGACGGGCTTCCCCACCGCCGCGCGCGAACTCGAGATCGTGCGCCGCCGCGTGCCGGGTGCCGGCGCCGAGCTGGCGCGCCAGGTCGTCGCCTTCGTGCAGAAGCTGCGCGGCGTGGAGCTGTACAAGCTGCCCGGCATCGCCGAGACGATCGACTGGACACGCGCGCTGCTCGAACTCGACGCCGTGGTGCTCGACCCCGAGGTCATCCAGCACACGCTGGGCGTGCTGCTGAAGTACCAGGACGACATCGCCGCCGTGCAGGGCAGCGAGGCGCTGCGCCTGCTGGAAGAGGCGCGCCGCATCGCCAGCGACCGCGTCGCCTGAGGTCCTGCGATGACGCCTGCGCTGCGCCCGTCGCCCGGCCACCTGGCCGAGAACGTGGTGCACTTCGCAC
Organism: Pseudomonadota bacterium; assembly: GCA_963204815.1. GTDB lineage: Bacteria > Pseudomonadota > Gammaproteobacteria > Burkholderiales > Burkholderiaceae_C > Rubrivivax. Next base: position 25,279 of record CAUJHQ010000054.1, on the reverse strand, counting down.
GCGTGCTGCGCACGGCCGGCATGCCGCTGGGCACCGACCGCGTGGTGCTGGCGCAGCAGGCGCTGCAGGTCGCGGGGCTGGAGCGGCGCGAGGACTTCCACGCCGTTCTGCGCGCCTGCCTGCTCGACCGCATCGAGCACGCCGAGCTGTTCGACCAGGCGTTCGCGCTGTTCTGGAAGGACCCCGACCTGCTCGGCCGCATGCGCGCGCTGCTGCTGCCCAAGGTGCAGCTGCAGCCCGGCGCGCTGCCGGGGCCGAAGGAGAACCGCCGCCTCGGCGACGCGCTCTTTCCGCACCAGCCCCAGGGCCCGCAGCCCGAGCCGCCGCCGCGCGAGGAGATCGAGTTCGACGCCGCGCTCACCGTGAGCCAGCGCGAGCTGCTGCGCAAGGCCGACTTCGACACCATGACGGCCGACGAGTGGCGCAGCGCGCGCCGCCTGCTCGACCGCCTGCGGCCGGTGTTCGAGCAACTGCCGACGCGCCGCCACCGGCGCGCCGCGCACCCCGGCCGGCTCGACTGGCGCGCCACGCTGCGCGAGGGCGCGCGCCGCGGCGGCGACCTCGGCCGCCTGCAGTGGCGCGCGGTGCGCACGCGTGCCGCGCCGCTGGTGGTGCTGGCCGACATCTCCGGTTCGATGAGCCGCTACTCGCGCATGCTGCTGCACTTCGCGCACACGCTCGGGCAGGCCGACGCGAAGGTCGAGAGCTTCGTCTTCGGCACCCGGCTGACGCGCATCACGCGGCTGCTGGCGCGGCGCGACCCCGACATCGCGATCGCCGAGGTGGTGCGGCGCGTGCAGGACTGGTCCGGCGGCACCCGCATCACCGAAAGCCTGCAGGCCTTCAACCGCCAGTGGGCGCGGCGTGCGCTGCCCAGCCACGGCACCGTGCTGCTCGTGAGCGACGGCCTCGAGCAGGGCGACCCCGCCACGCTTCGCGCGCTCGACGCCGAGATGGCGCGCCTGTCGCGCAGCTGCCGCCGCCTGATCTGGCTGAACCCGCTGCTGCGATTCAGCGGCTACGAGCCGCGCACCGCCGGCGTGCGCGCGATGCTGCCGCACGTCGACCGCTTCCTGCCGGCGCACAACCTCGAAAGCCTCGAGGACCTGGTGGCCGTGCTCGGCCGCCCCGAGCGCTGAACCGCACCCTCACCTCGACCGCACCCGACACCATGCAACTCCAGTCCCAGCAGTCCCTTCCGGTCGGCCAGGCCCAGGCCTGGGAGGCCCTGAACGACATCTCGCTGCTCGAGAAGGCCGTGCCCGGCTGCGAAGGGCTGCGGCCGATGGGCGAGAACCGCTACGAGGTGCTGGTCGTCGCCGCCATCGGGCCGGTGAAGGCGAAGTTCAAGGGCACGCTGCAGATCGAGAACCTGCAGCCGCCGCAGTCGTACACGCTGCGCTTCGAAGGGCAGGGCGGTCCGGCCGGCCACGGCAAGGGCACGGCCGACATCCGCCTCGAAGCGGTGTCGCCGCGCGAGACGATGCTGCACTACACGGCCCACGCCACCGTGGGCGGCAAGATCGCGCAGGTGGGCTCGCGCCTGGTCGACATGGCGGCGCAGAAGATGGCGGGCGACTTCTTCGAGCGCTTCAACGAGGCACTGAAGGCGCGCTACGGCGTGCTGGCCGAAGCGGCGCCGGCGGCCGCGCCGGCGGGCCTGCTGGCGCGCCTGGTGGCCTGGCTGAAGGGTCTGTTCGGCGGCGGCGCAAGCCGCTGAGCGGCGCCGTCAGCGCGGCAGCGGCCGTACCACCAGCGCACACAGGTTGCGCACGTGGCGCGGCCCCGGCCGCAGGTCGCCCAGCGCGCGCAGCGCCAGCGGCCCGGCGGCGGCATCGAGCGGCCGGCCGTCCTGCGACACGATCACGATTGCCTGCTCGCCCGCCGCGCTGTTGAAGAGCTCGCCCCAGCTGAAGACGGCGCGGTAGCCGTCGGTGGCGACGGCCTCGACGGTGGCCATGCGGCCGCCGCGGTCGTTCGGGCCGAAGAGGCCGGTGGCGGCGACGAGCGCGTCCTTCAGCAGCACGCCCGCATAGGCGGTGCTGCGGTCGAGCGCGCCGTCACGCCCGTTCGAGACGCTGTGCCGTTGCGTCAGCGTGGTCGCCGGCAGCGCCGCGAGCGCAGCGGCGTCGTACGTGCGGTCGGGCTGCCCGGGCACCTGCACCGCGAGCAGCGTGCCGGCGGCGCGCGGCGCGGGGTCGACCGGGCAGGCGGCGGCGGCGGCCGGCACCGCCAACGCCAGCGCGACCCAGCGCTTCATGGTGCGCTGAATCCGTGGCCGCGCAGCACCTGCTGGCCCTGCGCGCCGAGCACGAAGTCGATGAAGCGCAGCGCAGCCGCCGTGGCCGGCCGCACGGCGGCGATGCCGTAGCTGGCGGAGACGTTGAGCGCGGCCGGGATCTCCAGCACCTGCAGCCCCGGCACTTCCTGCCGCGCCTGCGTGGCGTTGGTGCAGTAGGTGACGAAGACGTCGGCGCGGCCCTCGGCCATCAGCACGCCGTACAGGCTGCGGCCGGCCGGCGGCTGCGGCGAGTTCGGGCCGCCGGCGAGCTGCAGCGCCTTCGCCTTCAGCACAGCGGCGCTGCCGGGGCCGGCGGCGCCGCTGCTCTCGATGCGATCGAACATCTGGAACGCGTAGTCGCCGGCCGGGTCGGCGCGCGGGGTCGAGGTGGCGACGCGCAGGTCGGCGTCGAGCAGGCGCTGGGCCACGCTGCGGCCCTTGAGGTCGAAGGCGGGTTGCGCCAGCAGGCACAGCGCGTTGCGCGTGAAGGCCCGCACCGGTTCGGCCTTGCCGGCGGCCTGCAAGGCCTCGGGGTGCGACATGTTGGCCGACGCGAAGACGTTGGCCGCCTCGCCGCCTTCGATGCGGTCCTTCAGCAGCCCCGATGCGCCGAAGCTCAGCACGACCTTGGCGCCGCCCTCGCGTTCGAAGGCGCGCGCCAGGTCGGTCATCGCGGCGCGCAGGCTGCCGGCGGCGAAGACCGCCACCGTTTCGGGCTGCGCCTGCGCCGGCGCGGCGCCGGCCAGCGCCGCCAGCGCGGCGGCCACGGCGAGCCGCCGCGTCATTGGCCGGCGTTCGGGAAGAACAGCTGCTCGCCGCCGATCTTGTAGGCCGCGATGACGCCCTGGCCGGCCGTCGAGACCAGCCAGTCGGCGAAGGTCTGGCCGAGGTCCTTCTTCACGTGCGGGTGCTTCGCCGGGTTCACCAGGATCACGCCGTACTGGTTGAACAGGCGCTTGTCGCCTTCGACGAGGATCGCGAGATCGCCGCGGTTCTTGAAGTTCAGCCAGGTGCCGCGGTCGGCGAGCACGTAGCCGTTGGTGGCGGCGGCCATGTTGAGCGCGGGGCCCATGCCGCAGCCGCATTCTTTGTAGCCGGCCGGCTTGGCGGCGGCGACGTCGATGTTCACCGACTTCCAGTAGCGCAGCTCGGCGGCGTGCGTGCCGCTCTTGTCGCCGCGCGAGATGAAGGCCTCCTTCGACGCCGCCAGCTTCGTCAGCGCGGCGGCGATGTCCTTGCCGCGAGTGCCGGCGGGGTCGTTCTTCGGGCCGACAAGGACGAAGTCGTTGTACATGACCAGCCGGCGCTGCACGCCGAAACCTTCGGCGACGAACTTCTCCTCGGCGGCCGGGTCGTGCACGAAGACGACGTCGGCATCGCCGCGGCGGCCGGTGTCCAGCGCCTGGCCGGTGCCCAGCGCGACGACGCGCACGTCGATGCCGGTGGCCTGCTTGAATTGCGGCAGCAGGTGGCCGAACAGGCCGGACTGCTCGGTCGACGTGGTCGAGGCCACGACGATGAAGCGCTCCTGCGCGGACGCCGCACCGCTGAAGGCGGCCAGGGCGAGCAGGGCGACGAGCCAGGATCGGCGGGAACGCATCGGGACACTCCAGGTGATGAAGAAAGGCGCGGATTGTCCCGAAGGGGGCGCTGACGATCGATATGTCCTGCCATGCATATCGCAAGCCCGGGCGCGACGCGCTCGAGCCGGCTCAGCCCTGCGACGCCACGCCCGCCAGGCGGCGCGCCAGGGCGCCGAAGCGGCGCCGGTACTGCGCCGGTGTCACACAGACCTTGCGCTTGAACAGCCGCGCGAAGAACGCGGCGTCCTGGTAGCCCACCTCGAAGGCCACGGCCTCGATGGGCAGCTCGGTCGATTCGAGCAGCTGCTTGGCTTCCTCGAGCCGCAAGGTGTGCACGTAGTCGATGGGTGCCAGTCCCGTGGCGCGGGCGAACCGGCGCTGAAAGGTCCGCTCGGCCAGGCCGCTCAGCCGAACCATCGCCCCCACGGCGCCTTCGGTCTGGTAGTTCAGGGCGACCCACTCCTGGCAGCGTGCGATCAGCGGGTCGTCGATCTGCGCCGTGCGCGAGACCGCGGCGTAGGCCAGCGGGCTGGTCGCGCTCCAGTCGATGATGTTGAGCCGCGCCACCTGGATCGCCTCCTCGGCGCCGACGAAGCGGGCAATGAGGTACAGGGCCAGCGTGTGCCAGCTGGTGCCGCTGCCGGCCATGACCAGCCGCTGACCGACGCCCGCCGTCACGAGCGCCTTCTCCGGCAGCCAGCGCGTGCCGGGGTACTGGCGCCCCAGCAGTTCGCAGAAGGCCCAGTGCGACGTCGCCTCCTGCCCCTCCAGCAAGCCTGCCTGTGCCAGCAGCACGGCGCCGGTGCAGACCGCCGCGATGGTGGCGCCGGCCTCGTGGCGCTGCCGGATCCAGCGCACCTCGGGCTCGAAGAGGCCGGCGATGTCCTGCCCGGGCGCCAGGAACATGTCGGTGATGCAGACGACGTCGGGCTCGGGCAGGTCGGCAAAGCCGGCCTGCGGATGAACGAGCACGCCGTTGGCCGCCGGCACCGGCTGCCGCGTGCGGGCCACCACGACCGGCTGGATGGGTGAGGCGGCCGCCCGGCCGTTGACGATCAGTTCCCAGTCGCGGCAGGTGCCGCTGAGGATGTCGTGCACGCCGAACAGCGTCGACGACGTCGTGGCCGAGGTCGCCAGCAGCGCGACCACCAAGGGCTTTGCGGTGTCCAGGGGCATGGCGGAATCGGCCGGGTTGTGGCGCCGATGGCTTTAGTGCGTTCGGGCACTGCGCACGACGATCCCGGCCACTTCAACCCCGAGTGATCGAGAAGGACGCAGTGATGAAGATCGAGACAGGAAACACCGGAATGCGCGCGCCACTGGCCGCCATGTTCGCATGGGTGGCCATCGGCACCAGCGGCTGCCTGGCCGCCGGCGGTGGCGCGCCGCCCGCCCTCGACCCGCAGGTCGTGCACGACTGGAGCGGCCACGCCCGCACGGTGCTGCAGGCCGAGACCGGCAATCAGGACCCGCTGGTCGGCACGCGCTCGCTGGCCATGGTCCACCTGGCCATGCACGACGCGGTCAACGCCGTCGACCGCCAGTACCAGCCCTACGCCTACGCGACCCCGAACGCGCAGGCCGACGCGGTTGCGGCGGCCGCGACGGCGGCCCACCGCGTGCTGGCGGCGCTGTTCCCGGCACAGGCGGCGAGCCTGGATGCGCGGCTGGCGGACTCGCTCGCCGCGGTGCCCGACGGCAGTGCCGAGACGAAGGGCATCGCGCTGGGCCAGCAGGTCGCGGCCGAGATCCTGCAGCGCCGGGCGAACGACGGTTCGGCGGGCACCGTGGGCTACACGCCAGGCGCCGGCGCCGGCCGGTTCCAGTTCGTGCCGCCCTTCGAAGGCGTGATCTTCCGTCCCGAGTGGCGCTTCGTGACGCCGTTCGCGCTGGCTTCGGCGTCCCAGTTCCGGTCCGGCCCGCCGCCGGCGCTGGAGAGTGCCGAGTACCGCAATGCCTTCGACGAGGTCAAGGCGACGGGGGTGCTCGCCGGCAGCAACCGCTCGGCCGACCAGACGGCGTACGCGAAGTTCTGGTACGAGGACTGCGACATCGGCTGGAACCGCATCACGCACGACGTGGCGCTGCGCCGCAAGCTGCCGCTGCACGACACCGCACGCCTGTTCGCACTGGTGAACGTCGCCCTGGCCGATGCCTACATTGCCGGGTGGGACTCGAAGTTCCACCACGACTTCTGGCGCCCGGTCACGGCGATTCGCGCCGCCGCCGGCGATGGCAACGACGCGACCACGCCCGATCCCGGCTGGGTGCCGCTGCTGGACACGCCGCCCGTGCAGGACTACCCGTCGACGCACAGCGTGGCGGGCGCGGCGGCCGCGTTCGTGCTCGCCAGCGTTCTCGGCGATGACAACGAGTTCAGCCTGACCTCGTCCACCGCGGAAGTCGGCGGACAGACCCGCAGCTTCCGCCGTTTCAGCGAGGCCGCGGACGAGAACGCGGACTCGCGCGTGCGGGCCGGCATCCACTTTCGCTTCGCCGTCGACGCGGGCACGCAGATGGGTCGCCAGGTCGGCGAACGGGCCTACAACGGCCACCTGCGACGCGCGCCCTGAGCCGCCGGCGCGCCGTCGTTCGGCGCGCCGGCCCGCAAGCCGGCCGCGCCCGATTCACCTGGCGAAGGTCAGGTACATCGGGCCGATGTGCACGGCGTGCCGGACCTGCGCGTTGTCGAAGGCCGCGAAGCCGAATCCGTAGCGCGCGTTCAGGTCGCTGAACTGCACGTCGAACCGGCTGCCGGTCACGAGCTTGCGGCTGACCTCGGAGGTCAGGACGCCGTTGGACCAGCGGGTGGCGACGTTGATGTCGGCGCGGTCGCCCTTCAGCGCCAGGATGATGAACGAGGCCGCCTCGTCGCCGGGCTTGAACCGGCTGTCGTCGAAGGGCACCTGGTTGCCGTCGACCACGTAGTAGGTGCCGCCGGCATTGGCCGGCTTGCCTTCACGGCTCATGAACTGCGGCTTGCCGTCGACGAGGCCGAAGCCCTTGTACTCGGGACCGCCCGGATCGCTCTTGCGTCCGGCATTGGGCGCCGTCTGCGGATCGAAGCGCGTGTGGTCGAGGTACTGGTCGTCGACCCGGCCGAGCGGCGCCGTGCGCGAGCCCTTCATGTGCCACATGTCGCCCAGCTCGCCTGCCTTGGACAGGTACTTGTTGCCGAAGGGCTTGCCCTTCTCGCCTTCGTGGCAGGCGGCCTGGCAACCCTTGTCGTCGAAGCGCGGGATCGAGTTGCCGATGTTCCAGATCATCGCCCACTTGTCTTCGTAGTAGACGTTGTCGTCGCCACCTTCGTCCTTCGGATCCTTCAGCTTCTTCCAGGAGCCGTCGGCCTGCTTCTGGAACGGGCCGCGCCGGATCGAGTCGGTCGGGTCGGCGTACTGGATCAGGAAGTAGACCGTGTCGCCCGCGTACACCGCCTTCAGCGTGGCGGTGGTCTTGCCCTTGCCTTCGGCGAAGTTGGCGCCGTCTTCGAGATCAATCGTGATCGCCTTCGCCGAGGCCCAGGCCGCGTCATTCGCCATGGCGTCGAGCACGGGTGCGGTGCTCACTCTTGCCGCCACCAGCACGTTGGGCGGGGCTGCGGCTTCCTGGGTGGCGCACGAGCCCAGCAGGGCGGCGGCGACGGCGAGCGGGAGTGCAGAAGGACGCAGGTTCATGGCGGTTCTCCGGTTTCGTGTTCTGTGAAGACGATTGAACACCCGTGCCCCGGGACGGCCCTTGACCCGGCACAAGCGGCGTCGACCGCACGGCCGGCCGCGTGCTACGGCTTCTTGGGCTCCTCGGGTTCCTTGTGGGCGACGCCGGTGTGGCAGTCGATGCACGTGGCCTTGCCGTTGAGGAACTTCTTGTGCTGCTTGACCGCGTCCTCGGACTGCTTCTTGGGGTCCCAGGCCTCGGGGTCGTGGCAGCTGCGGCAGTGGGCCGAGTTGTCGGCGCGCATCTCGTCCCACACCATGTTGGCCAGACGCCAGCGCTGCGCATCGAACTTTTCCTGCGTCGAGATCGTGCCGCGCGCTTCGGCAATGGCGTCGACGACGCCGGCCCTGACCTTGTAGATGAGCTTGGCCGGGTAGGTGTGCGGCACATGGCAGTCGCTGCAGGACGCCCGCACGCCCGTCCGGTTGCCGTAGTGGACGGAGAGCTTGTGCTCCGGGTACACGAACTGCCGGTGCGAATGGCAGGCGTTGCCGCAGAACTCGTCGGTGCCGGTGACGGCGATCGCGACCTGGGTGCCCACCACCATCGCGGCGCCCACCAGCACGCCCGCCACCAGCAGCACGGCGACCGGCCACCTCGACGACGGCGAAGCCAACCAACGCAGCAGTCGCCGGCCGATGCCGGGCGGGTTCGGGTCGGCCATGCGGGCGCTCCGAGTGGGGGGAGGGGTCTACTTCGATGACAGCACGATGGCGACGATGGCCTTGATCTCGGCGTCGCTGGCGTCCACCTTCTTGTGGTCTTCCTCGTCGCCGACCTTGCCGCCGTTCTTCAGCGCGCTGAAGAGCTTCGCGGCGGCGTCGGGCTTGCCCTTGTACTTCTCCGCGACGGAGGCCCACGAAGGGCCTTTCTTCGTCGTCGTCGCGGTGTGGCACTTGGCGCACTTCTCCTTGGCGATGAGGTCCTCGGTCGGGCCCGCGGACGCGTTGCCGGCGAAGGCCATGACGCCTGCCGCTGCGAGGGTGATCAACGTCTTCATGCGAAATCCTTGGGGTGGGGCGTGGCGGCCTGGCCGTGGGCGCCATGACCGTTCCGCGCTGTGCCGAAGCTCCAGCGCCGCCGGAGCCGATGCGTGGAGATTCTGACCAGTGCGCGCGGCCCGCTTGTTGACATTCGTCACGACCGCGTGCGGCGCCGCATCGCTCGAGCGGCCGTCGCTGTCGCCCTCCGTCGGGTGCACCGGCCGCAGCCGCGTGCATGAAACGAAAACGGGGCCCGCAGGCCCCTGGTTCATGACCGGAAGGCGGGCCTCAGAAGCCCGTCACCTCCGGCTGCTCGACGCCGGCCCAGCGCTCCAGGCCCATCGCCTCCAGGCAGCGCTTGACGTCGTCGGGGTTGTCGAAGCGGTCGATCACGCGCTCGTTGAGCTGGCGGTTCAGGCCCAGCGCGTTGAGGTCGGCGTCGCTCGGGCTCTTCAGCAGGAAGGCGAGCACCTGGTTGACGGTCTGGCGCGAGAACGCGCTGTACTCGATCTCGATGACGTCGCCGCCGCGGTTCGCGAGCTTGCCGCGCACGTCGTCCAGGTACTGGCGCTTGGTGTCGACGAAGCGCTGGAAGCGTTCGGCCTGGAACGGGATGCGGCGCGACTTCAGCGACGCCGGGCCGCCGACCCAGTGGCCCTCGGCATAGGCGACGAGCAGGCTGGAGTACTCGGCCAGCAGGTTCTCGCGGTACAGGTGCACGACGCGCATCGAAGGCTCGCCGAGCACCCAGTCGAAGGCGTCGTGCGACTGGTGCGGGAAGAGCTTGAAGCCGCGCACGGCGACGTCGTCGAGGCGGCGCGCATCGGTGTGATGCGAGCGCGACAGCATCACCTTCAGGAAGCTCACCGGGTCGTTGGCGCGCAGCGCGTACAGCGCGCCGGCCTCCTCGGGCTTCAGGTTCTCGCCGAAGACCGAGATCGTCACCAGGTTCATCAGCTCGGCGTCGAAGAAGACGCGACCGCTGCTGTTCAGCAGGTTCAGCAGCAGGTGGCTGCCGGTGCGCGGCGCCGCCAGCAGCACCGCCGGCTGCGCCGGCAGCGCGGGTTGCAGCTGGCCGGCCTGCAGCATGCCGCCGAAGGGGCCGACGAGCTCGGGGTCCAGGTGGCGCAGCTTGGTGTAGAGGCAGTCCACCTCGGACAGCACGTGCACCGTCTTGCTGTCCATGAACAGGCCGAGCAGCACGCGCTTGCCCTCGAACTCGCCCGCCAGCGTGAAGGCGGTGGTGGGCTGGCCCTCGGGGCTGTTGAAGACGACGTGGTGGCCGCGCAGCGACCAGCGGGCCTCGTTCGGGTGCTCGGCGCCGGCGACTTCGCCGTCGTCGCGCAGGCGCACGATGCCGACCTTGGCGCCGTCCAGGCGCTGCAGCAGCCACAGGCGGCCTTCGCCCGGCGCACCGGGCGCCGCCGGCGTGGCGCTGGCCAGCACGCGCATCAGCGACTGGCGCGGGCTGCCGACGTCGCAGTGCGGAAGCGCCGTGCGCGCGGCCTCGACGACGTGGTCGAAGCGGCGCGTGACGCAGGCTTCGCGCACGACCTCGCAGACGGCGTCGAACAGCGCGGCCGGGTCGGCCTTCGCCGGCGCGGCGGGCAGCGCGGCGGCGGGGGCCGCGGCCATCGGCGGGCGGCGCAGCGCGCCCGGGCGGGAGGTGGGCGCGAGGGTGGTGAATTGCATGGCGGGCCTTGGAAGCGGAAGCGGAAGCGGAAGTGGGGTGGGGCGCGCCGTCAGGCCGCCGTGAGCATGAACTTGGTGTTCTCGCGGCCACCGGCCGGCGAACTGGCGAAGGCCTTGGACAGCTGCAGCGGCCGGCCCACCTCGTCGGCGAACTCCATCGCCGCGCGGATGATCCCGAACCACGGGTCCTCGAAGTCGTCGCCCACCAGCACGCCGCCGGGGGCGAGCAGCGGATACCACAGACGCAGGTCGCACAGCACATCCAGGTACTCGTGGCTGGCGTCGAGGTAGATGAAATCGAACTGCACGCCGAGCTCGGCGAAGATGCGTGCCGCGTTCGTCGAGGTCTGCACGAACGGGTTGATCATGCGGCTGACGCCGGCGCGTTCCACGTTGCCGAGGAACTCGTCGAAGAAGTGGTAGCGGCCCACGCTCAGCATCTGCTCGCGCGCCGCGCGGTGCTCGAAGAAGGTCTCGCGGCTGCCCAGGAACGTGTCCACGCAGGTCAGCTCGGCGTCGAGGTCGTGCTTCTCCAGCAACTTGGCGATGTGCACCGCCGAGCCGCCGAACAGCGAGCCCACCTCGACCAGGCGCTTCGGGCGCTTCGTCGAGATCAGGTGCTCGAAGACCGGGTGGTCGCTGTACCAGCCCTGCCGCGGCGGCTCGCTGGGCTTCTTCGGGAAGGCCTTGAACGGGTCGGTCTGGCCCCAGACGAATTCGCGCAGCGTGCGCAGCGGCCGTTCCTGGGGCGCGTTCAAGACAGGTCTCCTTGCAGCTTGGTCGTCATTGCGGCGACGCTGTTCGCGTCCTCCTCGGGCAGTTCCGGCTTCGGGAAGCGGATGCCGGCGTGCTTGAGCTCGCGGTTCAGCACCACGCGCAGCAGCGCGCGCGGGTAGCGGCTGTGGCCCATCTCGCCGCCGGCCCAGTAGTGGAAGTGGTTCGACAGGTAGCGCGTGACCATCAGTGCGCTCGCCTTCAGGCCGCCGCACGACGACATCAGTGCGCGCAGCATGGCGTCGATCTCGCCGGCGGTGCTGCCGATGCAGATGGCGTCGCCGTTCTGCAGCAGGCCGCCGAAGTTGACGTGGAAGTCGGCCGGCGTCTCGACGAAGCCGCTGGCCGAGACCAGCCAGTCCTCGTGCGCCGGGGCCAGGCCCGCGTCCTTGCTGAACTTGTAGTTCGGGCCGCCGACCGGGCGCGTGTGCTTGACCGGCGTGTCGTCGATGATGGCCACCTTGCCCAGGCGGCTGAAGCGCGGCCACAGGCCGTCCAGGCCGTAGCCGCTGACCTGGCCGGCGAGCGTGTGGAACACGCGCGACAGCATGTCGGCCGACAGCACCGGCGCCATGATCTCGACGAAGTTCGTGAAGCGCAGCTGGAACTCCGGGTGCTGCATCGTCACGATGTGCGTGAAGTACGAGTCGCGCGTCAGCGCCGGCTGCGCCAGCTCGAGCTGCAGGTCGTCGCAGATCGCGAACATGCGCGACACGTCTTCCGGCGTGCACAGCAGGTCGTCGTCGGGCAGCCAGACGTAGCGGTACTTCTGGATCGTGTCCCAGTGCGCGAGCAGCGTCTGCTCCAGACCGGGCCACTTCGCGCCCTTCTGCATGTGCACGAAGGCGGCGCCCTGCGCGTGCACCGGCGGCTGGTCGCCGAACCAGGACAGCGCGTAGTCGAAGTTCTGCGCGTCCAGCCGCTCCACCGCGTGGTGGTGCAGCGAGTTCGGGCCGGCGCGGAAGAGGGCGAGGTAGGGTTTCATCGCGGGTGTCCTTCGGGTTCGGTGGTGGGTGCGTGGCGGGCGCTCAGGCCAGCGCCGCCGCACCTTCGACGAGCTTCTTCGCCAGGCCGAGCGCAGCGCCCACGACCTGGTCCATGTTGTAGTAGCGGTACTGGGCGAGGCGGCCGATGAAGAAGACGTCGCTCTCGGTCTCGGCCAGCGCCTCGTAGCGCTTGAAAAGCGCCTCGTTGGCCGGGTTCGGGATCGGGTAGTACGGGTCGCCCTCGGCGCTCGGGATCTCGCGCACGATGCTCGTGCCGGCGTGCTGCTGGCCGGTGAGGTGCTTGAACTCGGTGATGCGGGTGTACGGGTGGTCGTTCGGGTAGTTCACCGTGCCCACCGCCTGCAGCTGCGCCATGCCCTTCAGGTGCTGGTGCTCGAAGCGCAGGCTGCGGTAGGGCAGGCGGCCGAAGCGGTGGTCGTAGAACTCGTCGATCGGGCCGCTGAAGACGGTGCGCCGCACGTCGGCGGCGCTGACGATCTGGCGGTACTCGACCGAGGTGCGCACGGTGATGTTCGGGTGGTCGAGCAGGCGCTCGAACATCTTCGTGTAGCCCTCGGCCGGCATGGCCTGGTACTTGTCGGTGAAGTAGCGGTCGTCGTCGTTGGTGCGCGTGGGGATGCGCGCCGCCACGCCGCCGGCGAGCTGGCTCAGGTCCAGCCCCCACTGCTTGCGCGTATAGCCGCGGAAGAACTTCTCGCACAGGTCGCGGCCGACCGAGTTCAGCACCACGTCTTCCGAGGTGCGGATCGGGTCCTTCGGCTCGCGCACCCGCTCCAGGAAGGCGGCGACCCCGGCCTCGTCGAGGTCCAGGCCGTAGAGCCGGTTGATCGTCGTGCGGTTGATCGGCAGCGGGAAGGCCTTGCCGCTGCGCGCATCGGGCACGGCGAGCACGCGGTGCTCGTAGGGCCGCCAGGCGGTGAAGCGCGACAGGTACTCGAACACGCGATCGCTGTTCGTGTGGAAGATGTGCGGGCCGTACTCGTGGACCAGCACGCCGTCGGCGTCGAGCCGGTCGTAGGCGTTGCCGCCGATGTGCGGCCGCTTGTCGATCACGAGAACGCGCTCGCCGGCCTCGGCCAGCTCGCGTGCCGTCACGGCCCCGGCAAAACCGGCCCCGACGATCAGGGTGTCCATCGGATGTGCTCTCCTGGTGCCGTTGCGGCGGGAGCGTGTTCCACCTCGAAAGACGCTCGTCAACGGCTGGCGGCCAGTCTAGGCAGCGGGGTGCGGCGCAATGGCCCGAAATGGCGGGGCAACACCGGGCATCTCGGTGTCGGGCGCGTTCCTACAGGGCGGGCGCCGCGGCCGGCCCCGGCGGGCCGCCGGCTGCCAAGGAGTTCACGGCTGGCGGCGGCGGCCCCGGGTGGGCACCCGGGCTTGTAGGAACTTGCCTGACAAGCGGGCTGGAACAAACGGGACTGAAGCGATGGAACTGGGCCGATGTTCCAGCCCAGTTCCGGTCCCTACAGTTCGTTCCACGCTGAAACGCAAACCCGACAACCCACCGAAAGCCCGAACATGACCGCCGACCAGATCCTCGCCGAAATCCGTGAAGCCAACCTGTCGTACCTGATGCTGGCCCAGAGCCTCATCCGCAGCGACCGCGAGCAGGCCCTGTACCGCCTGGGCATCAGCGAGGAGACCGCCTCGATGATCGGCATGCTGACGCCGGCCCAGATGATGAAGATCGCCGCCGGCAACACGCTGCTGTGCCGCTTCCGCATGGACGACGACATCGTCTGGAGCCTGCTCACCAGCCACGGCAAGAGCGCGGCCAACGACGGCGTCAGCCGCCTGCACGCGTCGATCCTGATGGCCGGCCGCCACCAAGAAGCCGCCTGATCCCGCGCCCGACAAGAACACCGTAGGAGGAACGACACCATGGCCCGCAACAAGAGCATCCTGACCGAAGCCAAGCAGATCGAGCGTGCCGTCACGCTGATCCACCTGGGCGCGCGTCTGCAGGTGCTGGAAAGCGAGACCGACCTCAGCTACGAGCGCCTGCTGCGCCTGTACAAGGAGGTCTCGGGCAAGAGCCCGAGCAAGGGCCAGCTGCCGTTCTCCACCGACTGGTTCATGACCTGGCAGCCGAACATCCATTCGAGCCTGTTCCTGAACATCCACGAGTACCTGAACAAGGCCGCCGCGCTCGACGAGATCGACACCGTCATCAAGGCCTACCAGCTGTACCTGGAGCAGATCCAGGCGCAGGGGCTGGAGCCGCTGCTGAGCGTGACGCGCGCCTGGCGCCTGGTGAAGTTCGTCGACAACGGCATGCTCTCGATGACGGCTTGCAGCAAGTGCGGTGGGCACTTCGTCACGCACCCGCACGAGATCGCGCGCCACTACGTGTGCGGCCTGTGCAACCCGCCGGCGCGTGCCGGCAAGGGCAAGCTCGCCGGCGCGCTGCAGCTCGGCAGCCGCGACGCCGGCGCCCGCGCCCACTGATTGCCGTCCAACGGCGACGCATTTCACGACCGCGGCACCCTCCGGGCTTCACATCGCGCCGCGCGTCGCCGATAACAGGATCGCAGAGTTCGTTTTTTCATTGCTGTCTCCTCCTGGCACAGTCCTCTGTGCTTTTCAAGCGGGTCCCTCGGGACCCGCTCTTCTTTTTTGCGTCGGCATTCCGGTTCGTTTCCGCCGACCGGCCCCGCCCCTGCCGCGCAGACTGGGCGCATGCACGCGATCCTTCCGTCCCGCTGGCCCTGGCCGCTGCCGGCGCTGGCCGCCTGGCTGGCGGCGTGGGCGCTGTTCGCCGCGCTGCGCGGCAGCGGCGCGCCGGCCGGCGTGGCCTTCGCGGCCGCGCTGGCGCTGGGCGCTGGCTTCGCGCTCACGGCACGCGGCACCTGGCGGCGCGCGCTGGCGGCCGGCGGCTTCCCGCTGTCGGCGCTGGCGCTCGGCGGCCTGCCGGCGCTGCCGCCCTGGGCCTGGGCGCTGGCGGCGCTGCCGCTGGCCGCGGCCTACCCGCTGCGCGCCTGGCGCGACGCGCCGTTCTTCCCCACCCCCGCCACCGCGCTGGACGGCCTCGCCGCCGCGGTGCCGCTGCGCGAAGGCGCGCGCCTGCTCGACGCCGGCTGCGGCCTCGGCCACGGCCTGGCGGCGCTGCACCGCACCTGGCCCGCCGCCGAACTGCACGGCATCGAATGGAGCCGCCCGCTCGCCTGGGGCGCCGCCGCACGCTGCCGCTTTGCCCGCGTGCGGCGCGGCGACATGTGGGCCCAGCCCTGGGGCGGCTTCGATCTCGTCTACCTGTTCCAGCGCCCGGAGTCGATGGCGCGTGCCTGGGACAAGGCCTGCCGCGAAATGCCCGGCGGCTGGCTCGCCAGCCTGGAATTCGCCGTGCCCGGGGTCGAGCCGGTGGCCCGGCTCGGCGCGCGGCCGCTCTGGGTGTACCGCATTCCGGGCTCAATGAAGCCTGCAGACCGCCGATAACAGGCGCAGCCCCCGCTCCAGCGGTGGGACCTGAACACCGGACCTCCCCCACACCATGTTCGTCATCGTCGGCTGGCTCCTCGCACTGGGTTGCATCTTCGGCGTGTACATCGTGCACGGCGGCAACATCGGCGTGATCCTGAAGGCGCTGCCCTTCGAGATGATCACGATCTTCGGTGCCGCCATCGGTGCCTTCCTGGCGAACAACCAGATGAAGGTCGTGAAGGCGTCGATCGCCGGCCTGGGCCGCTGCTTCAAGGGCAGCAAGTTC
This sequence comes from Pseudomonadota bacterium, assembly GCA_963204815.1. Taxonomy (GTDB): domain Bacteria; phylum Pseudomonadota; class Gammaproteobacteria; order Burkholderiales; family Burkholderiaceae_C; genus Rubrivivax. Next base: position 9,539 of record CAUJHQ010000054.1, on the reverse strand, counting down.
AGCAAGGCGCGCTACATGGAACTGCTGGCGCTGATGTACGACATCCTGCAGAAGGCGCGCAAGGAAGGCCTGATGTCCATCGAAAAGGACGTCGAGGACCCGCACTCGAGCCCGCTGTTCCAGAAGTACCCCACGGTGGGCAACGACCACCACGTGACCGAGTTCATCACCGACTACCTGCGCATGATGGTGTCGGGCAACCTGAACGCGCACGAGATCGAATCGTTGATGGACAGCGAGATCGAGACCCACCACCAGGAAGAGCACGCCGCCGTGGCCGCGATCGCGCGCCTGGCGGGCGGCCTGCCGGCCTTCGGCATCGTCGCCGCCGTGCTGGGCGTGGTGAACACCATGGGCTCGGTCGGCCAGCCGCCGGCGGTGCTGGGCGGCATGATCGGCTCGGCGCTGGTCGGCACGTTCCTCGGCATTCTTCTCGCGTACGGCTTCGTCGAGCCGCTCGGCGGCCTGCTCGAGCAGAAGGTGGAAGACGCCGGCAAGGAACTGCAGTGCATCAAGACCACGCTGCTGGCCAGCATGCAGGGCTACGCGCCGCAGGTGGCCATCGAGTTCGGCCGCAAGGTGCTGTACTCGGGTGACCGCCCTACCTTCACCGAGCTCGAAGGCCACGTGAAGGGCAAGAAGTGAACTCGGTTCGCTACAGCCACGGGAGCGCGTGATGGCAGGCGATGCCAAGAAGCTCCAGCCTATCATCATCAAGAAGGTGAAGAAGGGCGGCCATGCGGCGCACGGCGGCGCATGGAAGATCGCCTATGCCGACTTCGTGACGGCGATGATGGCCTTCTTCCTGCTGATGTGGCTGCTGGGCAGCACCACCGAAGGCGACAAGAAGGGCATCGCCGACTACTTCGCTTCGCCGCTGAAGCTGGCGCTGCTGAACAGCGGCACCGGCGCCGGCGACGCCGCGCACGTGGTGAAGGGCGGCGGCCAGGACCTGACGCGCCAGACCGGCCAGGTCAAGCGCGGCGACGTCGAGTCGCCCAACAAGACGGTCAACCTGCGCGCGCTGAAGGCCGAGCAGATCCGCGCCGAGGCGGCGCGGCTGGAAGACCTGAAGCGCAAGATCGAAGAGAAGATCGACGGCAACGCCAGGCTCGCCGCGCTGAAGAGCCAGCTGCGCCTGGACATGACGCGCGACGGCCTGCGCATCCAGATCATCGACGAGCAGAACCGGCCGATGTTCCCCAGCGGCAGCGCCGTCGTGCAGCCCTACATGCGCGACCTGCTGCGCGAGATCGGCGTCGTGCTCGGCGAAGTGCCGAACCGGCTGACGCTGGAAGGCCACACCGACGCCCAGCCGTTCTCGGCCGGCGAACGCGGCTACAGCAACTGGGAGCTCTCGGCCGACCGCGCCAACGCCAGCCGGCGCGAGCTCATCGCCGGCGGCCTGCCCGACGACCGCACTCTGCGCGTGCAGGGCCTGGCCGCCAGCAACCCGTTCGACCGCCAGGACCCGCTGGCGCCGACGAACCGCCGCATCAGCATCATCGTCATGAACCGCGAGGCCGAAGACCGGTTCTGGCGCACGACGCCCGACGCCGTCGAGGTGAACGAGTCGCCCGCACCGGCGGCCGACTCAAGTCCGCCGCCCCCGAACCGATAACTCCGCAAGTCCGAACCCGCCGCAGAGGTCCCCGCCCATGAGCAACCCCACCGACCTGAAATTCCTGATCGTCGACGACTTCTCGACCATGCGCCGCATCGTGCGCGGCCTGCTGAAGGAGATGGGCTGCAACAATGCCGACGAAGCCGAGGACGGTGCGGTTGCGCTGCACATGCTGAAGGCGAACAAGTACGACTTCGTCGTGTCGGACATCAACATGCCCAACATGAACGGTTTCGACCTGCTGAAGGCCGTGAAGGCGGAAGACAGCCTGAAGCACATCCCCGTGCTGATGGTGACCGCCGAGGCGCGCAAGGAAGACATCGTGCTGGCCGCCCAGAGCGGCGCCGCCGGCTACATCGTGAAGCCCTTCACCAAGGCCACGCTCGAGGAAAAAGTCCAGAAGATCCTGCAGAAGCTGGCCGCCACGGCCTGACGTGCGAGGGAGTACAAGAACATGAAGATGGAAGACATCGCTGCCTTGCAGCCCGCGGAACCGCTGACGGTGTCGCCCGAGGTGTTCCAGCAGCTCGGTTCGATCACCCGCCTGCTGCACGACACGATGCAGCAGCTGGGCGTGATGCCCAAGCTGCAGATCGCCACCGACGGCCTGCCCGACGCGCGCAGCCGGCTGACCTACATCGCCAGCAAGACCGCCGACGCCGCCAACAAGGTGCTGAACTCGGTCGACCAGGCCAAGCTCGACCACGCGCACATCGCCGAGGCGACGCGTGCGCTCGGCAAGCTCATCGTCGCCGACCCGGTGAAGGCGGTGGCCTCGGGCGCGGTGTTCAACTTCGTGCAGGACGTCGAGAAGTCGACGGCGCGCATCGACGGCCACCTGACCGACATCATGATGGCGCAGGACTTCCACGACCTCACCGGCCAGGTGGTGGCCAAGGTGGTGACGCTGGCCAACGACCTGGAAGACAGCCTCGTCAAGCTGCTCGTCCAGGTGGTGCCGCCGGACCAGCGCGAGAAGGTCGACGCGAGCGTGCTGAACGGCCCGGTCGTCAACGCCGAAGGCCGCACCGACGTGGTGACGAACCAGGGCGAGGTCGACGACCTGCTGGCCAGCCTGGGGTTTTGAGGACGTGAAACGGTCCTGAGGACCGTTTCGCGCCGAAAAACGCCCGACCCTCAGGGTCGGGCCGGTGAAGCCGGTTCACTCCCGTCCCGGCGCGGGGCACGCTGAATTCGAGCCAGCGCAGGGCGAACACCCTGCGCTTTTGCCTTCTTATCCGACTCAAGCCCGGCCGCCGGGCCGGCACCATGGCGAGGACTGAAAAGCCCCCGCCATGGCCGACGACGCACAAGACCGCCGACTACCCGCCTCCGAGCGCAAGATCCGCAAGGCCCGCGCCGAAGGCCAGGTCGCGCGCTCGCGCGACCTGGCCCACCTGGCCGCGCTGGGCGCCGGCGGCGCCATCGTCGTCGCGCTGGCGCCTTTCTGGATGGGCTGGATGCGCGAGCTGCTCGTCGGCGGCCTGCGCTTCGACGCCGCGCTGCTGGCCCACCCGGCGGCGATGACCGAGCGCCTGCGCGAACTGGCCACGCTGATGCTGGTGCTGGTGCTGCCGCTGGGCGCCACGATGGCGGTGGTGGCCGTCGCCGCGAGCGTCCTGTCCGGCGGCTGGAACTTCACCACGCAGCCGCTGCAGCCCAACTTCGGCAAGGCCAACCCGATCGCCGGGCTCGGCCGCATGTTCTCGAAGCAGCAGCTCGTCGACACGATGAAGGCCTGCCTGCTCGCGCTGGTGCTGGGCGTCATCGGCGCGCTGTACCTGAACGCGCGCCTGCCGGAGTTCAGCGGGCTGATCGCGCAGCCGCTGCCGGCGGCGATGGGCCACGCCGGCGAGCTGGTGCTCGGTGGCCTGGTGCTGCTGCTGCTGGCGCTGGCGCTGTTCGCGCTGGTCGACGTGCCGCTGCAGCGCCAGCTGCTGCTGCGCCGCCTGCGCATGACGGTCGAAGAGGCGAAGAAGGAACACAAGGAAGTCGAGGGCAACACCGAGGTGAAGGCCAAGATGCGCGCCAAGATGCGCGAGCTGGCCAACCGCCGCATGATCGCCGCGGTGCCCGAGGCTGACCTCGTGGTCATGAACCCGACCCACTTCGCGGTGGCACTCAAGTACGACGAGGCGACGATGGCCGCGCCGCGCGTCGTCGCCAAGGGCCAAGACCTGCTGGCCTTCAAGATCCGCGACGCCGCCAAGGGCGCCAACGTGCCGGTGCTCGAAGCGCCGCCGCTGGCGCGCGCGCTGTTCAAGCACGCCGAGGTCGACCAGGAGATCCCGGCCGCGCTGTTCGGTGCCGTGGCCCAGGTGCTGGCGTGGGTGTACCAGCTGCGCGCCGCGATGGCCGCCGGCCGCTACATCGACCTGCCGGCGCCGAATGTCGTCGTGCCGCCCGGCCTGGACCCGGCCGCCGGCCGCGTGGAGCCTGAACTGTGAACGCCTTGATGCAACGCCTGAACGCGCTGCTGGGCCCGCACGCCAGCGCGGCCAAGGTGCTGACGCTGCCGATCTTCGTCGTGCTGATGCTGGCGATGATGGTGCTGCCGCTGCCGCCCTTCATCCTGGACCTGCTGTTCACCTTCAACATCGCCATCGCGCTGATGGTGGTGATGGTGTCGGCGCAGATGATCAAGCCGCTGGACTTCGCGGCCCTGCCCACGGTGCTGCTGGTCACCACGCTGATGCGGCTGTCGCTGAACGTGGCGTCCACCCGCGTCGTGCTGCTGGAAGGCCACACCGGCCCGGGCGCGGCGGGGCAGGTGATCGAGAGCTTCGGCCACTTCCTGATCGGCGGCAACTTCGCGGTCGGCCTGATCGTCTTCGCGATCCTGGTCGTCATCAACTTCATCGTCGTCACGAAGGGCGCCGAGCGCATCGCCGAGGTCGGCGCGCGCTTCACCCTCGATGCGATGCCGGGCAAGCAGATGGCGATCGACGCCGAGCTGAACGCCGGCCTCATCGACGAGAAGGAAGCGCGCCGGCGCCGCGCCGAGGTCGGCGAGGAAGCCGACTTCTTCGGCAGCATGGACGGTGCCAGCAAGTACGTGCGCGGCGACGCGATGGCCGGCCTGCTGATCCTGTTCATCAACGTCGTCGGCGGCCTGATCATCGGCATGGCGATGCACGGCCTGTCGGCCGGCCAGGCCGCCGAAAGCTACGTGCTGCTGGCGGTGGGCGACGCGCTGGTGGCGCAGATCCCGGGCCTCTTGATCTCGGTCGCCTCGGCGATGGTGATCTCGCGCGTCGGCAAGGAAGAGGACATCGGCACGCAGATCCGCGGCCAGGTCTTCGACTCGCCGCAGGCGCTGGCCATCACGGCGGCCATCATCTGCGCGCTCGGCCTCATCCCGGGCATGCCGAACCTGGTGTTCCTGCTCATCGGCGGCGGCCTCGGCCTGCTGGCCTGGAAGATGCACCAGCGCAATCTGCGCGCCGCCGCGGCGCCGAAGCCGGGCGAGACCCCCGAGGTGGCTGCGCCCAACGCCGAAGCCACCTGGGACGACCTGACGCCGGTCGACACGCTGGGGCTGGAAGTCGGCTACCGCCTGATCGCGCTCGTCGACAAGGCGCGCAACGGCGACCTGCTGGCGCGCATCAAGGGCGTGCGCAAGAAGTTCGCGCAGGACGTCGGCTTCCTGCCGCCGCCGGTGCACATCCGCGACAACCTGGAGTTGAAGCCCAGCATCTACCGCGTCACGCTGCGCGGCGCCGTGGTGGGCGAGGGCGAGGCCTTCCCGGGCATGTTCCTGGCCATCAACCCGGGTGGCGCGACGCAGCAGCTGCCGGGCCAGAAGACCATCGATCCGGCCTTCGGCCTGCCCGCGGTGTGGATCGACGAGCGCCACCGCGAGATGGCCCAAATGGCCGGATTTACGGTCGTTGATTGCGCGACCGTCGTGGCCACCCACCTCTCACACTTGATGCAGGTGAATGCCGCGCGTCTTCTGGGGCGCGTCGAGACGCAGCAACTCGTCGAGCACGTCACCCGGCTGGCTCCCAAACTCATCGAAGACGTGGTCCCCAAGATGGTCGGTATCGCAACGCTGCAGAAGGTGCTGCAACTGCTTCTCGAAGAAGGCGTGCACATCCGCGACATGCGCTCGATCGTCGAATGCCTGGCCGAGCACGCCGCCACCGTCACCGAACCCGGCGAGCTGGTCAAGCGCATCCGTGCCCACCTGGCCCCGGCGATCGTGCAGCAGATCTACGGCCCGGTGCGCGAGCTCGACGTCATCGCGCTGGAGCCCGAGCTCGAGCGCCTGGTCACGCAGGCGCTCATGGCGCCCGGCGGCGCCGCGCTGGACCCCGGTGTCGCCGAGACGCTTACGAAGAGCGCCGCCAACACCGCGCGCAAGCAGGAAGACCTGGGCCTGCCGGCCTGCCTGCTGGTGCCCGACATGATCCGCGCGCCGATGGCGCGCCTGTTGAAGCGTGCCGCCCCGCGCCTGAAGGTGCTGGGCCACAGCGAGATTCCTGAGACCCACTCGATCCGGATCGGTTCGATCATCGGAGCCATGTCATGAATGTGAAGCGCTTTACGGCCCGTACGTCCCGCGATGCCCTCGCCCTCGTGCGGCAGGCCTTCGGTGACGACGCCGTCGTGATGTCCACCCGCCCCTGCGCCGAAGGCGTGGAGGTGCTGGCGATGGCCCCGGAAAGCGTGCAGCAGCTCGAGCGCGTCGGCGCCGCCGCCCCGCACGTCGAGGCGCCGCGCCAGCCGGTGGTGCCGGCCTCCAAGGCGCCCGGCCGCGCCGAGCCGAAGGCCGACCCGCGCGCCAGCGGCCGCATCGAACCGCGCCTGGAGCCGCAGTTCGGCCCCGACGTCGAGGACGACATCGAAGCGCTGCAGATGAGCACGCTGAGCTTCCAGGACTACGTGCGCGAGCGCATGCTCAAGCGCCGCCAGGCCGAGCTCGAAGCCGAGGCGCCGGTGGCGCCGGCGCGCACCGCCGTGTCGTCGATCGACGCCGCCCGCGCACGCCAGGCCGAGGCCCGCCCCGCGGCCAGCATGCCGCACGTGGCCCTGCAGACACCGGCCGCGGCCGCCGCGCCGATGGCGCCGGCGCGGCCCGCCGCCGCGGCTCCGGCCCCGCTGCCGACGCCGGCGCGCCACGAACCGCCGGTGCTGCGCGAAGAGGCGCGCCACGCGGCCGCCACCCAGGCCCACGCCCACGCCGAAGCCGCCGCGCGGCGCGACCAGACCGAACTGCTGCAGCAGGAACTGCGCTCGATGCGCGGCCTGATCGAGCAGCGCTTCGGTGCGCTCGCCTTCATGGAAAAGCTGCAGCGCCAGCCGCGCGCCGCCGCGCTGACGCAGAAGCTGCTCGATGCCGGCTTCTCGCCCGGCCTGGTGCGCATGCTGGCCGAAAACATGCCCGCGCAGGGCGACGAGATCGGCTGGGCCGCCGGCATCCTGGAACGCAACCTGCCCACCGGCGAGCGCGAGCCTTCGCTCGAAGACCAGGGCGGCGTCTACGCGATGATCGGCTCCACCGGCGTCGGCAAGACCACCAGCACCGCCAAGCTCGCGGCCGCCTTCGCCACCCGCCACGGCGCCGCGCACCTGGGCCTGATCACGCTGGACGCCTACCGCGTCGGCGCCCACGAGCAGCTGCGCACCTACGGCCGCATCCTTGGCGTGCCGGTGCACACCGCGCACGACCGCGCCTCGCTCGAAGACCTGCTGGAACTGCTGTCGGGCAAGAAGATGGTGCTGATCGACACCGCCGGCATGGCGCAGCGCGACAGCCGCACGCGCGAGCTGCTGGACATGCTGTCCCACCGCAGCATCAAGCGCCTGCTCGTCGTCAACGCGGCGCAGCAGGGCGAGACCATCGAGGACGTGCTCACCGCCTACGGCGCCGCGCAGTGCTGCGGCATCGTGCTGTCGAAGATCGACGAAGCCGTGAAGCTGGCGCCGGCGCTGGACGCGCTGATCCGCCTGAAGCTAAAGGTGGTGGCGGTCGGCAACGGCCAGCGCGTGCCCGAGGACTGGCACCGCCTGTCGGCCGGCACCTTGGTGCAGCGTGCGCTGAAGGCCGCGGCCAACCCGGTCTGGCGCATGGACAACGCCGACATGAACCTCGTCTTCGCCGGCGGCCCCGGCGCCGGCGCGCAACTCCACGCCTGAACGCGGCCCCGCAGAAGAACACGATGCGCGACTTCTACGCCCCTTCGTCCCCGATGCCGCTCGACCAGGCCAGCGGCCTGCGGCGCCTGTTCGCCGGCGCGCGCCAGCGCGTGCTGCCGATCGCGGCGAACCCGCACGTGGCCTTCAGCGGCGTCGTGCTGGACCACGTCACCGCGGCGCTGGTGGCGCGCGGCCATCGCGTGCTGGTGGTCGACGCCGCCGACCGTTCGCCCGCGCCGCCGGAAATGTCCATCATCGACCTCGCCGGCTGCATCGAGCCGCTGTCGGCGCAGGTGGGCTACCTGGCCGCACGCGGCCTGCCGGTGGCCTACGTCGACACGCGCGGCTCGGCCAGCGGCTTCCTCGACGCCATCGCCGAAGCGGCGCCGCAGGCCGACGCCGTGCTGCTGCACGCCAACGCCACCGACCTCGCCCGCATGTTCATGCGCCGCGCCGCACGCCCCATGCTGCTGGGCGGCGACCACCCGGAAAGCATCAAGCACGCCTACGCCGCCTGCAAGCTGCTGGCGCAGCGCTGCCGGCTGATGACCTTCGACCTGCTGCTCGCCGCCGACCCGGCGTCGCGCCGCGCGCCGCAGATCGCCGAACGCCTGGCCAGCTGCGCCGACGGCTTCGTCGGCGCGGTGCTGCACGACTGGGCCGTGATCGACCCCGCCAGCGGCCCGCGCGACGCGCCGGCCGTCGCGCTCGACCGCCTGGTGGCGGCGCAGATGGCGCTGGCCGACGACGCCGCGCCCTTCGTCGCCGGGCCTCGCGCCGCGGCCGCGCTGCGCACGAACTGACTTCAACGAACGCCGAACAGAACGCCCTTCGAAAGGCCGCTTCCATGTACACCGCCAAGGGACAACTCGACGCCAACGTGCTGCTCAAGCAGTACAGCCCGCTGGTGCGCCGCCTCGCCCACCAGATGATCGCGAAGCTGCCGGCGAACGTCGAACTCGACGACCTGATCCAGGTCGGCATGATCGGCCTGAGCGATGCGCTCTCCCGCTTCGACGCCGCGCAGGGCGTGCAGTTCGAGACCTTCGCCACCCAGCGCATCCGTGGCGCCATGCTCGACGAGCTGCGCGGCAACGACTGGATGAGCCGCGGCGACCGCCGCCACCAGCGCAGCATCGAGACCGCGGTGCACAAGCTGGAGCAGAAGCTGGGCCGCGCGCCGAACGAGAGCGAGATCGCGCGCGAGATGGGCCTGAGCCTCACGGAGTACCAGGAATTGCTGGGCAAGGTGCGCGGCACGCAGCTGCTGTACCTGGAAGACATGAGCGGCGACGAGGGCGACGACGACTACCTGGACCGACACGTCGCCGACGAGGACGCCAACCCGCTGGGCCGCCTGCAGGACCAGCGCATGCGCGAAGCGCTGGTGGAAGCGATCAAGAACCTGCCGGAACGCGAGCAGTACGTGATGAGCATGTACTACGAACACGACATGAACCTGAAGGAGATCGCCGCCGTGCTGGGCGTGACCGAGAGCCGCGTCTGCCAGCTGCACAGCCAGAGCATCGCGCGGCTGAGGACGCGGCTGCGGGAGTGGTGAGGCCTGAGCGCCAGTGCTGAGGGCGGAGGGCGCCGCAAGGCGCCCTTGGTGTTTCTGGGGGCTGCTGCCGACCGAGGCTGTGTGGAAACTCTTGGCCCTGGTCGATGTCATAGCTCCCATCAGACCGAGTGGAGCGGACGATGGGACGGTACGTCGAAGGCCAGGATCGCACCCAGAGCGTTCTGTTCCCCGAGCGCCTCGATGACTGGATCC